>DATECF010000072.1:0-16064 GCA_035287045.1 Gemmatimonadales bacterium | reverse complement strand
GGCCCGCCAACTGGCGTCGGGCGCCGGCGGGAATCGGATACCGGTCAGCGGAGAGCGGACAGCGCATCGTTGCGTAACCCGCTGGCACTTCATAGCTTGCCGTTACTATGCCTGCACGCCCAATCTCATCTGCGACCATTTCGTTCGGACTGGTCTCGGTCCCCGTCCAGCTCTATTCCGCGGCTGAATCTTCGGCCAACGTCTCGTTCAACCTGCTGCACAAGAAGTGCGGCTCGCGCCTCAAGCAGCAGTATTTCTGCCAGAAGGAGGGCGAGAAGGTCGAGCGCGACGACATGGTCAAAGGCTACGAGTTCTCCAAGGGCCAGTACGTCCAGTTCACCAAGGACGAGCTCAAAGCCCTGGAAGAGAAGGGCAACAACTCGATCGGCATCACCGAGTTCGTGCCGCTGAAGCAGGTGGACCGGATATACCTGGACAAAGTCTATTTCCTGGGCCCCGATAAGGGCGGCGAGCGGGCCTACAAGCTGCTCGCGGCCGCGCTGGAGCAGACCGGGCGCGCGGCCCTGGGCCAGTACGCGTCGCGGGGGAAGCAGTACCTGATCCTGGTCCGGCCCATGGACGGCGTGCTGGTGATGGAGCAGCTACACTACCAGGACGAGGTACGCTCGGCCAAGGACGTGCCCATCGCGGACGTGGAGATCAAGAAACAGGAGCTCCAGCTCGCGGTGCAGCTCATCGAGCAGGCCGCTTCCGAGGCCTTCCGCCCCGAGGCCTATACCGACACCGTCAAGGCACGGGTGCTGGAGCAGATCCAGCAGAAGGTGGAAGGCCACGAGATCACCGAGGAACCGACCGACGCGCCGCAGACCCAGATCATTGACCTGATGGAGGCGCTGAAGGCGAGCCTCGCCAAGGGCAAGACCGGCGGCGAACGGAAACCGGCCAAGCGCGCCGCGCAGCCGGCCGCCGCACCCAAGCGCGCCGCCAAGCGCAAGGCCAGCTGACCGGCTATACCACTCAGGACGTCGCCAAGCTTTTAGGTCTATCGGAAGCCCAGGTCCGCGGTTTCGCGCGGGCCGGCTTCCTCACGCCCGGCCGCAGCACCCGCGGCCAGCTCCGATTCTCGTTCCAGGACCTGGTGCTGCTCCGGGCCGCCAAGGGCCTGGCCGCCGCCAGAATCCCGGGCCGGCGCATCCGCGCCGCCCTGAGGCGGCTCCGCGACCAGCTGCCCCTGGGCCGCCCGCTTTCGGCGCTGCGCATTGCGGCCGAGGGCGATCGCATCGTGGTGACGGATGGGGAGACCGCCTGGTACCCGGAGTCGGATCAGGTGGTGCTGGACTTCAGCGTCTCGGAGATCGCCGCCAAAGCCGGCCCCATCGCCCGCAAGCGGGCCGAGGCGGCGCGGGAGCAGGAAACCCTCTCGGCGGATGAGTGGTACGCGCTGGGCTTCGATCTCGAGGTGACCTCGCCGGACGAGGCGCGCGACGCGTATCGCCGGGCCCTGGAACTGGACCCGCATCACGCCGGCGCCCATATCAACCTGGGGCGGTTGCTGCACGAGGCCGGGCGGCTGGAGGATGCGCTGGGCCATTACCGGCTGGCGCTCCAGGCCCATCCGGACGACTCCACGGCCGCGTTCGACCTCGCCATCGCCCTCGAAGACGTGGGGCGCACCAACGAGGCCATCCAGGCCTACGAGCACGCCATCCGCTCCGACCCCAAGCTGGCCGACGCGTACTTCAACCTGGCGCGGCTGTACGAGATCACGGGCAAGCGGGCCGCGGCCCTGAGGTACTTGAGTAAGTACAGGCGACTGGTTGAGTAGACGGCATGACGGCATGACGGCATGCCGGCGGCGAGCCGTTCCGGATCGCCACCGTGACGGCGTTCTTCCTCCGGGACCTCCAGCCGCCGCCTCAGGTGGTCCAGGCCATCAACAACAAAATCGCGCAGGAGCAGCAGATCCAGACCGAGCGACACCGGGTGGAAGTCGCCCGGCTCCAATCGGATCAGCAGCGGCTGCTCAACGTCACGCTGACCCCCGAGGCGCTGACCAAGCAATACCTCGAGGTGCTGCACGACATGCGCCAGTCGAGCAACCTGGTGATCCTGGTGCCGACGGAAGGCGGCGTGCCGATGCTGAATCTGGGGCACCTACGGGCGAATTTGCGGAGGCAGTGATAGGCGGATCCGCTCTATCCGCTCTATCCGCCTATTTCAGTTCCTTCTTCAGCCGCTTCACCACCGTCTTGATCACCTTGGCTCTCGCCCAAAACTTGTCGTTCGCCTCGACCAACACCCAGGGCGCGTCGTCGGTGCTGGTGCGTTCCACCATGTCCGCCGCGGCGGCCTCGTAGGCGTCCCACTTGGCGCGGTTGCGCCAGTCCTCCTCGGTGAGCTTGTACTGCTTGTAGGGCGTCCCCTGCCGGTCCGTGAAGCGCCGGAGCTGCTCCTCCGGGCTGATCGCCAACCAGAACTTGAGCACGATGGTGCCGAACTCGGCCAGCTGTTCTTCGAAGCCGTTGATCTCCGAATAGGCGCGCCGCCAGTCCTCCGGCGCGCAGAAACCCTCAATCCGCTCTACCAGCACTCGGCCATACCAGGAACGATCGTAAATGGTGATGTGCCCGTGGCGCGGCAGATCCCGCCAGAACCGCCACAGATAGGGATGCGCGCGCTCTTCATCCGTGGGCGCGGCCACCGAGGTCATGCGGTAGAGCCGCGGATCCACCGCCGCCGTGAGGCGTCGAATAGCCCCACCCTTCCCCGCCGCGTCCGGCCCCTCGAACACCAGGATCATGGAGCGCTGCGAGTCGTGCAGCTTCCGGGCCAACCGGCCCAGCTGCGCCTGGTACTCCGGCAGCGTCCGGTCGTACACCCGCTCGCCCAGCTTCTTGGTGAAGTCCAGCTCGCGGATGATGTTGCCTTCGCGCCGGGTGGGCAGCGGGGGCTTGACCGACTCGCCAGCCTCCGTGTTCGGCGGCGGGGCGCCGTTGGTCAGCGATTCCCGGATCGCGTGCAGCATCGTCTTGGTCACCGTGAGGTTGCGGTAGTGCTTGTCGACCGAATCCACGATGGTCCAGGGCGCGAAGCCGGTGCTGGTGAGCTGCAGCGCGCGCTCCGACACCGCACGAAACGCGTCGTAGTCCTTGAAGAACTTCCAGGTGTCCTTGCTCACCCGCCACCGAAGGCGGGGGTCCCGCTTCATCTCCTTGAGCTTCTTCTTCTGGGCGCCCTTCGCGAGATGCAGCCAGAACTTGAGCACCAGCACGCCCTCGTTGGCGAGCATCTGCTCGAAGTCCACCACCCGCCGCATCTCCCGCTCGAACTCCAGCTCGTTCGTGTGGTCGAACACCCGATTGATGATGGGCTCCGAGTACCACGAGCCGAACAGCACCGAGATCTTCCCCTTGGGGGGCAGGACCCGCCAGAACCGCCAGAAGCGGGGCCGCTCGCGCTCTTCGTCGCTCACCTCCCACATCGGATGGGTTTCGATGCCGCGGGCGTCCATCCACTCGAGCAGCAGACCCACCGTCTCCTCTTTCCCGGCCCCCTCCGCCCCGCCGATCAGCACCACCGCGGCCTTCTTCGATGGGGCCAGGGCGCGCTGGACCTCGAGCAGACTGGCCCGGATCTCCGGTTCCTGCTTCTCGTACGCCGCCTTGCTCACGCGATGGCCAACTTCCGCCGCTTCGAACATCGGATCGCCTCGGCACCGGGGAGGTTGAGATACTAGGCCGCGAGTGGCGCCCCGGCAAACGGTGTGTGAAGAACGCTTAAGGTGGGCCCAGGAGATCCTCGATGGCGCCCCGGCGCTCGGGATCCAGCCGCGCCAACTCCAGCGCCGAGCGTGACAGCATGCGGTACAACTCCGCGTCCGCCGGGCGCAGGACCTCCAGGTGCCGGCGGATGGTCTCCACGTCACCCCGCGCCACCGGCCCCGTGAGCGCCCCTTGCGGCCCGCCGGCCCGCAGGTTCTCCAACGCCCCGGCCATCAGCGTGGCGAGCGCGTTGCGGGCGGCGGCTTCGCTCAGGCCCGCGCCCACGAAGAGCCGCTGGGCCACGCCCGCCAGCGCCACCACGAAGTTGGACGCCACCACCGCCGCCGCATGGTAGAGCGGCTTGCGCGCCGCGGCGATCGGGACCGGCTCCATGCCCACCCCTCGCGCCAGCGCGGCCGCGGTGTCCACCGCGCGGGCGTCCCCTTCCACCGTCGCCACCGCGCCCCGGAGCCGCTCCGGCGCGGTCTGGGGATCGCTCAGCGTCTGGAGCGGGTGCCACGAGCCCAGCGCCGCCCCCGATGGCTCCAACGGCGTCAGGGCCTCGCGGTCCAGCACGCCGGAGAGATGCAGCACCACCTGGGGCTCCGTGACCAGCCGGGAGGCGGCGAGGTCCGAGGCCACCGCGGGCACCGCGTCGTCCGGCACGGCCAGCACAATAACCCCCACCTCGGCGAGCCACGCGGGAAGCGGGCCCGTGGACAGGGTGAGGGGCGGCGGGACCGGCTTGGAACGGCGGGCGTACAGGCGGACAACGTGACCGGCGCGGGCCAGCGCGAGCCCCAGACTCAAGCCCGCGCGACCCGCGCCGATGATGCCGACCGTCGCGTTCACGACGGCGCGGCTAATCCGGCGCCGGCCTCTGGGCGAGCGCCAGCAGCTCCTTGGGGGTGCGCGCCACAGTCAACAGCTCCACCGCGCGCTTCACCTGCGCGTCTTCCGACACGCGGCGCGCGAACTCCGCCGGCCGCCCGAACACGTAGCGGGTGATCTCGAACGCCAGCTGGTCGGTGACCAGACCGGCGCCGCCTTCCCACTGGGCGTCCGTCAACCGGACCCCTTTGGCGCGGAGCCGCCGCAGCAGCTCGGCCCGCATCGCCGGCGTCACCTGGAACGCCGGGCTCTTGATCTGGTTCTGGCCCTTGAGCTCGAGCGCGTAGCTGGTCAGCACGTCGCGGTACGCGGGGATGTTCCCCCCCAGCTCCCGCGCGAACTCCTTCTCGCCGTCCGTGAGCGTATCGCCCCGGACGGTCACGTCCGGGCGAATGCCGCCCCCGCCGGAGACCGTCCGGCCGCCGGCCGTGCGGAACAGGTGCGCCGTATCGGCCGCGGCCGAGTCGGGATGCCCGGCGGTGTCCGCCTGCTCCGCCTGCGCCTGCGACAGGGGCCGCTGGATGGTCCGGCCGCTGGGCGTGTACCACCGTCCGGTGGTCAGCTTGAGCGCTTCGCGTTGATTCAACGGATAGACCGTTTGCACCAGCCCCTTGCCGAAGGTCGGGGTGCCCAGCACCAGCGCGCGGTCGTGGTCCTGCAGCGCCCCCGCGATGATCTCCGCCGCGCTGGCCGTGCCCCCGTCCACCAGCACCACCACCGGCATCCCGGGCCACCGCTCCGGGCGCTCGTCCCGGTACTTCTGCGACGAGCCCGGCGCCCGCCCCCTGGTCTCCGCCACCACGTCGCCCCGCGCCAGGAACAGGTCCGCGACCGCAATCCCCTGGTCCAACACCCCGCCGGGGTTGCCGCGCAGGTCAACGATCAGCGACTTGGCACCGCGCTGTCGCAGCGAGTCCACCGCCCGGCCCAACTCGGACCCCGTCGTCTCGCTGATGCTCGAATTGACGAATGACACGTACGCCACCTCGCCCCCGCTCAGGGCGCCGGCGTACTGCATGGACGTCACGTGAATCCGGGCCCGCGTGGGCTCGAACTGCAGCGAGTCCGTCACGCCGGGACGCACGATGGTCAACTTCACCTTGGTGCCCGCCGGCCCACGCAACTCGCGCACCGCGTGATCGTTGTCCCAGCCTCGAGTGGACTCACCGTCGATCTCCACGATCCGGTCGCCGGATTCGATGCCTAGCTCCTCGGCCGGCGTGCCGGCGATGGGCGCGACCACCGTGATCCACCCGTCCCGCACGTCAATCTGCATCCCCACGCCGGCGTAGTTGCCGGTGGTGGACAGCTCCAGCTCCCGAAGGTCTTTCTCCCGGAGGTAGGTGGTGTAGGGGTCGTTCAGCTGGCGCAACATGCCGTCAATGGCCATATCGTACAGCTGCCCCTCGTTCAGCGTGTCCACGTAGTACTCGGCCACGTACGTGAGGATGTCGTCGAACAGCCGCGCCTTCTGGTAGACGTTCTGGCCTCCCTGGGAGCCGCGCTGCAACAACCAGCCGCCCGACAGGAACGCCACCACCGCCACCAAGGCCGTTACCAGAACGCGCTGACTTTTCATGCCGTACCTCCGTAAGGACCCAATGGGTGCTTCAAACCCTGCTCGCCGAAAAAAGGTTCCCCGTCACCCGCAGCACCGCCTCCCATGCCTGTTGCGCCACCACGTCCGCCGGGCGCGTCGCGTCGAGGTGCACCACGCCCTTGCCCTCCGCGGCCGCGAAGGCCCGCGCCACCCGATCGTGCATCTGGCGGTCCGCGCCCTCGATCCGGTCGTGGGCCCGCCCGCTCCCCGCGAGCCGTTCCAGCCCCAGGTCCGGCGACACGTCCAGCACCAGCGTCAGGTCCGGCCTGAGGCCGCCGGTCGCCAGCCGGTTCGCCGCCAGCACCGGCTCGCGCGGCAATCCCCGGCCGGCGATCTGATACGCCTCCGTGGACAGCTCGAACCGATCGCTCAACACCACCTCTCCCCGGGCCAGCGCCGGCCGGATCACCTTCGCCACCAGGTCCGCCCGCGCCGCCAGCATCAAGAACAACTCGGCCGCCGGGCTCGCCCCAAGGCTTGGGTCCAGCACCGCCCCACGCGCCACCTCCGCCAGCGGTGTCCCGCCCGGCTCTCGAGCTTCCACCACCGTGAGGCTGGCTTCCCGCAAGCGCGCCGCCAGGCGCTTCACCAGCGTGGTCTTGCCGGCTCCGTCGGGACCCTCGACGACCAGGAACGCACCCGGCACGTGTCTTCCGTCAGCTCAGCGTGATGATCGGGCTGGCCGCGCCCTTGCGGATGCCGTCCAGGATGTGCTCGTTTACCCGCACCATCAGCTTGTCGAAGTTGGCCTGCGCGGCCACCATCCCCTGATACACCGGATCGGCCTGCACCTGGCTCAGCACCTGCTCGTAGGCGGTGCGATCCGCCTCGGAGGGCGTCTCGCCCCGCTCCATGGTGCGCTCCAAGCCTTCGGCTAGCTCCTGGAGGCGGCGAAGCTGGACGGCCAATTCCTTGGCACCCTGCAATCGGTCTTGGGCCCGTTTGAGCGCCTGGTACTCGTCGGTCTGCCCGATCTGCCGGCCCAGGTCCTCGGCCTTTTGCGGAATCACGCACGGTCCTTTCTGCCCAACAGGAAGCGGGGCCGGTCGAACACGTCGAGCTCGACCCGCACCTGCCTGAAGCCCGCAGCCCGCGCCAAGCCGGCCGACGGCTCCGACCTCCGGGAATCTATCTCCAACGCGACCAGACCGCCCGGCATCAGGTGATCCGCGGCTCGTTCCAGTATGGCGCGGGTGTGAGCCAGACCGTCCGGACCACTCACCAGCGCGCCGCGGGGCTCGAAATCGCGCACGCTCGGATCCAGCGTGGCGTACTCCGGCTCCGCAATGTAGGGCGGGTTGGAGACGATCACGTCGAACCGCTCACCCGCCACCGGATCGAACAAGTCGCCCACCCGAAACTCCAGGATGCCCCCCGGGCGCACCCACCCGGCGTTGGCCCGGGCGACGGCCAGGGCATCCGCCGACACGTCAGTCGCCACCACCCGCGCGAACCGTCCCTCCGTGGCAAGGCTCAGCGCGATGCACCCGCTCCCGGTGCCCAGGTCCAGTGCGTCGCCCCACGCCCCGTTGGCCCACTCCTCCCGCGCCCATGCCAGGATGTGCTCCACCAGGCCCTCGGTTTCCGGCCGCGGAATCAACACCCGGCGATCCACCATCAGCGCCAACAGCCGGAAACCGGCAATGCCCTCGGCATACGCACGTGGCTCTACCAGCGATGGCGCGATCGGTCCCATCCGCCGGACCGTCTGTCCGCCTGACCGTCTGTCCGTCAGACCGCCACTCGCTCTTCCCGGTACGCCGCGGTGAGCTGGTCCATCAGCTCATCCAGATCGCCATCGATCACGCCCGTCAGCCGATGCAGCGTGAAGTTGATCCGGTGATCCGTGACCCGGTTCTGAGGGAAATTGTACGTCCGGATCTTGGCCGAGCGATCGCCGGTTCCTACCAGGTTGCGACGCTCGCGGCTCCTGGCCGCCTCCTGCTCCGCCACCAAGCGGTCCAACAGCCGCGCGCGCAGGACCTCCAGCGCCTTGACCTTGTTCTGAAGTTGGGACTTCTGGTCCTGGCAGGTGACCACCAGGCCGGTCGGCAGGTGGGTCACGCGCACCGCGCTGTCCGTCGTGTTGACGCTCTGGCCCCCGGGACCCGAGGAACGGAAGACATCGATCTTGAGGTCTTTCTCCTCCAGCTTGACGTCCACGTCCTCGGCCTCCGGCAGCACCGCCACCGTGGCCGCGGAGGTGTGGATCCGGCCCTGCGCCTCGGTGACCGGCACCCGCTGGACCCGGTGTACCCCGGACTCGTGCCGGAGCCGTCCATATACGCGGTCGCCCCTCACCTTGAAGATGGCCTCGCGCACCCCGCCCAGATGGCCCTCGGACAGGGCCACGATTTCCGTCTTCCACCCGCGGCGCTCGGCGTAGCGCAGGTACATGCGCAGCAGGTCGGCGGCGAACAACGCGGCCTCGTCGCCGCCGGTGCCGGCCCGGATCTCGACGATGGTGTCGCGGTCGTCCAGAGGGTCTCGGGGCAGGAGCAGCTCCTGGAGCAGGACCTGGGCCGCTTCCACGTCCGGCCCCAGGCGCTCCACGTCCGCGCGCGCCAGCTCCGCCAGTTGGGGGTCGGCATCGCGCGCCAACTCCCGGGCCTGCGCCAGTTCGTCCTCGAGCTTGCCCAGGCGGTGCGCCGTCTGCCGGATGCGGTCCAGCCGGGCGTGCTCCTGACCCAACGACTTGAGCTTGACGGGGTCCCGCGCTGTCGCGGGGTCCGCCAGCTCACGTTCAACGTCTGCCGCGCGGGAAAGCGCGGCTTCGAGCCGCGCCTCCACGGGTCAGGCTCCTTTGGCCTCGGCCGGGGCTTTGTAGCGCTGGCGGAAGCGTTCGACCCGCCCCGCCGTGTCCACCAGCTTCTGCTTGCCGGTGAAATACGGATGGCAGCGGGCGCAGATCTCGACGTGGATCGACGGCAGCGTGGAGCGGGTCTCGAACGTGTTCCCGCAGGCACACTGCACGACGGCCCGCCGATACTTGGGATGGATACCGGACTTCACGGGGGTCAGCTCCGGGCGCCCTCGGGCGCCTCAATAAAGAGATGCAAATATAAACCGGGCAGGAACTTGCCATCAAGCGCCCGTGTTTGACAGGGGCCGCCGCCCCGAATAAGCTTGGCGGCTACTACGGCGACTTTCCAGCGAGGCCCCTGATCCCATGACCCTGGCTCCGGTCCTGCGCCGCGTTCCTCTTTTTGCAGAGTTGAGCGAGGCCGAAATCGCGCGCCTGGGCGACATCGCCCGGGACCGGAGCTACCCCAAGAACAGTGTGATCCTGTTCGAGGACGACCCCGGTGACTCGCTCTACGTGGTCGTGACCGGGCTCGTAAAGGTGGTCCTGATCGGGGAGGACGGCCGCGAGGTCATCCTGTCGGTCCTCAAGGAAGGCGACTTTTTCGGTGAGATGTCGCTGATTGACGACCAGCCACGCTCGGCGCACGTGATCGCCATGGAAGACTCCAACCTGCTGGTGGTGCGCCGCGAGGACTTCCAGCACCGGCTGCGGGAGGCCCCCGGCATCGCCGTGGGCATGCTCCGGGCGATGTCCCGCCGGCTGCGCGAAGCCGACGAGAAAATCGGCGGGCTGGTGCTCCTGGACGTCAACGGGCGGGTCGCCAAACTGCTCCTGAGCATGGCGGATGAGAACGACGGGGTGCACATCACCCGCCGCGTCACCCACCACACCATCGCCCAGATGGTCGGTTCCAGCCGAGAGACCGTGTCGCGCACCATGCGCGAACTGGCCGACCGTGGCCACATCGAGGTCACGCGCAAGGCCATTACCATCCGCAACCGCGCGGCCCTGCTGGCGGCCGCCGGCCGGTGAGTGAGGGGTATCACGGCGTGCGCCCGCCCTGCGCTCTGAGCTTTCCCCACGTGGCAGCGCGAATCGTCGCATGGCCTATCGGGTAACATTCTGGGGGACGCGAGGCTCGATTCCGACTCCCGGCCCGGAAACCGTGCGCTACGGCGGCAACACGCCGTGCGTCGCGGTGGAAGGTCTGGGCGCGGGCCAGGGTCGCCTCGTCATCCTCGACGCGGGCACCGGCATTCGGCGCCTGGGCGGCGAGCTGGTCCGGCGTCACGGGAAAGAGGCGCTGAATGTGGACCTCCTGCTGAGCCACACGCATTGGGACCACATTCATGGCCTGCCGTTCTTCGCACCGTTTTTCGGCAAGGGCAACTGTGTGCGGATCTGGGGGAGCAAGCAGGGAGAAGTAGACCTGGAGGTGATCCTGCGGCAGCAGATGCACCCGGTGGTCTTCCCCGTCCCGTTGGACGAGGTGGCTGCCGAATTGACGGTGGGGCACGTGGACGCGCAAGCCTTTGAAATTGATGGATTTGCGGTTCGTGCCATGCGGCTTCGGCACCCCGGGAATACCCTGGCCTACCGGCTCACGCCAGCTGACGGCGGTGCCAGTATGGCCTACGTCACAGACAACGAGCTAGGTTCCGGCGGAGATTATGGAGAACCACGTAGCTGGCGGGCGGACTTCGTCGACTACCTCAGCGGCGCGGACGTCCTGATTCATGATGCCATGTTCACGCCCGACGAGCTGGAGCACCACCGCGGCTGGGGCCATTCGTCCTACCTGGAAGCGGTGACGCTGGCGATAGACGCCCGGGTGGAGCGGTTGGTGCTGTTCCATCACCGCCCGGAGCGCGACGATGCGGGCATGGACGCGCTGGTGAAGCAGGCCCGGGCGGCGGCAAGGAAGATGAAGGCGCCGCTGGAAGTCATGGCGGCGACGGAAGGCCTGCAACTGACCCTCTGACGAAGGAGATCGTATGCGGTGGCGTTCGGTATGGGCCCTTGGCCTTGCGGCCGGGCTGGCGGCGCCGGTAGCGCAGGGCCAGGACTCGCGGCCCGGAATCGCCGTCTTCCCGTTCGACAACGGCGGCTCGTACGGCCAGGACAAGGAGAACTTCGACGCCCTGCAGGTAGGTCTGCAGCAGATGCTGATTACGGAGTTCGCCCAGAACCCCCAGCTCCGGATCGTGGAGCGCGGCCGCATCAAGGACCTCCTGGCGGAGCAGGACCTGGGCGCCAGCGGCCGGGTGGACGCCAACACGGCCGCCAAGCTGGGCAAGCTGGTGGGCGCCCGCTACGTGGTGCTGGGCGGGTTCATTGATTTCTACGGCGATTTCCGCATTGACGCGCGGATCGTGAACGTGGAAACCAGCGAGCTGGTGAAGGTCGTCAAGGTGAACGACAAGCGGGACAAGCTCTACGGGCTGGTGGTGAGCCTCGCGGGCAGCGTCACGCGTGACGTGAACCTGCCGGCCCTGCCGCGCCAGGCCATGGAGCAGCGGGAGTCCCGCCAGGTGCCCACGGAGGCGTTGCAACTCTACTCGCGGGCCTTGTTGTACGCGGATCGGGGCGACGCGAGCCGGGCGGCCGAGCTGTTCAACCGCGCCATCGAAGTCTTCCCGGAATACACCGAGGCCCAGGAAGGCTTGCGCCAGTTGAAACAGGGGTAATAGCGTAGGCGCGTGTTCGCGCCAATCGCAGTCGTCGGAACCCACGTAGCGCGTCAGGTCGCCCGGGTCGGGGCCCTGGCGCGCTTTTCCTTCAGCGCCTTCCAGGCCTGGGGGACCCTGCCGGCCGCCGGCCGCCGGGTAGCCCGCCGGGTGCTCCTCAATCAGTTGTGGTTCACCGCGCTCCAGGCCATCCCCCTGGTGATCGTCCTCTCGAGCATCCTGAGCTTCCTGGTGATCTCTCAAGCGGTTCGCGAGCTTGGCCGGATCGGCTCCGTCGAGCTGATCGGGACGCTCATCGTGGTGGCGATCGTCCGCGAGCTGGGGCCCCTGCTCACCGCCCTGGTCGTTGCGGGGCGCTCCGGCACGGCCATCGCCGCCGAGCTGGCGACCAACAAGGTGATGGGCGAGGTGGACGCGCTGGAGGGCATGGGTATCGACCCGGTGCACTACCTGGTCCTGCCGCGCTTCGCCGCCGCGATCGTCTCGGTCTTTTCGCTCACCATTCTATTCGACGGCGTCGCCATCCTGGCGGGCTTGGTCGCGGCGTTCGCCAACGGCATGAGCGCCGGTCACTACTTCGACATCGTGCTGCGGTCGCTGGCGTTCCGCGACGCGGGTGTGACCCTGGTCAAAGGCATCGTGTTCGGCACCATCATCGGCACCGTGCCCAGCTTCCACGGCCTGGCCGTGCGCCGCGCAGCCACCGAAGTGCCCATCGCCTCGAGCCACGCGGTGGTGGGCAGCATCCTGGCCATCTTCCTGACATCCGCCCTGTTCGTGGTGGTGAGCTGATGAACGTCCCTGCCCTGTCGTTCGACCAGGTCACGGTAGGCGACGGCACCCCATCGGTGCTGAGCTTCGACGTTCCCGGGCATCGCGCCGTGTGTCTGCTGGGAGACGCGACCAGCGGCGTCGGGACCCTGGGGCGGTACGCGCTGGCCCTGGACCGGCCGCCCACGGGACGGGTCCTGGTGCTGGGAGAAAACCTGGCGGAGCTGCCCCGTCGCGCCGCGCTCGCGTTCCGCCGCCGCGTTGGATACCTTCCCGCCGGAGACGGGCTGTTGCAAAACCTGACGCTCTATGACAACGTCGCCTTGCCGCTTCGCTTCGGGAGCGACCGGAGTGAGATCGCCATTGACGGACGCATCCAGGTCATGCTCACGATGCTGCGCTTGCAGCATGTGGCCCGGCTCCGGCCCGCCAGGGTGAACGAGGAGGAGCGCCGGCGCGCCGCGCTGGCCCGGGCGTTGGCGTTCGACCCGGAGCTGGTGATTCTGGAGCAACCGTTCGACGGGCTGACCACGCGGACCGCGGCCCAGATTCTGGAACTGGCGCGGGGCGGCGAATCGGCCGAGGGGGCACGGCGCACGGTGTTCATCGTCGGACAGAGCCTGCCCGACGTGCTGAGGGCCCGCGTCGAGCTGCGCTACCGCCTGGTGCGCGGGCGGCTCGAATTGGAGACCTGACCTGGCCGCCACCCAGGAGTTCCAGCGCCGCGACCTGCTGACGGGTCTCTTCGTGCTCGGAGCGATCGGCGTCATCCTGGGAACGCTGATCATCACCAGCGGCGTGCTGGAGCGCCGCTACGACCTGTACATGCGGACGGCCAGCGCGCAGGACCTGACCCAGGACACCCGGGTTTTCCTGCAGGGGCTGGCGGTGGGCCGGGTGCGACGGGTGGACCCGGTCCAGGACACGGCGAGCGGAGGGTTGAGCTTCGTGGCGCACCTGGCCATTGACGCCGAGTTTCCCAACGGCGCCCCGGTGACCGTCCCCCGGGGCACGCGGGCGGTGATCGAGCAGCTCAATCCGATCGCGCCGCCGGTGATCCAGCTGATCGTCCCGGACAACGGGGCGCGCGCCGCGGTCGAGCCGGGCGACACCATCCCCTCCGAGCGCCGACAGGGAGCCATGGACGTGCTGGGACGCCTGGCGACCGACCTGACCGGGGAGCTGCAGCTGGCCATTCGCGATACTCGGGCCATGCTGCGGCAGACCACCCGGGCCGCGGCGGACGCCCAGCGCCTGGTGACGGCGTCCACCCCACGCGTGGAGGAGGCGCTGGACCAGCTCTCCCGAAGCCTGGAGCGCACCGACCGGTTGCTGGCCGACCTGGGACCCCGGGTTGGGCCGTTGAGCGACAGCCTGATGGCCGTGCTCGCCGACACCCGCCAGACGCTGAAGCAGGTGAACGGGCTGGCGGAAACGGCAGACGCGCTGGCCGGCGAGAACCGCGCCGCGATCCGGGAGACCATTCAGCACCTGCACAACTCATCGGTGCTCTTGGAGCACTTCGCCGACCAGGTGAGCCGCCGCCCGACTCGGCTCCTGACGGGCGTGGAGCCGCCCTCGCTCGACACCAACCGGAAACGACCGTGAAGTTCACGCTCCTGCACCCGGCGACGTTCGACCCCGCGCCCATCGCCAAGGCGCTGGCGGCCGAGGAGATCCTCACGCGCGCGGTGCGCTCGGTGCAAGAGCTGAGCGCCGGCGACGGGCGGGCCGTGCTGGTGCTGGATCCGCCCAGCCGGGCCGTCTTCCCGCCCGCCACCCTCCGGGCCTTCCTCGACGGCGGCGGGGCCCTGGTGGCCCTCGGCGCGCCCGGCGAGACCGACGTCTCCGACGCGGTGCCGTACGACGTGGTCGCCGCGTACGTCCCGCAGCCGTACGGTACCCGGCAGCTCCTGCTCGCCCTCCGGGCGGCGTATCGCGAGGCCGCGGCCCGTTCCGATGTCCAGCGGGCCCGGACCGAGGCGTCCATGCGCACTCGAGAGCTGGGCGAGCTGACCCGCATCGGCATGGCGCTGGCCACGGAGCGTGACTACAACGCGCTGCTGGAGCTGATCCTCACGCAGGCGCGGCAGATCACCGGATCGGATGCGGGCAGCTTGTACGTGGTGGAAACCCACGAGCAGGACGTCAAACGGCTGCGATTCAAGATGTCCCAGAACTCCTCGCGCCCGGACATCCCGCTGGTCGAGTTCACCATGCCCATCGACCACAGCAGCATCTCGGGTTACGTAGCCTCCACCGGGGAGCCGCTGGTCATTGACGACACCTACTTCTTGCCGCCGGACGTGGAGTACACGTTCAATCGCTCGATTGACGAGAAGTACGGATACCGCACCAAGTCCATGATGACGATCCCCATGAAGGATCACCAGAACGAGGTGATCGGGGTGCTGCAATTGGTGAACCGGAAGCGGGACTTCCAGGCCCGGCTCACCACGCTGGACCAGGTGGAAGCGCAGATCATTCCTTACACCAAGCGGAACGTGGAGATCGTCTCAGCGCTGGCGGGACAGGCGGCGGTGTCCATTGAAAACAGCCAGCTATACGAGAGCATCGAGCGGCTGTTCGAGGGTTTCGTGAAGGCCTCGGTGACGGCCATCGAGCAGCGCGATCCCACCACGTTCGGACACTCCGGGCGGGTCGCGTCGATGACCGTCGGCCTGGCCCGGGCCGTGGACCGCACCTCGGCGGGGCCCTACCGGGACATCAACTTCACCCGGGAGCAAATCCGCCAGATCCGCTACGCCGGCCTGCTCCATGACTTCGGCAAGGTTGGCGTGCGGGAACAGGTGCTGGTGAAGGCGAAGAAGCTCTATCCGCCGGACCTGGCGCTGGTCAGGCAGCGTTACGCGTTCGTCCGGCGCACCGCCGAGCGCGACTTTCAGCACCAGCGCGCGGACTACCTGGAGCGCTGCGGGCAGGACGGCTACCGGGAGTTCCTCGAGAAGCTCGAGATCGACCACCGGGAGCGCCTCAAGGAGCTGGACCGGTTCATGCAGTTGATCGTGGAATCCAACGAGCCCACGGTGCTGCCCGCCGGGAACTTCGAGGCGCTCCTGGGCTTCGCCCAGGTCTACTACCAGGACCTCGACGGGCAGAATCTCCCTTATCTCACGGACGACGAGGTCCGATTCCTCTCGATTCGCAAGGGCAGCCTGGATGAGAACGAACGGCTCGAGATCGAGAGCCACGTCACCCACACGTACCGCTTCCTGAATCAGATCCCCTGGACCAAGGAGCTGCAGGACATCCCCGGCATCGCCTACGGCCACCACGAGAAGCTCGACGGCACCGGGTACCCCAGGAAGGTGCGCGGCGACCAGATCCCCATCCAGACGCGGATGATGACCATCGCAGATATCTTCGATGCCTTGACCGCGTCGGACCGTCCCTACAAGCGCGCCGTTCCCCTGCCCCGCGCGCTCGACATCATGCGGGAAGAAGTGAAGGCGGGCATGCTGGATGCCAACCTGCTTGAGGTCTTCGTAGAAGCGAAGGCTTTCGAAAAGGCGGCGGAGGAACAATAGGCGGATAGCGTGGCGGGTGCGTCTCGTCGCGCTCTGAGA
>DATECF010000071.1:0-6877 GCA_035287045.1 Gemmatimonadales bacterium | reverse complement strand
CCGGTCCGAATTCTCGACCGTCACGCCGCGCGTGATCCCGTATTCCGGGAAGATGGTCGAGGTTGCGCCCTCCACCAGCAGCGTCCCGCCCTGTTCCACGAACCGGGCGAGCTCCACCAGGCCGTCCAGGCCCATCCCCCCGCGGATGTCGTCGCTCGAATCGTTGGCGCCGAGGTTGGGCGTCTCCGCCGTCTTGCGGTACGGCAGCGGCGTCTCGGTGGTCTTGGCGATGCCGTTCACCTGGGCCTGCGCGTCCCCGCCCACATGGGGGAAAACGATCACGTCGTACGTCTGGCGCAGATTGCCTTCGCGCAGCTTCTGGTCGGCGAAGTAGGTGTACGGCACCCCGTAGGTATCCAGCGCGGCCCGTACCCATCCTTCGTCCTGAGTACGCTGCCACGCGTGCACGTAGCCGATGCGCGGAACGTCCAGCTCGTGCGTCTTGACGTTGGGCGACTCCGCCATGGCCCAGGCCGAGAGACCCAGGGCGGTGAGCGTGGGACCCAGAACCGCGCGATCGGCGTTGGGGATGATGAACGCCCCCGCGCGGAAGCGGCGGCCGGCGGCGTCGAAGTCGTCCTCCGCCGCGAGCATCCTCACACCCGCGTGCTTGAAGCGGAACGCCATGAGGTTGTTGTCGGTGGTGTGGTCCACCACCAGCACGCTGCCGGCGCCCTCGATGCCGCCGGGCGCCGTCACGTCCGCGGTCACCGGCGTCATGGGCTGGTCCAGAATCGCCTTATCCCCGACTGCCAGGACGGTGAGATTCCGCATCAGCTGGAAGGTCCAGCCGGTGTCGTCGTACGGCCGCGGGTTGCCGATGGCGTAGTTCTGGAGCGCGAAGTACATGTCCGCCAGCGTGCGGTAGGGTTGATCCGCCCGCACGAGGTAGTCGCCGGGCCGGACGTCCAGGCTCCCGGCCCTGAAGGCCCGGGTGGCCCGATGAAACTCCAAGCCCTGCCGCCGCAGGTCGTTGACCGCCTGCGCGGCGTCCGCCTTCCGCCGCTGCGCCGCCGGGATCAGCCACGCGAACGTGGGCCCGCTCTTCCCCTTCTCCACCGAGCGCTGGTTCTTGAGCCAGTAGTTCTCGAGGTACAGCTGCCGGTGCTCGGCCACGTGATGCAGCGAAAACAGCAAGGCCGATTGTTGGATGTTGGTGTTGTTCCGGGGGCCCCACTTGATGGACGGCAACGGGGGATTGGGCCGGAACCATTCGCGGCTGGTGGCGTTGGCCGAGAGCCGCAGGTTCTCGTTGATGTCCGGCCCGTAGCTCTGCACTTCGTAGAAGCGACCGATCGCGTTGTGCGTGTGGGCGATGAAGAACATGTAGTTGGGCACCCACCCGTCGTAGAACCCGTAGGTGAACACGCCCGGCACGCCGCGTTTGGTCATCTCCATTACGTCGTGCTGCGCCAGCATCCACCACTCGCTCACCGTGATGGGATCGAGCTGCTCGTTGTACGGCCCGGTGCCCGTGGAGGAATAGAGGTACGACTGCGCCTCGTGCAGGTCATGCATGACCGTGGGGGTCCAGTCCAGGAAGAACCGGGTCACATGCTGGGTGAGCTTCAAGAACTGGCCCATGCCGTCGCGGTTGTTGTCGTGCGCGACGTACTTCCCCCAGTACATGAGCGGCAGCCGCTGCGATCCCCGCGGGAGCTTCTTGTTGAAGTAATACGTGTCCACCTGCTTCTCGCGTCCGTCCACCTCGATCACCGGCGTGATGAGCGTGATGACGTTGTTGCGAATCGACTGGATGAACGGCGTCTCCCCCACGGCGAGCCGGTAGACCAACTCCATGAGCATCTCGGGTCCACCGTTCTCCGGCGAGTGCATCCCGCTGGTGATCCAGTACGCCGGTTTGGCCGTCTGCATCAGCTGCCGGGCCTGCTGCTCCGTGGTGCGCCGCGGGTCGGTGAGGGAGCGCAGCATGTTCTTGTGCCGCTCCAGCTGGCGGATGGTGGTTTCGTCGGCCACCGCGGCGACGATCATGTCGCGGCCCTCCTCGGTCTGGCCGATGCTCCATACGGTCACGCGGTCGGACGCCTGATCCACCGCTTCGAAGTAGCGCTGGATGTCCCTGGCATACGTCAGCTCGCCGGGCGTTCCCACGATCCTCCCCAGGAACTTGAGCGGCGTCGGCACCGTGCTCGAGGCCGGGAGGTGATCCACCAGCTCGGTGGAGATCCGCGCATCCTGCAGGTATTCCTTGATTTTCTGGGTGTACTCTTGATCGACCCGCTGGGCCTGCGCCCGTGCGACCGGCGCCTGCGCCAGCGCCCCCAACAACCCGACGGACGACCAGACCAGGTACCGCGACCCGCTCCAGCGTGACATCCCTGCCTCCTGACTGCGTGAACGGCGTGCGGCCGGGCGAGCCCGGCCACGGGAGAGTTGGTTCTAGCTCACGGAAGGGCTACGCGCAACCGCGCCCGCCCGTTGGGGTGGCAGACGTCGCCGCTCAGCCGTTGGGTGACGGCGTCGGGGCGGCCGTGAACGCCGAGGCGACGCGGCGCGGAGACTCGGCGGCCGCGCGGCTCACGAGACCGTCCCGCCGCGTGAGCCTGATGGCCGCCAGTCGGAAGAGCCACCGGCCGGGCCGGCCGCGCCAGAACGCCAACCGGCGTCCGGCCCCGGGATCGGTGCGATGCTCGGTGCGGAGCCGCGCCACGATCGCGGACAGGAGCGCCACGGTGGCGGTGGCGGCCGCGACCAGCAGCTCGGTGGGGTCCGGAACCGACTCCAGGTGATAGGTCGCCAGGGCAACCCAGGCAGCCGTGCCGCCCAGCGCGACGTATGCCACCGTGCGGAGCACCCGCTCCATTCGCGTGGGGCCACCGCCGTAGGTGAACGCCAGCTCTTCCAGGTGTCGTGCCAGCTCGAACTGCAGCAGGTCCACCAGATCTTCCCACGCGTACCCCGTGGCGAGGAACCGGCGGACCCGCCACCATACGAACGCGACCGGCGTCGCCACGGCCGCCAGCGCCGCCGCCACGATGCCCCAGCGGGCCGGCGGCGCCGTGGTGGAGGTGATGCCCAGCAGTACCAACGGCAGCACCAACCCACCCACGAAGAAGGCATACAGATGGGCGGGGGCCGCCAGCCATTTGCTCTCCGTCACGAACGCCCGAACCGCGACGGGCGGCGCCGATTGCTCCTCCAGCAGGCGCGTCATCACGTTGGCCAGCTCCTCCGCCCGCTGAAACCGAGCCTCAGGGTTCTTGGCGAGGCAGCGATCCACGGCGCGCGCCAGCCGACTCGGCACGCCCGGCGCCACCCGCGCGACGGGAGGCGCGGGCTCGGTGACATGGCTGGCAATCAGCTGCCGCGGATCCCGAGAGTTAAAGAGGAGCCGGCCCGATAGCGCGTAAAAGGCGACCACGCCCAGAGAGTAAGTATCGCTGCGCCCATCCACGCAGCCGCCACACGCCTGCTCCGGACTCATGAATTCGGGCGTCCCAAAGAGCTCCTGGGGGCCGGTGTTGCCGAGCACCGCGTCCACGCGGGCAATGCCGAAATCCGTGACCATGGCGCGTCCGGTATCCCGATCGAACAGAATGTTGTCCGGCTTGATATCCCGGTGAATCACGCCGCGGGCGTGTGCGTATGCCAAGGCCCACGCCACGTCGCGTATCAGGCGCGCCGTCTCCAGAGGCTTCAGCGGACCGGATCGCTTGACCCGCTGCTCCAGGGTTTCCCCTTCGACGTAGGCCATGGCGTAGAAAACCAGGCCGTCCCACTCCTCGGCGGCATGGATGGGCACGATGTTGGGGTGCGACATCCGCGCGGCGGTCCGCGCCTCACGCAGGAACCGCGCCCGGGCCGCGGGCTGAGCCGCGTGGTCCGGCGGCAACACCTTGATGGCCACCAGGCGATCCAGTTGGACGTCCGTGGCCAGGTACACCACGCCCATCCCGCCCCGCCCCAGGGCGCGCCCCAGCACATACCGCGGCTTGAGCGCTCGGTGGAGGGTGTCGAGGTCGGGACTCTGGGCCTCGGGCATGTACCTGGTGGATGGTCCTGGCAATAAGCGACGCAGAACGATTAGCGTTGATACCACGCCGACCTCGCGCGAGTTCCCCAGCCGCCGGAGTGTGGCTGCGGCGCATCATCGGGAAAGGGCTTACATGATCCGGGTCGCCACCTTCGACCTCGACAACACGCTCTACGATACCACGACGATCGCGCAGGATCTGTTGGCGCCCGCTATCGCGGCGGTCCGCAGTGCCAACGCCGGACCAGACGGGATTCCCGCCGATGTCCTCGAGGCGGCCATCCAGTCCGCCCGCCGTCTCGGCTTCCTCCAGGTGGCCGAACGGTATGGCATCCCCGTCTCGTTGCGCGCCGTCTGGCGAGAGGTGTATCAGGGGTTGCGGGTCACCACGCGCCTCTCCCCCTATCCGGATGTCCTGCCGTTCCTCCAGACGCTGGCATGCACCCGGGTGCTGCTGACGACCGGTTTCCGTGGGGTGCAGGAGAGCAAGATCGCGGCGCTCGGGATCGCCCATCTCTTCCATGCGATCTACATCGACACGCTGGACGGGGGCGCCGGCCCGGGCAAACAGCGGCTCCTTCAGGACATGCTCGCGGCCTACCGGTGCCGGCCCGGTGAGCTGCTGATCGTGGGCGACAGCGCCGAGAATGAAATCGCGGCCGGGAATGCGCTGGGCGCGATCACGGTGCAGATACTGCGTCCGGGTATCGTGTACGCCGACACGGCGCAGTATCATGTCACCACCCTGGCGGAGCTGCCTCAGCTCCTGGCTACCCTCTAACGGAGGATCTCGTCCGTGGACCTGCTCATGATCGTCATGCGATTGTTGCACGTGGGACTCGGCGTGTTCTGGGCCGGCGCGTTGTTCTTCATGGCATGGTTCCTGATCCCGAGCGTTCGCGATGCCGGGCCTGAGGGCGCCAAGGTGGTCCAGGCCCTGCAACGGCGCGGCTTCATGACCATCCTTCCGATCGCCGCCATCGTCACCATCCTGTCGGGTGTGGTCCTGATGTGGCGCGTCTCGGCGGGCTTCCAACCCGCGTGGTCGCGGTCCCCCACGGGCATGGCCGTGGGGATCGGCGCGGTGGCCGCGATCATCGGTTTCGGCATCGGCGTGGGCGTGATGCGGCCGGCCACGATGAAGGCTGGCGCGCTGGCGGAGACCCTGGGCACGCTCGCGGACGCCGGCGCGCGGGACGCGCGGATGGCGGAGATCCAGGCGCTGCGGATGCGCGCGGCCAAGGCCGCGCAATGGGTGGCGGGGTTGTTGGCGATCGCGGTCGTCACCATGGCCGTGGCGCGGTACCTGTAGGATTGGTCCGTCCCCGGCGCGGCGGGGCTAGGCCCCGACGGACGCGTTGGGGCGGCGTGGTCACGGCGCGCTGGGCGCCATAGGAGATCGCTGGCGACGTGAACCCCGGTGGGGTTTACGTCGCCATCCCCCCCGCGCCCGAGCGTCGAGTCCACGCCGCACCACAGCGTCAGGAGGGGCCTACCCCCGCCGCGCGGGGACGGACCCCTCTCACTTCGCACCACTAGCCGCGCGCCCCCGCGCCGCCATATTACGTCGCTGCGCCCCATAACCAATCGTTTCGTCAACAGACGGAGACCGGCCTTATGCTCGTACTGCGCCCCTCCCTCGCCCCGCGAGCCGCACTGCTCGCCGTGGGGCTCACCATCGTGCTTGGCGGCCCCGGAGCCGCCCAGCAGCGGGAGTTCACCCCGGCCCCGGCGCGCCGCGCCGACGAGGGCAAGGGTCCCTTCAGGACGCTGGTCATCCGGGGCGCGACGTTGATTGACGGCAGCGGCGCCCCGGCGACCGGGCCGGTGGACATCGTGATCCAGAACAACCGGATCGCGGACATTCGGGGCGCGGGGACGCCGGGCGTGCCCATGCGACCCAACCGCCCACCCGAGAACCCGGACTTCGAGCTCGACGCCACGGGGATGTACGTCCTGCCCGGGTTCATTGACATCCACGTGCACGCGGGCGGCCCGCCCAAGAATCCGGAGGCCGAGTACCCCTACAAACTGTGGATGGCGCACGGCATCACCACGGTGCGCGGGGTGTCGCTGGCGGGGAACGACTTCGCCGTGAGCGAGAAAGCGCGAAGCGCCCGGAACGAGATCGTGGCTCCCCGCATCTTCAACTACCAGCGGCCGGGCAGCGGGTGGGATAAGGGATCGGTCAATACGCCCGAGTCCGCGCACGACTGGGTGCGGTGGGCGGCGGGGCACGGCATTGACGGGTTGAAGGTGGGGGCGCATCCGCCCGACGTCATGAAGGCGTTGCTGGAGGAGGCCAAGCGGCACGGCCTGGGCTCCACGGCTCACCTGCAGCAATCCGGCGTGGCCAACATGAACGCCATCGAGGCGGCGCGGCTGGGGTTGGGCACGGTGACGCACTTCTACGGCCACTTCGAGGCATTGCTCAAGGACTACGCCATCCAGCCCTGGCCGCCCGGCTTCAACGCCAATGACGAGCAACAACGCTTTGGCCAGGTGGCGCGTCTGTGGGACCAGATCTATCCGCCGGGGAGCGAGGAGTGGAACGCGTACCTCAAGGAGCACCTGGCGCTCGGCACCACGTTCGATCCCACCATGACGGCCTACGCCGCGGGCCGGGATCTCATGAAGATGCGGACCGCCTGGTGGCACGAGAAGTACACCTTGCCGTCCATGGACGATTTCTACACCGCCAGCCGCACCAGTCACGGCTCGTACTGGTATTACTGGACCACGTGGGATGAGGTGGCGTGGCGCAACTTCTATCAGGTCTGGTTCCGGCTGCTCAACGACTACAAGCGGATGGGCGGCCGGGTGACGGTGAGTTCAGACGCCGGGTTCATCTATAATGATTACGGCTTCGGCACCATTCACGAG
>DATECF010000070.1:0-7083 GCA_035287045.1 Gemmatimonadales bacterium | reverse complement strand
TCCGCCCCATCTATCAGGATCGGGTGGCGCCGTGCCTCGAGGCGTGTCCGGTCGGGATCGACATCGAGGGCTACCTCAACCTGCTGCGCGAGGACCGGCTGGACGACGCCTGCGACCTGCTGGTGCGCGAGAACCCGATGCCCGCCGTTACCGGGCGCGTCTGCCACCATCCCTGCGAGACCTCCTGCAACCGAAGACAGTTCGATGAAGCGGTAGCGGTACACGCGATCGAGCGGGTGCTTGGCGATCGCGTGCTGGCGATGCCGGTGAACCGCCCGGCCCGGACCTCGTGCGCCTCGGTGGCCATCGTGGGGTCCGGTCCCGCCGGCCTGGCGTGCGCCTACCACGCCGCTCGCCTCGGATACGCGGTCACCGTCTTCGAGGCGGCCCCGGAGCCCGGCGGGATGCTCCGCGCCGGGATCCCGGAGTATCGGCTGCCCCGCGCGGTGCTCGACCGGCAAATCGCCTGGCTGCGCGCCCACGGCATCACCATCGAATGCGGCGTCCGGGTGGGGACCGACCTGCCCTGGTGGAGCCTGCTGGGTTCCTTCGACGCGGTGTTCCTCGCGTTCGGAGCGCAGCAGAGCAAGGCCCTGGGCGTTCCCGGCGAGAAGCTGGCGGGCGTGGAGTCCGGACTCGACTTGCTCAAGCAGGTGAACGCGGGCGCGCGTCCCTCGCTGGGGCAGCGGGCCGTGGTGGTGGGCGGCGGCAACACCGCCATGGATTGCGCGCGCACCGCGCTGCGCCTGGGCGCGGAAGCGACCGTGTTGTACCGGCGGACCCGCGCCGAGATGCCTGCCATCGCCGACGAAGTGGACGAAGCCGAGCGTGAGGGTGTGAAGTTCGTGTTCCTGGCGGCGCCCATCCGGCTGGTGAGCAGCAATGGGCGCGTCAATGGGATCGAATGCCAGCGAATGGAGCTGGGGGCACCGGACGCGAGCGGGCGGCGGGCCCCGGTGCCGGTCGAGGGCGCCCACTTCGCGTTGCCGGCGGACACGGTGCTCTCCGCCATCGGGGAAACGGTGGACCTCGAGTCGGTGCCGGGCGACATGGAGCGGATCCCCTCGGGTCTGCTCACCGGCGAGTACGGAGAGACCACCCGGGCGGCGGTCTTCGCCGGGGGCGACATGGTGCAGCAGCCGCGTACCGTGGCGGACGCCCTGGGGGCGGGGAAGCGGGCGGCCATCGGCATTGACCAGTACCTGCGGATGATCACCGGCCGGCCGCTCGAAGGGCCGGGGACCACGGACCTCCGGTACGGGCGACAGGGCAACCTGAGCATGACGCGCTGGCGGGGAGATGACCCCATCGCGCGGACCTCACCGGCGAACCAGGTGGTGCACATCGAGGACCTGAATCTCCGGCACTTCACGCGAGCGTCCCGAGGGAGCGATGGACACCTGGGAGTGGGCGAGAGCCGCGAGAGCTTCCGCGAGGTCAATCTGGGCCTGAGTCCCGACGAGGCGCTGGACGAGGCCCGCCGCTGCTTCAACTGCGGCGTGTGCAATCGCTGCGACCTCTGCCTGGTGTTCTGCCCCGACGTCGCCATCAGCCGCTCCAACGGCGGCTACGCCGTCGCCATGGACTACTGCAAGGGGTGCGGGATCTGCGCCGCGGAATGTCCTCGGGGCGCCATGGCCATGACGAGGGAGGGCCTGTGAAGAAGGTGATGGTGGGCAACCACGCCGTCTCCTGGGGGGCCAGGCTCTCCCGGGTGGAAGTGATCTCGGCGTACCCCATCACGCCGCAGACCCAGGTGGTGGAAGAACTTTCGGAGATGTGCGCCGACGGCCGGCTCGATGCCCGCTTCATCAAGGTGGAGTCCGAGCACTCGGCCATGGCCGCCTGTATCGGCGCTTCCGCGGCTGGGGCGCGCGCGTTTACCGCCACGTCATCCCAGGGCCTGGCCCTGATGCACGAGATGCTGCACTGGGCCGCCAACGGCCGGCACCCGGTGGTGATGGCCAATATCAACCGGGCGCTGGGACCGGGCTGGAACATCTGGACCGACCAGAGCGACAGCCTCTCGCAGCGGGATACCGGCTGGATCCAGCTCTACTGCGAGACCAACCAGGAGGTGCTGGACACTACCATCATGGCCTTCAGGCTGGCGGAGACGTTGGATCTGCCGGTCATGCTGGTGCTGGATGCGTTCTATCTGTCGCACACCGCCGAGCCGGTGGACCTCCCCGAGCAGGAGATGGTGGACGCCTTCCTGCCGCCGCGCCAGGCGCGCTACCAGCTGGACGTGCGGGAGCCGCGCGCATTCGGCGCGCTGGTGAAGCCCGATGCGTACATGGAGATGCGCTGGCACCTCCAGGAAGCCATGCTTGGCGTGCCCGCCGTGCTGGAGGAGATCGAGGCGGAGTGGGAGCGCTGCTGCGGCCGGCGCTACGGCGTGGTGGAGTCGTACCAGACCGAAAACGCGGAGTTGGTGCTGGTCACGTCCGGAACCATCACCTCCACCGCGCGGTTCGTGGTGGACCAACTCCGCGAGGGTGGTGAGGCGGTTGGGCTGGTGAAAGTGAAGATGTTCCGGCCGTTCCCGTCCGCGGCGCTGCGTGAGGCGGTCGCCGGGGCGGCGCGGGTGGCCGTGCTGGACCGGAATCTCTCACCGGGGCGGGGCGGCATCTTCGCCGAAGAGCTGCGGGCGGCCCTGTACGCCGGCAATGGGTTCCAGGGCCCTACGGTGTACGGCTACGTGCTCGGGCTTGGAGGCCGGGACGTGACGCCGGAGGTGATCGAAGACATCGTGCGGCGCACCTGGCGGGCCGAAGGTCCGGAACGGGAAGACCTCTGGGTGGGGCTCAACCTATGACCCAGATCCGTCTTGCCGGGCGTGTGCCGGAGCAGGAGCTGATGACGTCGGGGCACCTGGCCTGTCCGGGCTGCGCCGCGCCCCTGGCGATGCGCCTGGTGCTGAAGGGCCTGGGGCCCAACACCATCGTGGTCATGCCGGCGAGCTGCTGGTCCGTGATCGCCGGTCCCTGGCCGCAGTCGTCGCTCAGGGTGCCGCTGTACCACACCGCCTTCGAGACCGGGGCGGCTACCGCCTCCGGCATCCGGGCGGCGCTGGACGTGCGTGGCGAGTCGGAAACCACGGTCATGGTCTGGGCGGGCGACGGCGGAACGTTCGACATCGGCCTCCAGGCCCTCTCGGGCGCGGCCGAGCGGAACGAAGACCTTCTCTACGTCTGCTACGATAACGAAGCGTACATGAACACCGGGATCCAGCGCTCCTCGGCGACGCCGTGGGGTGCGTGGACCACGACGACGCCGGAAGGCCATCCGGAAGCCAGCCCGAAGAAGGACATGCTGGCGATCATGGCGGCGCATCGGATCCCCTACCTGGCGACGGCGACGGTGGCCTATCCGCTGGATCTGATCGAGAAGGTCCACAAGGCGCACGCCATTAGGGGCACGCGGTTTCTGCACATCCTCTCTCCCTGCCCGCCCGGCTGGAAGTACGCCGACGAGGAGACCATCGAGCTGGCCCGCATGGCCGTGGGCTGCCGCGTCTTCCCGCTGGTGGAGGTGGAAGGCGGCGGGCTCTGGCGGGTGACGCTCGATCCGTCGCCGGAGGCCGTGGGCCCGTACCTCCACAAGCAGGGGCGGTTCCGTCATCTGACCGAGCAGCACGAGGCCTTCATCCAGCGCGAAGTGGACGCGCGGTGGGAGCTGATCCAGCAGCGGGTGCGCGACAGCGGCGGTGCGCCGTCGGATTGGGAGCCGGCGGCGGGGATCGACGAGCCCTCCCGTCCGGCTTGATGCCCGGGCGGTTGTGGCGCAGCTTTCAGAAACCCTCAACCCCTCACCCTTACCGTTAACCGCAGTCGTGCCGACTGTCGGGAGGGAGCTATGAAGCTGCGTCATGCCGTCGCCGCATTGTTCCTGCTCCAGGTGGCCCTGGGGGTCTCCGCCGCGGAGGCTCAGGGCCGGCGCAATCGTAACCTCATCACCGAAGAGGAAATCACCAAGAACCCCGCCGGCGACGCGTACGAGCTGGTCAAGAGCCTGCGTCCCGCCTGGCTCACCAACGCCCGGGGGATTTCTTCCGGCGGGTTGAACGAGGGCGCCGGCATCGTGGTCTACGTCGACGGCATCCGCACGGGCGGCGTGGACGAGCTGAGCAACGTGTCAACCGACCGCGTCAAAGAGGTGCGCTTCCTCAACGCCAGGGACGCGACCACCAGGTACGGCACCGGGCACCCGATCGGCGCCATCGAGATCACGACCAGGCGTTGAAGCCGGCGCTTCACCGGACCCTCTCCACGGTCGAGTACTTCGCCTTCGGGTTCGGCTCGATGGTGGGGGTGGGGTGGCTCGTCATCATGGACGACTGGCTGGGCCGGGGCGGGCCCGGCGGGGCCGCCCTGGGGTTCCTCATCGGCGGGGTGCTCCTGTTGCCGATCGCCGCCACCTACGGGCGGTTGGTGCGGGATATCCCGGACGCCGGCGCGGAGATCGCGTACACCAACGACGTCTTCCCCAGGTTCCTGAGCTTCGCCACGGGATGGATCATGGTGCTGGCCTACGCCATCGTCTGTCCGTGGGAGGCGGTGGCGATCGGCAATCTCCTGGCACGCATCGTTCCGGCGCTCAACACGATGGAGCTGTACGCTCTGGCCGGGCATCCGATCTACCTGCCGCGGGTCGTGGTAGGTCTGGTCCTGACCGTCCTGATCGCGGCGATCAACTACCGGGGCATCCGGTTGAGCGGTGTCTTCCAGGACGTGACCACGTTCGGCCTGCTGGCGATCTTCGCGGTGTTCGTGACGTTGGGGTTCGCCCGGGGAAACCCCGCCAACCTGGCCCCGGCGTTCGCCCGGCCGGGAGGCGTGGGCGCCGTGGTTTCGACGCTTCTGGTATTGCAGATCGTCCCCTACTTCATGACGGGCTTCGAATCGGTTGCCAAGGGGTCGGAAGAGGCGAAGCCGGGATTCGATCCACGGAACTTCGGGCGCGCCATGCAGGCTGCCGTGGTTGCCGGCCTGGTGTTCTACGTGCTGATCGTGGTGGTGGTGAGTTACGTGTATCCCTGGCGCGAGGTGGTAGCCGGGCGGGTCGGCACCGAGACCGCCTTCGAGCGTGCCTTCGGATCACGGGCCATCGCGCAGCTCATCCTGGCCGGCGCATTCCTGTCCCTGTTCAAGGTCTACAACGGGAACTTCGTGGCCGCCACGCGCCTCATGTACGCCATCGGGCGCCGCGGGCTGGTGCGTGGCTCGCTCGGCGGCGTGCATCCGCGATTCGGCACTCCGGCCGGCGCCATCCTCCTCCTGGCGAGTCTCACGGCGGTAGCGTCCCTCCTGGGCGACGCGGTGCTGGTGCCCATCTCGGAAGTGGGGTCCATGGCCGTCGGCGTGGGCTGGTGCTCCGCCTGCGTCGCGTTCTTGTTGCGAGGCCGCCGTGCGCCGGGGGAGCGGGCGCTCGCGACGGTGGGCGCGATCGTCGGCGCGGCGATCGTCCTGATGAAAGCGACGCCGCTGATTCCTGGATCCTTTTCTGGGGTCGAATGGATGGTGTTCGGGGTCTGGTGCGGGCTGGGGCTGGCGTTCTGGTTGCTGCGGCCGGGGGATGGACGGACGGCCTAACCTCCATCCTCCTCCATCGTCTTCCATCACCTTCCATCCCCTGTCGTGTCGACCATGCTAGCTTCGAGCGGCGTTACTGCGCAGATTAGATGCGCGCGGCAACCACAATGAGCCTCATCAAGTGCCCCGGTTGTGGCCACACCGTCTCCAGTGTGGCGTCGAAATGCCCCCAGTGCGGAACCCTCCTCTCCCAGTTCCGCTTCGTGCAGGGCGAGGGCGGCGCCCTGACCGAGTGTCGCCGCTGCTCCCGGAAGGTCCTGTCCGGCGCCACGATGTGCCCGTATTGCGGCGTCTCGCGCCCCGGCCGGCGCGCGCCGTACATGGTGGTGACCCTCCTGGTGGCCTTCGCCGTCCCGGCGCTGGTGCTGGCCGCGCTTCGCGATCGCGCGCCCGGTCCGCCACCCCCCCCTGCGCCAGTGGCCATGGCGGAACCCCAACAGCCACAGGCGGTTACGGTGGAAGCGCCAGTCCCGGTGCCGGAAGTGCCCGTGGCTCCTGATACCACGCAAGTCATGGCGGCGGTACCCGCGGCTCCCCGGGATTCATTGGTCACGGAGATCAGGTGGATCCTGGATTGGGCCAACGTGCGGGAAGGGCGAGCGTTGGGGACGCGTGTTGTCCGGGTGCTGCGTCCGGGGTCCTCGGTCCGGGTCACGGACCGGCAGGCCGGGTGGTGGGCTCTCTATGCCGATGGCCGTGTGCTCGGCTACGTGGCTGGCTCCCTCCTTTCGGATCAGCCGCCTCCGGAATCACGCCCCGACGGTGAGAGGGTACCGTGAGCGACTCCCCCCTTGGCGTCCTGCTGGTGGACGACAATCACGAGGTTCGCGAAGGCCTCGCCCGGGTGCTGCGCCGGTCGGGTTTCGAGGTCGCTACGGCGGAAAACGGGCTGGATGCCCTGGCCAAGCTGGAGGGTGAGGCGTTCCGAGCGGTCATCTGCGACATCATGATGCCGGTGATGGACGGCATTCGGCTGTACCAGCTCCTCGAGGTCCGCCACCCCGAGGTTGCCAAGCACGTCATGTTCGTGAGCGCCTGGTTCGACGACCCGGAGGTCCAGGAGTTCCTCACCCGCACCGGCCGTCCCATCCTGAGAAAGCCGTTCGAGATTCCGGACTTCATCCGCGCCGTGCAAGAAGTCGCTGCGTAGGCCGTATAGTATTGTAACGTAACAACTTACAGACGACACTTGAGCTATGCGCGAGGCCGGTTTAAGCTACCGGGAGACGGCCTTTGACCTGGGTGGTGCAGTTATGTACCGACGAAGCTCTGGGCGCCGCTGGCGCCAGCGGGACCTGCGGGGAATCCCCTACGAGCCGCAAGACGTGGACCAGCCGCTTCCCAAGGAGTCGGCCGGGAAGCCTCTGGCGGCAACGGCTTGTCCGGAGTGCGGGGAGTCCCGCCCGGGCGACGAGCGGGTGGCTGCGGGGTTGTCGTGCAGGTTTTGTGAGGACTGAGAAGGCGGCAGAAGCGGCAGAGGCGGCAGAAG
>DATECF010000069.1:0-2198 GCA_035287045.1 Gemmatimonadales bacterium | reverse complement strand
CGGTCTCGTCCGCGGTGAACAGGAGTCTCGCGCCTGCGTCTCGCAGCCGCTCGGCTAACGCGGGGGCGGCGAAGCCGCTGAAGATGGGCACGAAGATGGCGCCCACCTTGAAGCAGGCGAACATCTGGATGGCGACTTCGGCCACCATGGGCATGTAGGCGCCCACCCGGTCGCCGCGCTGGAGGCCGGCGGCGAGAAGGCCAGCGGCGCAGCGGTCCACGGCCTCCGCCAGCTCGCGGAAGGTGAAGGTGGTGACACGGCCGTCCTCCGTTTCACTGATCAAGGCGGGCCGATCCGCGGCCGGGCCTTGGCGGTGGCGGTCCAGGCAGTTGGTAGCAAGGTTGAGCTTCCCGCCCAGGTACCAGCTTGTCCACGGGATGCCGCGGCTGGTATCGCGGACCTGGGTGTAGGGCGTGCTGAACTCGATCCCGAGGTCCTTCACCACGGCGTCCCAGAACCATTCCTGGTCCTCGATGGTGCGCCGGATGAAGGCACCAACGTCGGAGAAGCCTTGGGCCCGCATGAAGCGGGTGATGTTGGCGTGCTCGACCAGGTTGGCGGGAGGGTGCCAGACGAAGGGGGCCATGCTTGACGGTGGCGATAGGGTGGCAAATCGTACGAGCCGGAAACGCGCTCGTCCAGAGACGGCGCCACGCCGATCTCATGCCGCTTTCAAGCCTGCTTCAGGGACTGGAGTGCATAGAGTTGGTCCTGCGGCCCGGTTGATGCCTGAAACGTGAAGGAGGAAAGGATGGGCTACGTCGCCGTCATCGGAGCCTTGCTGTTCACGGCGTCCCCCGTCTTGGGGCAGGTCCTGCGCGGCACCGTGCGCGACAGCGTCTCGGGGAAGCCGGTGGAAGGCGCCCACGTGGTCGTGTTGGCCGGTGACGGGCCGGCGGTGGGCGACGCGATGACCGGCAATGACGGGGAGTTCACCTTTCGTTTGCCGGCCGTGGGAGACTACCGGCTGCGGGTCAGCCGGCTGGGTTATACCACCAGGGTGACGGACCCGATCAGCGTCGTCGCCACGTTCAACACCAGTGTTGAGCTCCCGCTGACGTCGAGTCCGGTGCCGTCCGACACCCTCACCGTGGTCGGGCTGCCGGTGGCCGTCGAGCGACAGCACCCGTTCCTGGTGGAAGCCGGCTTCTACGCGCGGAGAAGCAAGCGGATTGGGCATTTCCTGACGCGCGCCGATCTCGACCGGCGCCGGTCCGAGCGCATGACCGACGCCCTCCGCGGGCTATCCGGTGTACGTGTCGTCTGCAGCGCCGGGACGTGCGACGTCCAGGCGCCCGGCGCGGCGTCCATGCTGACGCGCGGTGTGTGCAAGCCCACGGTGGTGCTCGACGGTGTGGTGCTGCGTGCCGGGGGCGTCCGGAGCGACGAGGAACAAACGGTGGATCAGCTCCTGGACCCGTTCAACATCGAGGCGGTCGAGGTCTACACTACCTCGGCGGGCGTCCCGGCACAATTCCGAGGCTCGCAGAGTCCCTGCGGCGCGATCATTGCCTGGTCACGGCGCTGAGGCCCCCTAGCGCCAAGTAAACGCATCGTCTCGGGTTCCAGCAGTCCGAGGCCCAGGGGGGAGCGGCACGGCCCCGCGTTGCCGGCTTTCCTCTCACGCGACCCCCGAGTATCCTGCAATCGATGACCACGGCGGCGTCCACCCGGTGGCTCCGCCCGCTGTTACAGGACCAGCGTGACCGTGGCGCTCGGCTCGCCGATCCCGGCCTGGTTCACCGGGATCACCCGGAGGTCGAGCTCGATTCCCTCCGGCTGATCGGTCAGCAGGCAGTCGTTGTCCACGGCCGTGGCGACGTCGGTCCAGGGCTCGCCCGGCTTGCGGCGCTGGACGCGGTACTCGGCGGCGGGCCCGCCAGCCAACTCCGGATAGGGCGCGCGCCCAACCACGACCAGCAGTGGAACGCGGTAGCGGCTTACGGCTGCCAGCTCGTTGGGTTTGTACCTGATCCGGCGGTCATGCGTGATGGTCACCCAACCCCGCTCGCCCACTCGACGGTCAGATCCGCTTCACGCAGGATCTCGGGGAACTCCCTCCCAAGATCCCTGTCGGTGAAGAAGACGCGGCTCACCCGGCCCGCTCATATACCACCGCCTGCTCGATCTCCGCCGGCTCGAGGTCATAGTCAGCCGCCAGGTCCTCCACCGACTCCCCCACGTCGATGCGCCCCGCA
>DATECF010000068.1:0-2331 GCA_035287045.1 Gemmatimonadales bacterium | reverse complement strand
GAGGCGCAGCGCCGCCTTCAGGCTCAGCGCCCTCTGGGCGAAAAGGCGGCCGAAGCCGACTGGGTGATCGACAACAGCGGCTCCTCCGAAGAGACCCGCCGCCAGGTGGAGTTGCTCTGGCGGCGGCTCGCCCAGCCACCCCTTTAAATTGAACATCCTCCCTCGGAATTGCGTACCCGGAATGCAGGCCCGTGCCAGCCACTGGGGAGGGTGGGCACCAGGTCCAGGGGGGATGACTGTGTTCAGGTCGCGCGCCGTGCTTCTGCTGTTGGGACTTCTCCTTATGCTGCCGGCTCCGGCCGCCTCCGCCGCCGCCGCGACCGTGCGGGTCGTGGTGGACGGCCAGGTGGTTCCGTTCGACCAGCCGCCGCGGAACGTGGGCGGGCGCGTCCTCGTTCCCCTGAGAGGAGTGTTCGAGCGCCTCGGCGCGTTCGTCCAGTGGGAACCGCGCGCCCGGACGGTTATCGCCGACCGTCCCGGCACCCAAGTGGTCCTGGTGATCGGCAGCCCGCGGGCCGCCGTCAACGGCCGCCCGGTCTCGCTGGACGTGCCCCCGCTCATCATCGGCGGGCGCACGCTCGTCCCGCTGCGGTTTGTCAGCGAGGCCCTGGGAGCCCGCGTGGAATGGGAAGCCGTGACGCGGACCGTCTTCATCTCTTCCATCGTGGCGCGCCCGCCGGCAACACGTCCGAGGCCGATCCCTCCACCCATCCTGCTTCCGCCTCCGACTCCCCTGCCGCCGCAGGTTGTCCTGCTCGAAGGTACGGTCGCCCGGGTGGAAACGCGGGCTCTCCCGCCGCAGATCTTTGTGCAGCGGGACGGCGTCACCCACATGTTCGTGGTCACGGCGGAAACGACCATTACGCAGGTGGACGTGGACACCAACAGGCGGGAGTCGATCGACCTGCGCGAAATTCGGCCGGGCGATCTGGTCCGCGTCACCGCAGATACGGCAAGGCGCGCCATTCTCATCCGGGTCTCCGTCCGCGAAGTCACCGGGCGGGTCGATTACCTGACCAGCCAGACGATCGTCCTGGCCGACGGCCGGGCCTACGCCCTGGTCGACGAGGTGCGCTTCCTCCTCGACGGACACGAGGTCTCCCGCCGGCAGGTGCAGGAGGGCATGGAAGTGACGCTCCGGGTCAACCCGCAGACGCAGGACGTCATCGAGGTGCGGGCGCGGACGGTGGTCCGGCTGCCTGTGCCCGTGCGCATTGTGTCCCTCACCCACAATGCGCTGCGGCCGCTGCGGGCCGGCGAAATCCTGACGGTGACGCTGCGGGGGACCCCCGGCGGCGTGGCGACGTTTGATGTCTTCGGCGTGGTGCGGGGCGCCGAGATGCGCGAGGCTGCGCCGGGCCTCTACCGGGGGGCGTACACGGTGCGCAGCGGCGACAATGCCGTCAATGCCCTGGTCGCGGGCCACCTGCGGGTCGGCGGGCGCGAGGCGCCGATTGTGCAGGCGGAGCCCGCCGTGACGGTCGACACCGTGCCGCCGCTGGTCACCCGGCGCTCGCCCGAGGCGAACAGCACGGCCGCCGCCGCCCGGCCGAACATCGTCATCCAGTTTACCGACCGTGGGGGGTCGGGCATCGACCCCGACGCCATTCGCCTGTTCGTTGAAGACGACGATGTGACGGACCGGGCGATCATCACGGAGACGTCGGTTGCCTTTACCCCCCGGGCCCCTCTGTCCGGCCGCGTGACCGTGCGCCTCGTCCTGCGGGACCGCGCCGGGAACCGCACCGAGGACCGGTACACCTTTACCGTCCCGACTCAGGCTCCCGTGATCAGTTCGGTGACGGTGCACCCGGCGACGCCCCTGCGCGCGGGTGACGTCGTCACGGTGACGCTGATCGGTGAGCCGCGGGGCCAGGCCGTGTTCACCATCGAAGGCGTCGTGCAGGCCGTCCCCATGGCCGAATTGGGCAACCAGCCGGGCGTGTACGTCGGGATGTACACGATCCGGCAGAGCGATCCCGCCCGCACCGCTCGCGTCATCGTCCAACTGGCCCGGGGTGACCGGGTCAGTCAGGCGGAGGCCCCGGTCCGGTTGACGATCGTTGCGGGCCCACCGCAACCCGAGGCGCGTATTCTCTCGCTGGCCCACGACGCCCAGAAGCCGCTGCGGGCTGGTGAAGTCCTGACGGTGACGCTGCGAGGGACTCCCGGGGGCGTGGCCACCTTCGATGTGTCCAGCGTGGTGACGGGCGGCGAGATGCGGGAAGCTGCCCCTGGTGTCTACCAGGGTGCCTACGCGGTCCGGGCGGGTGACAACGTCGTCAATGGCGGGGTCTTCGGCCATCTCCGGATCGGCGCGCGCGAGGCGCC
>DATECF010000067.1:0-6039 GCA_035287045.1 Gemmatimonadales bacterium | reverse complement strand
GTGACCACCATCCTGCTCTTTGCGGGCGGATTCCCGATGACGCTGCGGCGGCTGCGGGCGGAAACGTTCGAGCAGCCTTCCCCGGCACCCGCACCGGCCGACGCAACCGCCCAACCTGGGGGCGCCGACAGCCCGTAATGGGGCGTGAAAGCGCCCCAATGCTCGAGCCGATCCCGGTGGCGAACGGCACGGTTGCGGCGAGCACGAAGGCTTCAGGCCGGAGGAAGCGCCTGGTTGGGTTCCGAGCCGTACGGGACATGAAACTCGGGCGGGGGCAGCCGGAGCGCAAAGCCGGGGACCAGCGTGTTGGCCAGCGTATAGATGATCAGCCCGCCGAAGATCGGTCGTGGTACCGCGAACTGGTCCCGCAAGATCTCGGCGATGACCAGTGTGAACACCAGGGTCGGCAACATGGCGATGCCAATCCGCGCGCCGGTAGACAGCGCTTCACGGAGCGCAAGCCGCCGGTGAACCGCCACCAGCGCGATCCGCAGCGGGACGGCGGCGACGAGGAAGGCGCCGCCCATGGCCAGGGCTTCGGCGCCGAAGTCGTCTCGTCGCAGGTGCAGCCCCGCATTGAAGAAGTAGAACGGAATGAAAAACGAGGCGAACACCTCGACCGCGTGGAGCATCTGATCCGAAGCCAACGCGGGAAGGCGCTCCCGGAAGCGCTGCGCCGCGATCCCCACGATGAACGCCCCGACCAGGTAGTAGAGCCCCAACCGGCGCGTCACGAACGCGCACAGGACCGCCAACATCAGAAGAAAGGCGAACTCGGACTTGGGCGCGTAGGGTACGATGCGCAGGGCGAACACCCGGAACGCGATGGGCAGGAACACCACCAGGGCCACGAGGATCAGGCTGGAGGTGCCGAGGCCCACCCAGGTGGTGGACTGCAGGGTCACGAACAACACCACGAGGGCGACGAGCTCGGTGGCCACCGCCTTGGACCTGATCCAGAACCGGTCCCCCGGGGTGAGGTGGAGCGACGTCAGGGAGTCGAGGATGAACCCGGTGGATGGCGTCAACAGGGCCAGGGCAACCAGCATCGCTGGGCGCCACGCGAGCCCGAGAAACTCATGAACGGCGGCGGCGACACCGAGCAACGCCGCGACCCCGAGGGTGAGGTGCTGGATGAGGACCCGCGCTTCGCGACGCAGCTCGCCAGAGTCCACCTCGAGGCCGGCGAAGAGGAAAAGCGACACGATACCGAGAATCGCCAGCAGTCCGACGGTGCGGTCCTGGGCAAATAGCCCGAGGCCGAGGCCGGCGATGACGCCCAGCGCCACGCTGGTGACGGCGGATGGCAGCCGGTAGCGCTGCAGCGCCCGCGGAAGCACGAACAGGGCGAACAGCAGGACAACGTAATCCAGCTCCGGGGGAATGCCGTTCTCGGCCGGCACCAGATCGTCTCCCTACGCTCCGGGAGCCAGGGCAGCCCTGGGGCGCAGGTGTACCGTCCGGATGGGGAACGGGATCTCGATCCCCTCGTCCTGGTAGCGGCGGTGCAGACGTTTGATGAACTCGTGCCGGATGAGGTGCTGGTCCACCACTTCCCGCCCGCGCAGGATCACCGTGAAGTTGATGGTGGAGTCGCCGAAGGCACTGTACCGGATAAACGGCTGGAACTCCGGAACGCCGCCCGGGACCTCCCGCATCACCTCGCGGCCGACACCCATGGTGATTTCCTCGACCCGCGTGAGGTCGCTGTCGTAGCTCACACCGACCGGCACCAGGACCGCCAGCTCCGGCTCCGGCAGGTAGTAATTGGTGACCACGGCGGACGCGAGCTTGGCGTTGGGCACGATGGTCAGGTTGTTCCGCAGCTGGCGGAGCGTGGTGTAACGCCACGTCACGTCCTGTACGTACCCCTCCTCACCGGTGCTGAGCTGTACGAAGTCGCCTGGGCGGACCTGGCGGGAGGTCAGAATGTGGACGCCGGCGAAGAGGTTGGCCAGGGTGTCCTGCAGGGCCAGGCCGACCGCGAGGCCACCGACTCCGAGGGCCGTGAGCAGGGGCGTGACCGACACGCCCAACGTCTGGAGCGCGATGAGCACGCCGATGCCCAGCACGCCGAGGCGGGCGAGGTGGATCAGGAGAGTGGCGGAGGGGAATCGTCCTCCCGCGGCAGTGGCGGCGTGCTCCACCAACGCCCCTGCCAGCCGGGCGAACGCCCAACTCACGGAGAGTATTACCAGCACCAACAGGGTGCGCTGAAGCAGTCGAGCGATGCCCGCGGGCACCGTGATGAGCTCGGTGGCGACGTACAAGCCCACCATCGTGCACCACAGCACGACGGGCCCTCGCAGGGCCGCCACCAGGATGTCGTCCACTGGTGAGTGTGTCCTTGCGGCGGCTCGGGCCAGTCGGTCGAACACCGTACGGCGGATCAGGAATCCCGCGCCCAGGCCGAGGAGCGCCAACACGGCGGATACCGCCGCTGAGATGAGCGTGGCAGAGGTCAACACCATGGGAAGGTCCCTCCTCGTGGTTTTCGGGGGTCTGAAGCTAGCAATCCTGCGGCACGGCGGATCCCGCCGGTCAGTGCCCCTCCGCCGTCAGGGCCCGCTCGTACGCTGCCATCAGATCCTGCCGGCTCACGGTGCCCTCCAGGCGTTCCCGGTCCTCCGGGCGCACCACCGGGAGCAGGTTGACTTCGCGTCCCCCCAATCGCCGGAGCGCCGTGAGCAAGGTGTCCTCGCTGGTAAGGGGGTGGCGTTCCGGCACGGCCAGGTCCGTCGCCAGGATGATGTCCTTGAGGTGATCGCCATTCTCCAGCGCCTCGCGTACCCTTGCCTGCGTGAGCATGCCGGCGAGGCGCCCATCGCCGTCCACCACGGGGAACTCGGTTTGCCGGCTGCCCCCAATCAACGCGACGATCTGGCGCAGGTTCGCGCCTTCGGGGATCACCACCGGACGCCGGTTCATGCATTCATGCACTGGAAGGCGGGAGAGCACCGCGGCGTCGGCACTGTGGGTGAGGACCACAATCGCCGGTCATCTCGAACACCATCATGATGGCCGTGAGCGGTGCGTGGGTCGCGCCGGCCACGAGGCCAGCCATGCCCACCAGCGCCATGGCCCCCGGGGCAAGGTCTGCACCGGGGAAGATCTCGTGGAGCGTCACGCCGTACGCGCCGCCCAGTGTCGCGCCAATGAACAACGCCGGCGTGAACACGCCGCCGGTTCCGCCCGCGCCGAACGTGACGGCCGTGGCGACGATCTTGGCGGCCGCGAGCGCCAGCAAGAACAGCGCACTCCGGGCGGCAAGGATGCCGAGATCGATACTCTCGTGGCCCTGGCCCCAGAGGTCGGACCGGAAGGCGAGATCGAGCCCGCCAATGAGCATCGCGCCCAGCGCCACCTGGGTCCACGACCTGCGCAAGTCGGCGAACAAGTCCTGCGTCTTCCAGACTCCGCGGGAGTAGGCCACCGCGACCACCCCGGTAAGCACTCCCAGGCCTACATAGGCGAACAGTTCCCACGCGGATCCCACCCCGAACTCCGCGGGGAGCGTGAGGACCGGGTGGTTGCCGAACGCCGCTCGGCTCACGGTGGCGGCGAGGATGCTGGCGACCACGAAGGGGCCGAGCGCCATCCCGCCGGCGGCACCCAGGATCTTTTCGATGCCGAAGATGACGCCGGCGATGGGTGCGTTGAACGCGGCCGAGATGCCCGCGGCCGCTCCACAGCCTACGAGCGTTCGCAGCCGGTCGGGGGAGGCCCGCAGCCAGCGCCCGATACGCGACCCAGTAGCAGCGCCGAGGACCACCACTGGACCCTCGGCCCCGACCGAGCCGCCCGTTCCGATGATGATGGCCGCCCCGAGGGTCTTGACCAGGACGGGCACCGACTGGATCACGCCCCCTTTGACGGTGACCCGGTACATCACGTCCGGGATGTTCTCGCCGGGCGAATCCTTCGCGCCCCAGCGCACCAAGGCCCGACATGCCACGAGGCCCAGCGCCACAAACGTGGGAATCAGGAACGCGGCGGGGAAAGGGATGCGAAGCGCGCTGCGGAGCACCAGGCCCTGAATGACGTCGATCGCCGCGTAGAACATGAGAACGGCAACCCCGGCCGCTGCGCCGATCCCCACGGCGAGTACCAGCAACTGGGCGTGCTCATCGCTGCCCATGGAGGACAGCGTGGTCGAGACGGTGCGTGCCCACTCCTGCAGGGCCCGCATGGGCCCTGTGAGGGAGGATTCGGGGGACGAGTGGGGTCGGCTCGGCACACCGCATATTCGGCACACGGGACGCACCGTGCAACGCTTCCGCCTCACGAGGAGGGTTCAACCTGATTGGGTCACAGGCTAAGTTGAGGGCGGCGCGGGCCTTGAGGCTCGGAGGGAGAGAGAACACGCGTGACGCTTGGTCAGGTGGGCACTGAGTCCGGTCTGGCATCCTCCGCGCTGGCGGTCGTCAGCAACCGCCTGCCGTTCACCGCCGAGCGGCGGCACGGGGGGCTCTCGCTCACGCGCTCGCCGGGCGGTTTGGTGGCGGCGCTCCACCCGGTGCTCAAGCGGCTGGGTGGCGTGTGGGTCGGCTGGCCCGGCGTGTCCCAGGAGGAGATCGAGGCCGCCGGCGGCCTCGCGGTCCCGCCCGAGAACGGCGTGTGTTACCGGCAAGTCCCGCTGAGCGCGCGCGAGGTGTCGCAGTACTACGGCGGCGTCGCCAACGGCATGTTGTGGCCCCTGTTCCACCTCTTCGTGGGGCGGACCAAGATCGACTCGGCGGCGTGGCGGGTGTACGAGCGCGTGAACGAGCGTTTCGCCGCCGCGGTGGCCGAGGACGCGCGACGCGGCGCCCTGGTCTGGGTGCACGACTACCACTTGTTATTGGTGCCCTACCATCTACGCCGGCTGGTGCCGGACGCGCGACTCGCCTTCTTCCTCCACATCCCGTTCCCCGCCGCCGATGTCTTCCGGGTGTTGCCCTGGTCGCGCAACCTGCTCCGGGGCATGCTGGCTTCCGACCTCGTCGGCTTTCAGATCCCGGCGTACGCCCACCATTTCCTGGCGTGCGCGGAGCGCCTGCTGGGGTGCGAGGTGGACCGGGGGGCTGGTGTCGCCCGCTTCGAGGGGCGTGACGTGTCGGTGCAGGCGCATCCGATCAGTGTTGACGCCGTCGCCATCGAGCAGCTCGCCGGCGTGGTGGGCCGGCGGCCGCGTGACGAGCAACGCGTCGCGGAGGTGCTCGGGGTAGACCGGCTCGATTACACCAAGGGACTCCACGAGCGACTCCTCGCGGTGGAGCGGTTCCTGGAGCGCTACCCGGCCTTTCACGAGCGGGTACGGTTCACCCAGCTGCTGGTACCTAGCCGCGAGCACGTGGCCGACTACCGCCAGCTCAAGCGGGAGATTGACGAGGCGGTCGGCCGGCTGAACGGACGGTTCTCCGAGGGGGGATGGACGCCGATCCGGTATTTCGTGCGCTCGCTGCCACCCGAGGACCTGGTGCGGTTGTACCGCCAGGCGGACGTGGCGCTGGTGACCCCGCTCCGGGACGGCATGAACCTGGTGGCGAAGGAGTATGTGTGCGCCCAGCTCGAGAACGACGGGGTGTTGATTCTCTCAGAACTCGCCGGAGCCGCCGAAGAGCTGCAGGAAGCGCTGGTGGTTAACCCCTTCGACGTCGAGGCGGTGGCCGAAGCGCTCCACCGGGCGCTGTCGATGCCGGAGGATGAGCGTCGGTCCCGCATGTCCGCGCTGCGGGATCGGGTGCGCGCCCACGACGTGCACGCGTGGGTGACCCGGTTTCTCGAGGCCGCGGAGAGCGCCGCGCGGCAGGCGCGGGCATCCAGGGCCTCTCCCACGGAGGCGGTGCTGCGCCGCCTGGGGCCCTGGCTGGCGCAGCGGCCCACCGCGTGCCTCTTCGTGGACTACGACGGCACGCTTACCCCGCTGGCGGCTCGCCCCGAGGAGGCGCGCCTGACAGACTCGACGCGCCAAGTGCTGGAACAGGCGCTTCGTACGCCCAAGGTGGACGTGGTGGTCGTCTCGGGCCGGTCTTTGACGAACCTGAAGGAGATGGTGGG
>DATECF010000066.1:0-73414 GCA_035287045.1 Gemmatimonadales bacterium | reverse complement strand
GGGGGCGGGGAGCCCCTTTTGCTCCAGCTGCGCCCGCACACCCGGGAGATTGAGCCCGGCGCCGTCGTCGGCCACCGTGACCACCAGGCGGTCACCGGTGAGCGCCGCGGCGACGGTGATGGTGCCGCGGCGAGCTTTGCCGGCGCGCTCGCGCGCGGCGGGCATCTCGATCCCGTGATCCACGGCGTTGCGCACCAGATGCAGCAACACCTCTCGCAGTCCATCGAGCACGGCACGGTCGGCCTCGACCTCGCCCCCGGTGATCACGAGATCCGCCTCTTTGCCCGCCGCGGTGGCCAGGTCGCGCACCGTCCGGGGCAGGGCCTCGCACCCATCGGCGAAGGGGCGCATGCGCAGGCGGCGGGCTTGGTACAGCAGGTCGTCCGTCACCTGCGAGAAGACCCGCCCGTCACGCGCGGCGGCCGCGGCGAGGTGCGTGGCGTCTTGGGCGAGTTGCCGCAGGTCCGCCTGGAGCCGGTTGATCTCCTGCGTGGCCGACGGGGGTGCGCCGGACCGCTCGAGCACGAGGCGCAGACGACGGCCGGTGCGTTCCCAATCGGCTGCGTGTCGGGCGGCGGCGTCCCGCAGGGATTCCAGGGCGGTCCCGCGGGCGCCGGTTCGGCTGCTCAGGGCCAGCAGCTGCACCGACGAGGCCAGCAGGTCGTCGAGCTTCTCGGCCTGGACGCGAACCTGCTCGTCGCCGGGTTCAGGTGCCGGGACCGCGCTGCGAGACGCCGGTTGGGCGGGCCCGGCCCGCTGGGTGCCCGATGGCGCCGATCGCGCCAGCGCCTCGGCCAAGCTGGCCAGCGGTGATTCTCCGAGGTCCTGACCGTCTCTCAAGCGAGCGCCGGCGTCCCTCAGGGCATCGGCCGCGGAAAACAGCAGCGCGAAGTGGTCCGGGCCCAGTGGGAGCTTGCCGTCTCGCGCCTTGCCCAGCAGGGTCTCCAGGGCGTGGCACACCAGCTCCACCAGCGGCACACTCGCGGCCCGGGCCGCGCCCTTGAGCGTGTGCGCCACCCGGAAGAGCGACTTCAGTCGCTCGGCGTCGCGGGGCTGCTGCTCGAGCCCCAGGAGGTCGGCGTTCAAGGCGCGGACCTGGTCCTCCAGCTCGGCCACGAAGGTGGCCCGAAGACGCGTCGCCAGCTGGTCTCGGTTCATCCCACGCTGAGGGCCCGGGTTCTGGTGCCGTGGTTACCGCTCACCAGATCCAGCAGCTTGGTGCCCAGCGCGTTCAGGTCCTGGGCGGCACGCTCCGCCTGCTTGGTCGACGCGAGGTTCTGCTGCGTCGCCTCATGGATGTTGCCGATCGCCTGGCGGATCTGCGTCATCCCTGCCGCCTGCTGACCCGCCGAGGCCACGATCTGGGCCGCCGCCTGGGCGGCTTCCGCCACCGCGTCGGTCAACGCTCGGATGGTCTCGCCGGCTTCGGTCACTTGCTTGGTGGTGGCGGCTACCTGCTTGGTGCCCTGCTCGGTGGTCATCACCGCCGAGCTGGTGGCGCGTTGGATCTCGCCCAGGATCCGCCGCACTTCGATGGTGGCTTTCTTCGACTGCTCGGCGAGGCTCTTGACTTCCCCTGCCACCACGGCGAATCCGCGTCCCTGTTCGCCGGCTCGCGCCGCCTCCACCGCGGCATTGAGGGCCAGCAGGTTGGTTTGTTCAGCAATGTCATTGACGCTCGCGATGATCTCGCCGATCGCCTGCGCCTGCTCGGCCAGAGCCAGGATACTCCCCGCGATGGATTCCACCTGCTCCTTCACGCCGGTCATGCCGGTCACCGACTCCTCCACCGCACGGCGCCCAGCCTTCCCGATCTCCGCCGCTCGCTGAGAAGAGTCCGCTACCGCCCGGGCGCGCTGCGTCGCCTGCTCGGCGGTCTGGGTGACCTCCTCCACGGTGGTGACCGTCTCCGCCACGGCCGCCGAGGATTCGGTGGCCCCGGCAGCCTGCTGCGTCGTTGCCGCCAGGATCTCGGCCGCACTGGATGCCAGGACCCCGGTGGTCTCCTTCAGCGGTCCGCTCACGGCGCGGTTTAACAGCACCGCCGAGATAGTTCCCACGATCAGCGCGAGGGCGGCGCCGAGGAGCAACAGCATGCGCATCCTGCCTGCGGCCGCCGTTGCGGCCAGCACGGCGTCTTCCGTGCGCCGCTCGGCGCGGTCTATGCCCGCGCGCATACGTTCCCGCATGGCATCCCGGGCCGGCGTCGCCTCCTGATCACGAATGCGCATGGCTTCGGCTTGGCGCCCCGCTCGGGCCGCCGCCATGGAAGCCCGTGACGCTTCCTCCCAGCGAGCGAGCGCCGCTAACGCTTCGATCCACAACGTGCGCCCTTCCGGTGTCTGGGTGGCGTCGCGCAGCTGCTCCACCAGCCCCCTGGCCACCGCCAGCGTGCTGTCGCGGCTGCGGGCGAACTCCTCCGCTGGGCCGAGTAAGAATCGGAGATAGTCCAGCTGCGCCCGTCGCGTGTCGGACTCGGCTTCGAGCGCCGGAATCAGGATCCGGCGCTCGTCGTCCAGGGCTTCCTGATACGATCTCGACGTCCGGATCAGGGCCCAGGCGGCGAGCGCCGTGACCACGACCACGAGGCCCAGCCCCAGCGCGAAACCGGCGGCGATCCGGCGACTCACGGTCCAGTGCATCACATCCTCCTCATGCGTGAAGCTTGAGCAACTGCTCGGCCGCGAGGACGAGCAGGGCTTGGCCGGTCACGCCGCGCAGGTAGTCCCGCGCCGCGGCAACGCCCTCCGGCGGCTCTCTCACCTCCGACAGCGGCAGCGTGACGATTTCCCGCACGGCGTCGGCCAGCACGCCGAACGCGGCCCGGGCTTCACCGAGCACAATCACGCGGCTCAAGTCATTGAGGCCGGTGCTCGCCACGCCCAGCACGGGCCGAAGGTCGAGCACTGGGAGCAATTCCCCCCGCCAGCCGGTCAGCCCGAACACGGGTGGCCTGGCTCCGGGCATGGCGGCGAGTTGGGCGAGCGGGAACACCTCCACCACGTAGCGGGACTCAATCCCGTATGTCTCGTTCGCCAGCTGGAAGGTCACCAGCTCGATGGTGTCTGCCGGCGGGGGCATGAGGGGCGTGGCCAGGGCCTTCGCCCGTTCCGCGAGGATCTCGCGGTCGGCCTTCATTGCGGCTCCCCTTTGCCCATCAACTGGAGCTGGAGCCGGGTCATCTCCGCGAGCCGTCCGGCCGGCTCGCCGTCGGAGGCTGGGACGACCCGGTCTGGAGGCATCGCGGCCAATAGCTGGGCGGCGTTCCGAAACGACCGCCGTGCCCCCGGTGCGTCACCCAGCTTGGCGAGCGCGGCGCCGAGCGCCAGGTGGGCCACGGCCATTTGCCGGTCAAGGTAGAGCGCCGCACGGGCCGCGCTGGCCGACTCCGCCGGGCGCCCTCCCTCCGCCAGCAGCACCGCGTGCAAGTAGGTCAGTTCCGCCGACGTGCGATGGCGGTCGAGACCCGCCACGCTGGCGCGGCCGGCTGCGGCCAGGTCTCCGTGGTTCGCCAGGGCTCGCACCAAGAGCACCCACAGCGCCGGGTCCTGGCGTTCCCGGGCGAGCGCGATGGTGGCGATCTCCGCGGCGCCTAAGTAGTCGTGCCGCGCGTAGCACTCGGCGGCCTCGCCGGCCGCGTCCGCCGCCGCCACCAACGCCGGGGGCTGCGTGAACGCCGGCGACGCCTGGGGCACTGGGGGAGCCACAGGGCCCGAGGCCGAGGCCGGTTCGGGGAAGACCAGTCGTGACGGCGGGTCGACAACGGGACTCTGCGAGCCGGGCCGTGGCGGCCGACGGTACGCGAGGCCGGCTCGCGTCACGACGACCTCGCTGGGAGCCAGATCGCTGAGCAGCGGATCGGACGCACCCAGCAGCAACCAGCCGCCCTCGGCGAGACTGTCCAGCAGCCGGTTGGCTGCCCGAGCCACCGTGCCGGGGTCGAAGTAGATGAGCACGTTGCGGCACAGGATCAGGTCCATCCCCCACACCCCGGTGGCCAACGACGGATAGGTGTCCTCCGCAAGATTGAGGTAGCCGAACTCCACGGCGCTCCGTATCCCAGGATTGAGCACCAGTTCGCCGCCCCGTGGTGCGAAGTGGGTCTGGACCACCGTCTCGGGGACGCCGCGGAACGACCACCGCGTGTAGCGGGCGCCGCGAGCGCGGACCAGGGCGGCGCGCGAAATGTCCGTCCCGAGGATGTGCGTCGTCCGATTCAGGCCCAGCTCGCTCACCACCATCGCAATACTGTAAGGCTCTTCGCCGGTGGCGCATCCGGCGCTCCAGACGCGCAGGGGCCTGTCATCCGAGCCTCGGGCGAGCAGATCCGGGAGGATGTGCTCCCGTAGCACGGCGAATTGCTCCGGCTCGCGGAAGAAGTAGGTCTCCCCGATCGTGATCTCGGCCACGAGATCGTCCAGCGTCTGAGGGTCAGCCTCGAGCCGCGCCAAGTACGCCTCGCCGCCGCGTGCACGCGTTGCTTGCATCGTCTTGCGAACTCCACGCTCCAACTCGGGGCGGCGCGCCTCGCTGAACATCAAACCGGTGCGCCGCTGCAGCAGCGCGGCAACGCTGTCCAAAAACTCGCGCGGCTGCATGGTGCCGGTGCTCACGCCGACCCGCGTGCTTTGCGTCTTGGAGCCGGTTCTGCGGTCCCGCCCAACGCACTATCCAGCCGCTTGGCCTCGTCCAGCGCCAGGAATCGCTCCAGGTCGTGAATGACGAGCAGACCGTCGGCTAGCCTGGCGATGCCCGCCGTGTGTTCCGCGCCGGGAACCACCGCGGTCGCAGGGGCGATCGCCGAGGGACTGATCCCCAGGAGCTCGGTCGCCCGATCCACGCGGAGCGCTACCAGCCTGGGCCCGGCCTGCGCCACGATGAAATGCTGGTCTGGGTGCAACGGGGCAGGGGCTAGTCGGAAGCGCTGCCGGATATCGAGGACCGGGACGATCGTCCCGCGGTAGTTGATGACGCCTTCGGCGATAGCGGGGGCCTTGGGAAGCGGGGCGATCGCGACCGCTCGGACCACCTCGCGAATCAGCATCGCAGCCAGCCCGAAGCGCGCGTCGCCCAAAGTGAAGACGAGTAGGGTCACGTCATTCACGCACCACCCCTTTCCTAAGAGCTGAAGGCCGCGGGGGAGGCTGCGGTTGCGTGGTGCTAACGGCTGAACGTTGTCGTCTTGTGCGATGGTGTGCTATCGGGGAAGGCGGTAGCTCGCTGTCGGGGAAAGCCTGTCACACGGGCGCCTATTCGGGCTGGTCAGCTTCGTCGCCCCACGCCGAGGCCGGGTCCAGCAGCCCAACGGCGAGCGCATACCGCACGATCTCCGCGCGACTCTTGAGGCCGAGCTTCCGGTAAAGGCGGCTCCGGTAGGTCTCGATGGATTTCACGCTCCGCTTGAGTCGCTCGGCGATCTGGCGGTTGGTGTAGCCGCGCGCCAGTAGGATCAGCACTTGCTGTTCGCGCTGGCTCAGCGCGGCGCGCCCATCGACGCTCGCCGCCGATGCCCCGCCGGTGCCCACCGCTTGGCGCGCGCTCCCGGGACTGCTCAGAAACGCGATCGTGGCGCCGTGATGCACCGCCCGCACCGACGACAACAACTCGGTGTCCGCCACCTTCTTCACCACATACCCCGCGGCCCCGGCGGCCAGGGCACTCCGCAGGTAAGCCGGGTGATCATGCATGGTGAGGACCAGCACGCGGGTCTCGGGACAATGCCGGGGGAGAGCCTCGACGACCTTTAGTCCGCCCCCGGGCATGGAGAGATCAATCACCGCGACGTCGGGCTTGGTTTCCCGCGCCACCCGCACCGCTTCGTCGGCGTCTGCGGCCTCTCCCACAACCTCCAGGTCCGCTTCGGCGTTGATCAGGAGCTTGAGGCCGGCTCGGAGGACCGCGTGGTCGTCGGCCAGCAGCACGCGAATGGAGGGGGCTCCGCCGGAGCGCTTCGTGGCCCGCGCCACTACGTCTCCAGCGGGATGACCACGGTGAGCGTGGTTCCGCGGCCGGAGGCGGCGTGCACCTCCGCCGTGCCGCCGAGCAGCGCCGCCCTTTCCCGAATGCCGTAGAGCCCCAACCGCGCGGGCGCGCCGGCCGCCCCCAGGGGGTCGTCCAGATCGAAGCCTCGCCCGTCATCGCGTACCTCGAGCCGCACCAGATTGCCCTCGCGCTCCAGGGACACCGTGACCCGCGTGGCCGAGGCATGGCGCGCGACATTGGTGAGCGCTTCCTGCGCGATCCGGTACAGCGTGACTTCAATGGGGGCGGGGAGCCTGGCCCCGTCGAGACCGGCCACGTGGGTCTCGGCCGTCAGTCGGTGGATGGCCGCATGCTCGCTCACGTACCTGCTGAGCGCGGGGACCAGTCCCAGGTCGTCGAGCACGCTGGGCCGCAAGCCCTGCGCCAACCGCGATACGTTCTCGAGGGTCCGGGCTCCCACCTCGCGCAACTGGCGGACCAGCGCTGCCGCCTCAGGGCCGGGCGCCGCCTCCAGCGACTTGAGCCCAACCAGCAACGACGTGAGCGCCTGGCCGGTCTCGTCGTGCAACTCGCGGGCCAGGCTCGCACGTTCGTCTTCCTGGGCGGTGATGAGCCGGTGGACGAGTTTGGTCAGCGAGTGTTCTTCCTGGCGGCGGATGACGGCCTGGGCCAGCACGTTGGCCACCGCCGAGAGGAAATTGGCGTCGTCCTCGCTGAATCTCCTGACCCGCCGCGTGAAGACCGCGAGGGCGCCATACGGGGCGCTCCGGCCCGCGATCGGGACGCTCAGAGCGCTTCGGACCTGATGCTCGCGCAGGTGCGGCGGTACGGCGAAACGTTTTTCGCCGGCCAGGTCCGGCACGATGACCGGTTCCTGAGCTAGTAGCGTGTAGCCGGCGAGCGACCGTCGCCCGACGCCCACCGCCGTCCCCACGAGACCGTCAGGCCATCCGGCGCCCGCAACCAGCTGGAGCCGTTTGCCATCCGGCTGCAACTGGAGCACCGCGGTGTACTCCGCGTCGAGCAGGTCGGCGGCGGCGGCGCAGACCGCTGTCAGCAGGAGCTGGACCGGGTGACCGGCAAGGGCCTGTTCCCCCAGTTGGGCGAGCGCCGCTTTCCGCCGAACGTGGGACGCGAGCTGGGCCGCCGTTGCGACGCGCTCAGTGATGTCCCGCGCCACGGTGTGCATGAGCGGCCTGCCACCCTGGGTGATCCGCCGACCGTTGAACTCCACCGGCACTTTGGTCCCGTCCTTACGCCGAACCAGGGCCTCCGTGACATGCTCCTGGCCCGCCATGATCGGGTCATGATACTGCCGGTAGGCCTCCAGATCGGCCTCGTCGTGCAGGTCGGGAATCCGCATGGTCAGCAGCTCGTCGCGGCTGAAGCCCGTGAGCCGCTCGGCGGCGGAGTTGACCATCACGAAGCGTGAGTCGGCGTCGGTAATGAGCACGGCGTCCCGCGATCCTTCGAACACCGCTTGCTGCCAGGCCAGGGCGTCTCGCAGCGCTGCTTCTGCGCCCCGCTGCCGGGTCACGTCCCGGAAGCTCACCACGCGCCCGACGACGGCCCCATGCAGCCGCTGCGGTTTCGAGTACCGCTCGAAGACCCGGCCGTCGTTCAGTTCGATCACATCCATGCTCTCCACCTCGGGCGAGGCGTAGATCGCCAGCACTCGCGCGGCAAAGGCCGCCGGGTCCTTGACCTTGTCCTGGACGAAGGCCAGTCGTGACCCGCGTTCGCCGAAGGCCGACTCGGGGGCGTCCCACATCTCGCGAAACTTCCGGTTGCAGGAGACCATGTTGCCATCGAGGTCCACCACCAGGATGCCGTCGGCGGTGGATTCGAGGGTGGCGTTCAGGAGGGAGAGCGTTCGAGAGAGGTCGTCCGGAAAAGGCCGTGACCCACCCGTTTGGGCCGGAAGCGGTCCCGTGCGGGCCGAGCGTTTGCGCTGAGATCTGGAGCGCGCCATGCGTCAACTCCGTGGGCCGCGGTTCCGGCCGCCAGGAGTTTACGGTAGGGCGGTCAAGCCTCGAGCGCCAGGGGCGCGCTACTCCAGCGTCACCAGTCCCGCGCGGATCGCCAACCGCACCAGCCCGGGCACGTGGAAGATGTTGAGGCGCCGCATGAGCTGGGCGCGGTGCGTCTCGATGGTCTTCACGCTGCGGTTGAGGCCCTTGGCAATCTCGCGGGTCGTGTGGCCGCGTGCGATCAGCTCCAGCACCAGTCGCTGGCGCGGGGTGAGGCTTTCGACCGCTCCTGGGTCCGGCACCGGACGGTAGCCGCGCGCGTCCTGGAGGCCGGGCTCAAAGACCACCGTCCGGAGATCCCGGAACGTGATCTGAAACTCCGCGACCCGACCCTCCGGGTCTCTGAGCGCGTCCACGCACACGAAGGCCGGCGCTTCCCGGCCGTCCTTGGTGGTGAGCCGGGTCGTCAGGCAAATGGTGTGCACCGATTCGCTGCGGCGCACCCGGCTCAGAGCTCGCTCCAGCGTGGTCGCATCCAGCGCCAGCGATGGGAACGCCCGCCCCGTGACGTCATCGGGAGAATACCGGAGCAGACGCTCCGCTTCCTCGGTCCAGACGGTGACCGCGCCGTCGGCCGACGCCCTGACCATCGCGACCGGACTCCGCGCGCGAGCGTCTTCAAACGATGCGTGAGACAGAAGCGAGACTCCAGACAAACGACAATGCCGATCCTCCGTTACGACGCACCGCGCTGCGTGGAAGGGGTTCCGGCGCAGCCTGTCAGGGACTGCCCCACCGCAAGTCCCGGGCCGCGGCCTCGTTGTTGTGTCGTCCGGGAACATGGGCGATGTTAAAGGCCACGAAACGCGTTGTGGCTACCGCGCCACATTTGGGGAGGGTGAGATGTCCCGGGATTCGGTCCGCTTGTTTCGCTGGTCGCAGATGCCCAAGGAGAAGGTCACCGACCTGCTCGACCGCCGGCTCATCACCGGCGAGCGGATGATGCTGGCGCACGTGTATCTCAAGAAGGGCTGCGTGGTGCCCAAGCACTCGCATGAAAACGAGCAGTTGACGTACATCCTCGAAGGAGCGCTGCGGTTCTGGATCGGTGAGGACGGGAAGGAGGAGCTGGTCGTGAGCGCCGGTGAGGTGCTCCACATCCCGTCAAACATCCCCCACAAAGCGGAGGCCTTGGAGGACACCTTGGACGTGGACGTCTTCAGTCCGCCCAGGTGGGATTGGCTGGACGGGACGGATGCCTACCTTCGCCAAAAAGCGAAGTAGTGCCGGGGACGCTGCGCGAGGGGCCAGGGGTAAGGGGTGATTCAGCGGTTTTCCCCTCACCCCTTACCCCTCACGCATTTCCCCGAGTTAGATTGTGTGAGCACCGAACGCGTACCTGACCCCGGAGGCTCCCGTGGCGAAGCCGCTGCCCAAGGCTGACTGGATCTGGAAGGACGGAGCGTTCATCCCCTGGGACGAGGCCAAGGTGCACATCATGAGCCTCGCCGTGCAGTTTGGGTCGTCGGTCTTCGAAGGCATTCGCTGTTACACGACGTCGAAGGGGCCCGCGATCTTCCGGCTGCGGGACCACCTGCGCCGGCTTCAGGACTCGTGCCGCATCTATCGGATGGAGCTGGAGTACTCCGTCGAAGACCTGACCGAGGCCTGCGTCGCGGTGGTGGAGCGCAACGGGTTCGAATCCTGTTACGTCCGGCCGCTCGTGCTGCGCGGCATCGGCCAGGGGATGAACCCCATCGGGGTGCCGCTTGAGGTCTACATCCCTTGCTATCCCTGGGGGACCTACCTGGGCGAGGGCGCGCTGGAAAACGGCGTCGATGCCTGTGTCTCCAACTGGCAACGTATGGAGCCCAATACCTTCCCGGCCATGGCCAAGAGCGCCGGCCATTACAACAACGCGCAGTTGATCAAGATGGATGCCGTCGTCAACGGCTACGCCGAGGCCATCGCCCTGGGCCCGGGCGGCCTGTTGAGCGAGGGCAGCGGGGAAAACGCGTTCCTGGTGAAGAACGGGATCCTGTTCACGCCCGTGCTGGACGGCACCGAGCTTTGGGGCATCACCCGCGACACGATCCTCACGCTCGCGCGTGAGACGGAGATTCCGGTGCGCGAGCAGCCCATCCCGCGCGAGATGCTGTACACGGCGGATGAAGTGTTCGTCACGGGCACCGCAGCGGAAGTGACACCGATCCGGAGCATCGACAAGATCAAGATCGGTGAGGGTGGGCGGGGGCCCATCACCAAGAAGCTCCAGGAGCGTTACCTGGCGACCGTGCGCGGCGAAGGACCCGATCGCCACGGCTGGTTGACGTTAGTACCGCGTCCCGTCGCCGCGGCTCGTTAGCCCCGCCCGGGTGGCGAAACTGGTAGACGCAAGGGACTTAAAATCCCTTGGGGGAAACCCCATGCAGGTTCGAGTCCTGCCCCGGGCATTCTGATCGCTGCTGGTTGCAGACCTTCGGCCTGCCGACTGTGGTTGCTGCGCGCCAGACCGTGGCGCGCGCGCATCACACCTTGAGTTGGGTGAGCAGCTCTTCGAGGCGCCGCACTTCGATCACGGCGCCGAGTTTCTCGTAGGCGTCGCGCGCGCGGCGGGCATAGCCTTCCGCTTCGTCGTCCCGCCCCTGGCGGTGGAGGAGGCGCGCCAGGTCCCGCTGGGCCTGCGCGGCCAGCCGGGGCCGTGAGAGGCTGGTGGCACGGGCGATGACGTCGCGGAGCGTGGTCTCCGCCTGCGCCGGCTGGCTGAGACGCTCCAGCGCTCCGGCCAACACCCGCAAGTCGTCCGTCTCGCCCACCACGTCGCCCACCTCGCGGTGGGTAGCCAGGGCCCGCTGGATCTCGAGCCGTGCCACTTCGGCGTCGCCGGCGAGCAGCCGGATCTCCGCGCGGCCCCCCTGAATCTTGGCCGTCAGCCCAACATCCCCCGCGGCCATGGCTTCCTGCAGCGCCCGATCTTCCGTTTCCAGCGCTTTATTCAGGTCCTGCTGATCGCGATACGTGATGGCGAGGTTGTGCAAGGTCTCCGCCGCCCCCGCCCGATGCCCCACCTGCTGAAAGGCCGCCAGCGCCATGGTGAGCGAGCCGACGGCGCGGCCGTACTGACCGCGCAGGTTGGAAATGATCCCGAGGTTGTTGGAGCAACGGCCCACCGTGGCGCGGTCGCCCTGCCCCTCGGCCACCGCCAGCGCCCGGGTGAAGCAGCTCGCGGCTTCGTCAATCCAGCCCTCCTCGAACGCGATCGCCCCCGACACGTTGAGCGCCCGGGCTTCGATCTCGCCGTCCCCACGGGTTCGCGCGGTGTCCAGCGCCGTGGCCACCCACTGGCGACCCGAGCTGTGCCGGCCCAGCCGCGCCTGCGCGATGCCGAACAGCAGCGCCAAGGTGGGTGACTGCTCCAGCTCCTGCACCGGCAACACGCCCAGCTGCTCCACCACCGCGGCGTGACGCCCGGTCTCGGCGAGCTTCTGCGCGGAATTCAGCATTTCTAGGGATGCAGTCGCATCCATCATCACCACGAGACCGCGTAGTCCGAGAAATGACTGAGGGAGGCGCTGAACCGCTTGCTCGGGATTGACTGGGCGGCGGTCACCAGCGTCCACGGGTCCGCGGCGAACTCCTGGACCCAGACGCCCAGCAGCTCCTCTTCGATGTGACTATCCGCTCCGTCCACCGCGCCGCTGCCGTCGAGGTCCGGGTCGGCGCCGGTGTACCACACGTTGAGCTGCGCCGGCGCCAGCGGGTTGAACTCCAGGCCCGTGGGCTCGAATTGGACCACCAGGGAAGTGGTGTCGATCGCCACCGTGATCAACACCGAGTCGCCCTCGGCGAACCCGGTGCCATCCGGCCACCGCGACAGGCCATCCTTGGGGATCTTGAACCAGACGTACGGCTGCCAGGAGCCGTCGGCCGCTTGGTAGTTGATCTGGATCTCTTGATCCCGGGTGGGAAGGGCCCAGAAGGACAGTTGATGCCGGTCCAGGACCGCCGAGGCCGCAGCCCCGCGCGGGGCCGCGCGTTGGAGCACGGCGTTCCCCACCGCCACGAACTCCCGGCCTTCCGGGGTGTTCTGCCAGCGGAGCTGCCGAAGCTCGGCGGCCGCCCGCGTGACGGAACCGGGTGCCGGGGGCCCGGTGGACTCGGCGCAGGCGGCGACCCACACCGCCACGCCAAGCAGGAACCAGCTGCTTACCTTCGCCATACTGCCTCCCTCGAGTGCACGTCGAAAAGCCCAGCCGTCAACTTCGCTCGCCCACCTCGCTGGGGACCTGCTGGCCTTGCCAAGCATGCGTCGTGCCCCACGCCGTGAGGCCATAACGAACCGTGTCAACACGACTTACATGCCATCGCTACATCGCGACCATGGTTCACAGTGAGCCTGGTGGCTCAATACGTGCCAAGCGAGCTGCTCATGCCACGGCGTGCAGGAGCCGACGAAGGCGCCGCCGCGAGATCTTCAGACGGCGGGCCGCCTCACTGACGTTGCCCCCGCAGAGCTTCAGCGTCGCGCGCGCGGCCGCGTGGGTGATCGCATCCAGCCGCGCGGGGAACGGGAGCGCGCTGGTGGTCTGCGGAAGCGGCGAGGTCCGAGCCGGCAACAACTCGGCCGTGTCCAGGTGACCAGGAGGCGACAACAGCAGGGCCCGTTCGATGGCGTTCTTGAGCTCACGCACGTTGCCCGGCCAGGAGTGGCTGAGTAACGCTCGCTCCGCGTCCGGCGCCAGCTCGGGCTGGGCCACGCCATGCTCCCGGGCGAGCGAGGCCAGCAATTGCCGGGCGATGGGCAGCACGTCAGCCCCTCGCTCCCGCAAGGGCGGCAACAGCAGGGTGATCACGCCCAGCCGGAAGTACAGGTCCTGACGGAATGCCCCGGTGCGCGTCGCCTCGTCCAGGTCTTGATTGGTGGCCGCGATGATGCGGACGTCCACCCGGCGCGATTTGTTGGCACCCACCCGCCGGATTTCCCGGTCCTCCAGGACCCGCAGCAGCTTGGCCTGGAGGTCCACCGGCAGCGTACCGATCTCGTCCAGGAACAGCGTGCCGCCGTCGGCGACCTCGAACAGGCCCGGCTTGGCCGCGTGGGCGTCGGTGAAGGCGCCCCGCTCATGGCCGAAGAGCTCGGACTCGATCAAGTGGCGCGGGAGCGCGGAGCAGTTCACCGGCACGAACGGCGCCGCTCGACGCGGGCCGCCCTCGTGGATCGCCCGCGCCAGCAGTTCCTTGCCGGTCCCGGTTTCGCCCACGATCAGCGCGGTCCCGTGCGCGTGCCGCAAGAGCCGCCCGGCCCGCTGCAGCACCGCCTGGATGGCGGGACTTTCCCCCACGATGGAGCGAAACGCCTGCACCTCGCTCGGCGTGGACTCCCCGGCGGCGCGGCTGATCAGCTCGCGGCGCCGAGCCAGGGCGGAGGCCACCGCGTTGCGGAGGATCTCGATGTCCTCCGGCAACGCGAAGTAGTCGCTGGCCCCTCTGGAGACCACCCGCGCGGCGATGCGTCGCCCGGTATCGGACCCCACCACGAACACCGGCGTCCCCGCCGGCACCGCATGGCGCTCCAACCACTCCAGGGCCTCCCGCTCCGCGCCACCAGCCGCCAGCAGGACGGCGGCAGTGGCTTGGGAAATACCGCGCGCTTCGGTGGACGGGACCATCCGAACCTCGGTGCTCAGACCGGCGCCAAGCTGACGCCATACGTCGGAGAACGACTCCGACAGCCTCGCCACCAGCACGTTGGTCTCGCCCACCTCGTCCCCCGTTGGTCCCATACGAACCATATAGCACATATCGTACCATGGCAAATGCGGCTGGAGCAACCTGCGCAACACATTGTAATACAATGACTTAATGGTGTTTGGGCGGCTGGTCTATGGATTGCGTCGTTTCTCAAGGTGTAGCAGAAGGGCCCAGCGAAGAGACGGACGGGTTCTTCACCGTGGCTCGTGAGCGTAACTCATGACATGGCAATGAGTAAGCACGTGAGACCACCCAGGAGGAGCGGAGGCGCCAGACCTAACCACTGGCTCAAAACGAGCCATATGCATGTGCTTTCTTGGTCTTACCGGCATGGGATGTGGGCCGGCAGGGGAGGGACAGTCTGCACGTCGGGATGCTCGCCCAACGTTGCCCTTCTCTGTCGCGCCCAGTCTGATGCGAGAAGGGGAGTGGCCTCATGGCCCACGGGTTCAACGTGCCTGCCGCAGCTGCCGCATCACCGGGGCCGTTGCCTGGCAGAGAGGATGAGGTAATGGTCAGGCACGCGGTGGTGGACCAGACGCGCTGGTTTCTGTTCGAGCACTTCGAGCAGGCGCTGGTGGTGATGCTGGTCGCCTCCTTGCTGGTGATCCACGGGCTGGTGGACTACAAGCTGGCGTTCCTCAGCTTCTACTACCTGCCGATCATCGTCGCCGGGTTCCTGGTGGGCCGCAATACCGCCGTGTGGTCCGCCGTGCTCATCGTGAACCTGGTGCTGTTCTTCCAGCTGGTGCAGGGACTCCAGGGCGATCCGGGCTTCAACCTGTCGATCACGCTCACGCTGGTGCCCTGGGCGGGCTTCTTGATCCTCACGGCGTACGTTGTTGGGATGCTTGCGGACCAGCGGCAGGCCCGAATGGAGGACATCAAGCGCTCCTACGTGACCATGCTCGAGTTGCTGACGTTCAGTCTCGAGGCGACCGAGCGGGAGAAGCGCGGGCACAGCCACCGCGTGGCCGAGTTGGCCGGGCGATTGGCCCGCGGGCTGGCGTTGCGGGAGTCTGAGGCGGAGAACGTACGCGTGGCGGCGCTGCTCCACGAACTGGGGCCCGAGAATCCCCGCCTGCTGTCGCTGATGGCGCAGTTCCCCGGCGAGATCAAGGGCCTTCCCATCGCGGGCGCGCTGCGTGGCGCGACGGCGGTGCTCACCGAGTACTCACGGTACTACGAGCTGGTGGGGGACGACTGGCCCGTGGATCAGTTGGCCATCAGCGTCGGCGCCAAAATTCTGGCGGTGGCGGACGCGTTCGAGACCCTCCAGATTGACAGCCCGATGCGGCCGGCCCTGGCGCCGTGGACTGCCATGGCCGAAATCGAGAAGGGCGCGGGCCGAGTCTTCGCCAGCGAGGTGGTGCAGGTGCTTCGCCGCGTCGCGGGGTTGCCGCTCCGCGCCGAGACCCGGGTGGAACGGTTCGCCGTTCATCCCAACTGACGAACATCGAATCCTGAGCCGGGAAGTCTGAGGGCTGAAGGGGATCCCCCTTTCAGCCTTCGACATTCCGGGTTCAATACTCGATATTGTCGGTGGTCTTCCACGGAGCCCGGATCCGCCATGTCACGTTTCCCTGCCGGCCGTTTGCTGGGCCTGGCGCTCGCCAGCGCGACGTTCGCCGCACCGCTCACCGCGCAGGACGCCCGCTATGATGCCGACCTCCGCCGGCTGGCGGAGCGACCCGAAGTCCGCGAGGCGCTCCGGCTGATCGAGCGGATCGACCCCGCCAGTCGCGACGACCTCATCACCCTCACCCAGATTCCGGCGCCGCCGTTCAAGGAAGAAGCGCGCGCCCGGCAGTTCGCCGAGATGCTGCGAGCGGCCGGTGCCGACTCGGTATGGATTGACGGGGTCGGCAACGTGCTGGCGCTCCGGCGGGGCCGCGGCGGCGCCGGGAAGGTGGTGGCCCTCGACGGGCATCTCGACACGGTGTTCCCGGAAGGCACCGATGTCACGGTGCGGGTCCGGGGCGACACCCTGTACGCGCCGGGCATCGGAGACGACACCCGTGGCCTGGTGGTGGTACTCAACGTCCTCCGCGCGTTGAACCAGGCGCGGGTGGCCACCCAAGCTGATGTGCTGTTCGTGGGCACCGTGGGGGAAGAGGGGTTAGGAGACCTCCGGGGCATGAAGCACCTGTTCGGTCCGGGCGGGCCACGCATTGATGCGTTCATCGCCGTGGACGGCGGGGCACCGTCGCGGATCGTCCACCGGGGCCTGGGCTCGCATCGCTACCGCGTGACCTTCAAGGGTCCCGGTGGCCATTCGTGGGGCGCCTTCGGGTTGGCGAACCCGCACCATGCGTTGGGTCGCGCGATCCACCACTTCGTGGAAGCGGCGGACCGGTACACGCGCCAGGGGCCCCGCACCAGTTACAACGTGGGGATCCTCGGCGGCGGTACCTCGGTGAACGCCATTCCCTTCGAGGCGATGATGGAAGTGGATATGCGGTCGGGGGACCCGGGGCGCCTGGCGGGCATCGACTCGCTGTTCCAGCAGGCCGTGCGACGGGCCTTGGAGGAGCAGAACGCGATGCGGCGCGCCGGTCCGCCCCTCACGGTGGACGTGCAGCTGGTGGGCGACCGACCCTCAGGGGCGCTCGATCCCGCGACGCCGATCGTGCAGCGTGCCCGGGCCGCCGCCCGCTATTTCGGGCTGGAGCCGTCCCTGGGCGACGGCTCGACCAACGCCAACATCCCCATCGCCCGGGGCCTCCCCGCCATCACCATCGGACGCGGCGGCGTGGGCGACGGCGCGCACTCGCCCGGCGAGTGGTGGCTGGATCGGGACGGCGCCCTGGCCGTGAAGAACGCGCTGCTGGTGCTGCTGGCGGAAGCCGGGGTTCCGCTCACGCCCTAGCCTATGCTGCGGTGCAGCGTTGGGTCTTGGGCACCGTCCGATCGCACTGGATCGACTGCGCCATGTCGAACGCCAGCATGGCGCAGGCGGCGGTCTGCGCCGCCTGTCGGGCCTCTTCGTCCGTAGCGCCCGCGCCGCTGCGGCACACGGTCTGCCCATTGAACTCGACGCACAGCTCGCATTGGCGCTCCACCCGCGCCATGCTGCCGTAGATGACGTACCCGACCAAACCGACAACGCCGGCGATGACGGCCCACCGTGTGGTGCGTTTCATGGCAATCCTCCGAGGGTTGGGAAAAAGTAGGGCGGGCGGCTACGCCGCGGCAGGTCTGGCGCTGGCCCTGGCGGCGTGCGAGCCCCGGGCCCCGGCGGTGACCGCGGGCGTTTCGCGGGAGCTGGCCCGCCATCGGGCGCGGACGCTGGGCGATGTCCGGTATGACCTGCGGCTGGAGGTGCCGGCGGAGCGGGACGCGCCCATCCGCGGCATCGTATCGGTTCGGGTGGCCGTGACCGATGCCACGCTCCCGTTGGTGCTCGACTTCGCGGCGCCCCGGCCCTCGCTCCTGGGGGTGCGCGTGGGCGGCCGCGACGTCGCGCCGGACTTGCGCGCCGGACACGTGGTAGTGCCCGCGGAGGCGCTGGTCGCGGGCGAGAATGCCATCGAGATCCAGTTCCTGGCGGGCGACTTGTCCCTGAACCGCAACGCCGACTTCCTGTACACCCTGTTGGTGCCGGACCGCGCCTCCAGTGCGTTTCCCTGCTTCGATCAGCCCGACCTCAAGGGCCGGTTCACGTTGGCGCTGGACCTGCCGGCCGCGTGGGTGGCCGTGGCGAACGGGGCGCCGCACCCGGCGGAGCGCGGCGGCGACCGCGTCGTGTATCGCTTCGCGGAGACCCAGCCCATCAGCACCTATCTCTTCGCGTTTGCCGCGGGGGCGTTCACCGTGGACTCCGCCGAGCGGGGCGGCCGGCGTTTTCGCATGTACCACCGCGAGACCGACGGGGCGAAGGTGGGGCGCAACCGGGCGGCTATCTTCGACCTTCATCACCGGGCCCTCCAATGGCTGGAGGCGTACACCGGCATCCCCTATCCCTTCGGGAAGTTCGACTTCGTGCTGGTCCCGGCGTTCCAGTACGGCGGCATGGAGCACCCGGGGGCCATTTTCTACCGGGCGGACGGACTGCTGCTCGACGAATCGGCGACCCAGAACCAGATCCTCGGCCGCGCCAGCGTGATTGCCCACGAAACGGCCCACATGTGGTTCGGCGATTTGGTGACGATGCGCTGGTTCAACGACGTGTGGATGAAAGAAGTCTTCGCCAACTTCATGGCGGCCAAGATCGTCAATCCCTCGTTCCCCGAGATCAACCACGACCTGCGGTTCTTCCTGGCGCACTACCCCGCGGCCTACGCGGTGGACCGCTCCGAGGGCGCCACGCCGATCCGTCAGCCGCTCGACAACCTCCGTGAGGCCGGGACCCTGTACGGCCCGGCGATCTACGACAAAGCGCCCATCGTGATGCGGCAGCTCGAGCTGCTGGTGGGCCCGGAGGCGTTTCGGGATGGCGTGCGGGAGTACCTCGAGCGGTTCCAGTTCGGCAACGCCACGTGGGATGACCTGGTGGCCATCCTCGATCGCCGCTCGGCGGAAGACGTGACGGCTTGGAGCCGCACCTGGGTGGACGAGCCCGGGCGGCCGACGATTCGGGCGCGGGTGGCCCGGTCGGGTGAGCGCATCGCGTCGCTGGCGCTGGAGCAGTCGGATCCCGTCAACCGCGGCCGCATCTGGGACCAGCGACTCGGCGTCATGTTGCTGTTGCCGGACTCAGCGCTGAGGCTTCCGGTCCGGCTGGCTGCACGGGCGGCGACGGTGGATCTGGCCCGCGGGCTTCCCCTTCCGCGCGCCGTGTTGCCCGGCGCCGAGGGCGTGGGGTACGGGCGGTTCGACCTCGACTCGACCAGCCTGGCCGGGCTGCTGGCCACGCTCCCCGACCTCACGGATCCGCTGGCGCGCGGCGTGGGTTGGGTGACCGCGTGGGATGCGATGCTCGAAGGGCGGGTACCGCCGGCCATCCTTCTGGGGCGGCTGCTGGACGGATTCCCGGCCGAGCTCGACGAGCTCAACACCCAGCGCATGCTGGGGTATGTGGGCGAGGCCTACTGGCGCTACCTCTCGGACGATGCGCGCGGGGCGTGGGCGCCACGCGTCGAGGAGGCGTTGTGGCAGGGCATCCAGCGCGCGCCACTCCGCACGCTCAAGGCCGCGTACTACCGGACGTTCGTTTCCACGGCCCTCACGGACGGAGGGGTGGCGCGGCTCCGGCGGCTGTGGATGGCGCGGGACACCATCGAGGGGCTCCCGCTGTCGGAAAACGACTTGATGCGCCTGTCCCTGGAGCTGGCGGTACGAGGTGCGCCGGACTGGGACCGCTTGCTGGATACCCAGCGGACGCGGATCCGGAACCCCGATCGCCGGGCGCAGTTCGCCTTCGTGCGGCCGGCCCTGTCTCCGGTCGAGGCGGTGCGGGATTCCGTCTTCGCCAGTTTCCGGGCGCCGAAGAACCGCGAGCACGAGCCATGGGTACTGGAAGCGCTGTCGTACCTCCACCATCCCCTGCGAGCTCGCCACGCCGAACGGTATCTCTTGCCCGGTCTCGAGTTGCTGGAAGAGATCCAGCGCACGGGGGACATCTTCTTCCCGGCACGCTGGCTGGACGCGACCCTGGGCGGCCACAACACGCCGGCCGCCGCCACCATCGTCCGCGATTTCCTCGACCGGCAGCGCGACTATCCGTCGCGGCTCCGCGCCAAAATCCTTCAGTCGGCCGACCCGCTCTTCCGAGCCGCGACCATGGTGGAGCCCGACGAGGTCCAAGCCGGGGTGCGGTGAGGACGGCGCGCACGGCCTCGTAGACCAGGCGCCGCCGCCGCGCTACGATTCGGGCGGTGAACCAGCAACTTCTCAGCCTGTTCGTGATCGGCCTGGCGGCCGGTGGCTTCGGCGCCCTCTTGGGCGTGGGTGGGGGCCTGATCATCGTGCCGGCGCTCTCGTTGCTGGCCGGCCTGTCGTTGCACGCCTCCATCGGGACCAGTCTGGTATGTATCTGCGCATCCTCGGCCGGAAGTGCGGCCATCTTCCTCCGCAACGGGCGAGTGGATCTGCCGGTGGCGATCGAGCTGCAGTTGTTCTCCGTGTTGGGCGCTGTGGTCGCGGGGCTCACCACCGGGTTCATCCCCGCCACGCCGCTGTACTTCATCTTCGCGGTGTTCCTCGCACTGGTCGCGGTCCAGATGTGGCCCCGCGCATCGGTGGGGTTCCTCGAGCGATGGCTTGCGCGGGTGTCGGCGCGCCAGCAGGTGGCGCGTGCCGCCTCGGTGGGGGCGGGTCTGCTGTCGGGACTGCTGGGAGTCGGCGGAGGTATCCTCAATGCACCGGTCCTGCATTTCGTGGTGGGGATGCGGTTCGACCGCGCCACGGCGACCAGCTCGTACATGATCGGGATGACCGCCGCGGCCGGCGCCCTGGTGTACCTGGTGCGGGGCGACATCCAGCCGGGGCTCGTGACCGCCGCCATGGTCGGCACGCTGGTCGGGTCCGTCCCGGCGGCCCTGGCGGGCCATCGGCTGAGCGCCCGGTGGCTGCGCATCGCGTTCGCCATCCTGCTGTTGTTCGTGGCATACCAGATGATTCGCCGCGGTGCAGCCGAGCTCTGAGCGACCCGGGGTCGGTCCACTGGACCGGCGTGCCGGCCGGCTGCTGGCGGTCATGGCGGCCGGGGCCCTGCTGTGCGTTGCCGCCGGCCTGGTGCTCCGGTGGCCGGTGGGCGTGGCCTGGCTGGGCGAACGGTTTCTGGCGCTCGCGACCACCCTGATCGTGCTGGCGCCGCTGGTGTCGCTGGTCGGCATCGCATTGGGAGCTATGCGAGCCCAACGCCGGCTCGCGCTCCTGGCCGTGGCCACGTTGGTGGTGACGTGGGTGGGGATGGTGTTGGCGAGGTGAACCGTGCGGCCTGAGTCACTCGGGGTGATCGGCCTCGGTGCCCTCGGGGGCTCCATCGCCTGGCGCGCGGCACAGTCGGGCGTGCGGCGGATCGTGGGCTACTCCCCGGTGCCGGCCGAGGCGGTGGCGGCGCTCAAAGCCGGCGCCATTACCGAGGTTGTGGACCGGCCGGACCGTGCGGTGCGGGTGGCGGATCTGGTGGTGCTGGCGGCGCCACCGGGGGCGACGCTCAACCTGCTTCGTGAGGTCCACGACCTGCTGCGGGCGGGCTCGAGGCTGTGTACCGACGTCACCAGCGTGAAGCGTCCCATCATGGACCTGGCCGAGCGCCTCGAGCTGGGTGCGGTCTTCGCCGGGTCGCATCCCTTGGCGGGTACCCATGAGTCGGGGTTCGGCGCGGCCAAGCCCTCCCGCCTCGACGGTGCGCTGGTGTACGTGACGCCGCTCCCCGACGGCGAGGCAGCGGCCCGAGAGGTGGCGGACTTCTGGGCCTCCGTGTGCGGCGCCCAGCCGGTGCTGTGTGATGCCGTGGAGCACGATCGCGTGGTCGCGTGGACCAGCCACCTGCCCCAGGCCGTCGCGTCGGCGCTGGCGGGGGCGTTGCGGCGCGCGGGTCCCCAGGGCGTGACCTACGGTCCCGGGGCGCGCGATACCACCCGCCTGGCCGCGAGCAATCCGACGCTGTGGCACGACGTGTTGCTGCTCAACCGGGAGCCCCTGCTCGAGGGGTTAGATGCCGTCGAGGGCGAGCTGGGCCGTTTGCGCCGCGCCTTGAACACCGGCAACGGCGACGAGCTGCTGGCGTGGCTTGAGGCGGCACGCGTATGGCGGCGTCAGGTCGACCCCTGAGCGCCATTCGCGTGCGGCCGCCCGGGGACAAGAGCGTCACCCATCGCGCGCTGGTGCTGGGTGCGCTCGCGGAGGGGGAGAGCCGCCTGGAACGGCCGCTCACCTCCCTGGACGCCCGCTCCATGGCCGGCGCGCTGCGGGCCCTGGGGACCGAGATCTCTCCGCTACGGGAGGGCGCCACCGTGACCCTGCGAGGCCGAGGACTCAGGGGGCTTCGGGCGCCCCGCCGATCGCTGCACTGCGGCAATTCCGGCACCACGGCGCGATTCCTCCTGGGCGTCCTGGCGGGGTCCCCGTTGACGGCGCGCCTCACCGGCGACGCGTCGCTGCGGACCCGCCCCATGCGGCGAGTGACCGTCCCGCTCTCCATGATGGGTGCGCGCTTCGATGAGCTCTCGGGCGACGGCCTCCCGTTGATCGTCCACGGTGGGCCGCTCCAGCCGCTCACGTACGATCTGCCCGTCGCGGCGGCTCAGGTGAAGAGCGCGCTGCTCCTGGCCGGCCTCGTGGGCGGCGTCCCGGTGCGTCTGACCGAGCCTGCCCGTTCGCGCGACCACACCGAGCGGATGCTCACGGCCCTCGGCGTCCCGCTGGAACGCAACGGCCGGGACCTGGCGCTCGCGCCCACGGACCGGATACCCGCGTTCCAGACGCGGATTCCCGGCGACCTGTCGTCCGCCGCGTTCCTGGTCGGCGCCGCCTTGCTGAGGAGCGACGGTGACGTGGTGCTCGAGGAGGTCGGTATCAATCCCACGCGGGCCGGGGCCTTGCGGGTGCTCGAACGCATGGGCGCCGATGTGACGGTGGCAGCTCGGGGCGAGGCCCTCGGTGAGCCGGTGGGGGATGTGCTCATCCGGCCATCCGCGCTGGCGGCGTGCGAGGTGAGCCCGGAAGAGGTCCCGTCCATGATCGACGAGATCCCGATCCTCGCGGTGTTGGCCAGTCGCGCGCGGGGGCGGTCGGTGTTTCACGGGGTCGCCGAGTTGCGCGTCAAAGAGTCCAACCGGCTGGAGCTGATCGCCCGGAACCTGAGGGCGGTGGGTGTGACCGCGGAGGCCAGCGGCGATACCCTCTGGGTCGAGGGGACGGACCGACCACCCGCCGGTCGGGTGGAGACGGCGCGGGATCACCGCCTGGCCATGGCGTTCGCCGTGTTGGGGGCCGTTCGGGGTGCGCGCGTTGAGCTGTCCGAGATGGCGTCGGTCGCCGTGAGTTACCCCACGTTCGTGGATGACCTCCGCCGGGTAACGGGGGCGGCATGACCCCCGTCCGCGTGATCGCCATTGACGGCCCGGCGGGTTCCGGCAAGACGACGACGGCGCGCGTGGTGGCTCAGGCGCTGGGCTTTGCGCACCTCGACTCCGGCGCCCTCTACCGCGCCGTGACCCTGACCGCGCTGGACGTGGGTGCCGGTGCCGGCGCCACGCGGGTGCTGGCGGCCGCCGACCAGGCGCGCGCCGGCCTGGTCTGGGCGGGGGGGGAGTTCCGGCCGGACGTCGGTGGCGTGGATGTCTCGGAGGCGCTTCGCTCGGATGCGGTGACGCAGCAGGTTTCCGCGATCGCCGCCCTTCCGGCGGTGCGCGAGTGGGTCAATCGAAAGCTCCGGACCGCGGCCGCGGCCCATCCGGTGGGAGTGGTAGTGGACGGACGGGATATCGGGACCGTGGTGTTTCCGGAGGCGCCGCTCAAGGTGTTTCTCACCGCAGCACCGGAGGAGCGCGCCAGACGGCGGCTTTCACAGGAGGGACGCGCCCTGGACCGGCGAAGCGTGGGGCGGACATCCCGGCAGTTGCAGTCGCGGGACACGGCGGACAGCACGCGCGCCGTGGCACCCCTCAAGCCCGCCGCGGACGCCGTGGTGCTGGACACGACCGCGCTGACCTTTCCCGAGCAGGTGGACCGGATCGTGAGCCTGGCGCGGAAGGTGTTCACGCAGCTTGACATAGCCCATAGCCCGGGCTAGCATAAAAGGCTTTCCGCTCCCTATGGTGGGGAGCGGTATTCACTTTCACCCGCTCGGGAGAGACGCAGTCGTAACGCATGGCGGAACCGTCCCCTGACACCGTGGCCCTCACCGCACCCGGCTCCTCGCTGAGGGTGCGCCCCGACCTGTACGACGAAGGCTATTCGGACGAGCAATACGAGGAGATGCTGCGCCTCTATGAGGGCACGCTCCAGAGCATCGTCGAAGGCGAAATCGTCCGGTCCAAAGTCCTCCGCGTCACCGATACCCACGTGATCCTCGACGTCGGTTTCAAGTCCGAGGGCGCGGTCCCCATCGAGGAATTCAAGGACCCGCAGGGCGTGAAGCCCGGCGATGAGGTGGAGGTTTTCCTCGAGGACCTGGAGAACCAGGACGGGGCGGTGGTGCTCTCCAAGAAGAAGGCGGACTTCATGCGCGTGTGGGAGCGCATCCGCCAGGCATACGAGAGCGACCAGCCGGTGCAGGGCACGCTGGTGAAAAAGATCAAGGGTGGGGTGGTGGTGGACCTGATGGGCGTGGACGCCTTCCTGCCGGGCAGCCAGATCGCGCTGCGCCGCGTCCCCAACATCGACGAACTCCTGGGTCAATCCTACCAGTTCAAGATCATCAAGCTCAACAAACGGCGCCGCAACATCGTGGTGTCCCGGCGCGTGATTCTGGAGGCTGAGCGGGCGCACAAGCGCGAGCACCTGATGAAGGAGCTCGCCGTCAGCCAGATGCGCAAAGGCGTGGTCAAGAACATCACGGATTTCGGGGCGTTCATTGACCTGGGTGGGGTGGACGGGCTGCTGCACATCACGGACATGAGCTACGGCCGGGTGTCTCATCCGTCCGAGGTGGTGCAGCTGGGAGAAGAGGTCGAGGTCAAGGTGCTGGACATCGACTGGGAGCGCGAGCGGATCTCCCTGGGTCTGAAGCAGCTCCATCCGTATCCGTGGGAAAACGTCATCGAGAAGTACCCGGTGGGCCAGCGGGTGCAGGGCAAGGTGGTCAGCATCACCAACTACGGAGCCTTCGTGGAGCTGGAGCCGGGGATCGAAGGCCTGGTGCACATCAGTGAGATGAGCTGGACCCGCAATGTGCGCCATCCGTCCAAGGTCGTCTCCATCGGCGAGACCATCGAAGCCGTGGTCCTCAAGGTGGACCCGGGCGAGGAGAAGATCTCCCTGGGCATGAAGCAAACCGAGCAGGATCCCTGGATGGTGCTGCCCATGAAGTACCCGGTGGGCACCCGGGTGTCCGGCAAGGTGCGGAACCTGACGTCGTTCGGCGCCTTCGTGGAGATCGAGCCCGGTATTGATGGGCTGGTGCACATCTCGGACATGTCCTGGACCAAGCGGGTGCAGCATCCCTCCGAGGTGGTGAAGAAGGGCGACACCGTGGAAGTCCTGATCCTTAACATTGACGCTGAGAACAAGCGGATCTCCCTGGGCCTCAAGCAGGCCACGGAAGATCCCTGGCTCAAGATCGGCGAGACCTATCCCGTGGGCACCGAGCTGAAGGGCCGCGTGGTCCGGTTCATGGACAACGGGCTGGTGGTGGACATTGGGAACGACATCGAGGGCTTCGTGCCGGCCAATCAGGTGCCCTTACGGCCGGACCAGGATGTCAAGACGGACGTGAAGGAAGGACAGGCGGCCGAAGTCAAGGTGTTGGAGGTGGACCCCATTCACCACCGGATTCTGCTGGCCATCACCGACTTCCCGGCCGAGGAGCCCATCCCGATGACCTCCTCGGAGGCACCGCTTCCCGAACCCGCGAGCGATCAGCCGGAGTGAACGGCCTGGAGCAGCAACGCCGCCGGCGGCCTGACGCGAACGGTCGCCGGCGGCTTTCTTTACCGGCATGACCATCCAGAAGAAGCTCGGCACGCTGGCGGGCCTCCGGCAGGAATCGGAGCAGGGCGGCGGCCCCGAGCGCGTCAAGGCGCAGCATGACAAGGGCAAGCTCACCGCCCGGGAACGGCTGCAACTCCTGCTGGATCCCGGCTCCTTCGTGGAGCAGGACCGCTTCGTCACCCACCGCTCCACGGATTTCGGGCTGGCCGAGCAGAAGGTGCTGGGGGATGGCGTGGTGACCGGCTCCGGCACCATTGACGGGCGCCTGGTCTACGTCTTCGCCCAGGATTTCACCGTCTTCGGCGGGTCGCTCGCGGAGGCTCATGCCGAGAAGATCTGCAAGATCATGGATACGGCGATGCGAGTCGGGGCGCCGATCGTCGGCCTCAACGATTCGGGCGGGGCCCGCATCCAGGAGGGCGTGGTCTCGCTGGGCGGCTACGCGGACATCTTCCTCCGGAATACCCTCGCTTCCGGCGTCGTCCCGCAGATCAGCGCCATCTTGGGCCCGTGCGCCGGCGGTGCGGTCTACAGCCCGGCCATCACCGATTTCGTGTTCATGGTCCGTGGGGTCGCCTACATGTTCGTGACCGGTCCCAACGTGGTGAAGACGGTGACCCACGAGGACGTGACGCCGGAACAACTGGGCGGCGCGGACGTGCACGCCTCGGTCTCCGGCGTGGCCCACTTCGTGCACGATTCCGAGGCGGAATGTCTGGCCGAGATTCGCCGCCTGATGAGCTTCATCCCATCGAACAACCTGGACGACCCGCCGACCCGTCCAATCGCCGACCCGCCCGACCGGCGCGATGACGACCTGCTGGACCTCGTTCCCGACAACCCCAACAAGCCGTATGACATGCACCAGGTCATCCGGCGGGTGGTGGACGACGGCGACCTGTTGGAAGTGCACCGGAACTATGCCGGCAACCTCATCGTGGGCTTTGCGAGGCTGGGTGGCCATTCCGTGGGCGTGGTCGCGAACCAGCCCTCGGTGCTGGCCGGCGTGCTGGACATCAGGGCCTCACTCAAGGGTGCGCGGTTCATCCGGTTCTGCGACGCGTTCAATATCCCCCTGGTGACCTTCGAGGACGTGCCGGGCTTTCTCCCCGGTGTGGATCAGGAGCACGGCGGCATCATCAAGCATGGCGCCAAGCTGCTCTTCGCCTACGCCGAGGCAACCGTTCCCAAACTGACGGTGATCACCCGCAAGGCGTACGGCGGGGCCTACGACGTCATGAGCTCCAAGCACGTGCGCGGCGACCTCAATCTCGCCTGGCCCACGGCGGAAATTGCGGTGATGGGTCCCAGGGGCGCGGTGGAGATCCTGTTCCGCCGCGAGATCGCCGCGGCGAGCGATGCGGCCGCGAAGCTCGAGCAGTTGGTGAGCGAGTATCGCGAGAAGTTCGCCCACCCCTACCAGGCGGCGGCGCGGGGCTATGTGGATGACGTGATCGACCCGCGGGAGACGCGACCCCGCTTGATCTCGGCGCTGCGGACGCTGCTGACCAAGCGGGACAAGAATCCGCCGAAGAAGCATGGGAACATTCCACTGTAGGCCAACGGCACGGCGGCAAAGGGGTATAGCGCCGCCGATGCCATGAAGCGAGTCCTCGTCGCCAACCGCGGCGAGATCGCCGTCCGCATCATCCGCGCCTGCCACGAAGAGGGGCTGGAAGCGATCGCCGTGTACTCGGAAGCGGATCGGTTGAGTCCCCACGTGCGCGCCGCGGATGCGGCCGTCGGCATCGGTCCGGCGGCGGCGGCGGAGTCTTACCTGCACATCGAGCGGTTATTGGACGCCGCGCGCCGCACCGGGGCCGATGCGGTTCACCCGGGCTATGGGTTCCTGGCCGAGCGGGCCGAGTTCGCCGAAGCGGTGGAGCGCGCCCGTCTGGTGTTCGTCGGCCCTCCACCGGCGGCGATTCGCGCCATGGGCGAGAAGACCGCGGCGCGGCAGCGCATGGCCGCGGCCAAGGTGCCGTTCGTTCCCGGAACCACCGAGCCGGTGCGTGACGCGGCCGCCGCGGTAGCCGCGGCCAAGACGCTCGGCTACCCGGTCATGCTCAAGGCGGTGGCGGGCGGTGGTGGGCGCGGCATGCGGCAGGCAGGCTCGGCGGACGAACTGAGCACGCTGTTCCGCCAGGCCAGCTCGGAAGCCAAGTCGGCGTTCGGCGACGGCTCGCTCTACCTCGAGACGCTGATCGAGCGCCCCCGCCACGTGGAGATCCAGATCCTCGCCGACGGTCACGGCCGCACGGTGCATCTGGGCGAGCGAGAGTGCTCGGTGCAGCGCCGCCACCAGAAGCTCATCGAAGAATCCCCGTCCCCCGCGGTGACGCCCGACCTCCGTCGCCGCATGGGCCAGGCCGCGGTGCGGGCCGCGCAGGCCGTGGGGTACCTCAGCGCGGGAACCGTGGAGTTCCTGCTCGCGCCGTCCGGCGAGTTCTACTTCCTGGAAATGAACACCCGGATTCAGGTGGAGCATCCGGTGACCGAAATGGTCTACGGCGTGGACTTGGTGCGGGAGCAGCTGCGCATCGCCGCGGGCCATCCCATGTCGCTCCCGGACGAGGTACCCGAGCCGCGTGGACACGCCATCGAGTGCCGGATCACCAGTGAGGATCCGTTCCAGGGATTCGTACCGGCGACCGGGCGGATCGAGTTCCTGCGGCCTCCTGCGGGCCCCGGGGTCCGCTGGGAGTCCGGGATCGAGATGGGCACGGATGTCGGCCTGTTCTACGATCCGTTGCTGGCCAAGCTCATCGCCTGGGGAGATGACCGTGAGGGCGCCATTCGCCGCATGGAGCGCGCGCTGGATGAGCTGGTCATCGTGGGCGTGCAGACCTCCCAGCCGTTTCACCGCCGCGTGCTGGGCGAGCCGGAGTTTCGAAGCGGCCGGTACGATATCGGGTACCTCGAACGCGTCGGCCCTCGCCTGCTGGGGCCGGCGACGGACGATGCCGAGCTGGAGCTGGCCGCGGTCGCCGTCGCGCTGGCCGAGGAGGAGGCGCGCCAGGTGCCCGCCTCGCCGGGACCGGCCCCCGCGGATGCCCACCGACCCGGCAACTGGCTCCGGGCGGCGCGGCTGGAAGGGCTCCGGTGACGGTGGTATCCATCAGCCGGCTGAGCGCCGGCGGCGACGGTGTGGGTCGCCTCCCCGATGGAATGGTGGTCTTCGTACCGCGCACCGCGCCCGGCGACTCGGCCGAGATCGAAGTCGTGGATCGCCGGAAACGCCACGCGCACGGGAGGCTGCTGCGGCTGGAACGGCCGGGGCCCGCACGCGTGGAACCGGAGTGTCCCCACTACGCGGCTGATCGATGTGGCGGATGCCAGCTCCAACATCTCTCGCTTCCCGCTCAGCGTGACGCCAAGGGGGCCATCGTGGGCGATGCCCTGCGTCGGATTGGCCGGCGGGAGACCCCCGATCCGGAGGTGATCGCGGCACCGGCGCCCTGGCGCTACCGCACCAAGATCACGCTGGCCGTCTCCGGGGAGCGCATGGGGCTCCATCGGTACGACGCACCGGGCATGGTTTTCACGCTGGACGACTGTCGGATCGCCCGTGAGCCGCTCATGCGGCTGTGGTCGGCGCTGCGTAACCATCTGGGATTGCTCCCCGCGGCACTTGAGGAATTGGTCCTCCGCGAGGATCGAGCCGGCGGTCTTCACCTCGTGGCCGCGGGCGGCGCCGAGCCCTGGGACGCCGCGCCCCTGGCGGCGGCGGCCGGTGTAGCGGGTGTGGCCTATTGGTGGCGTCCGCGGGGCGGAGCGGCCCGCATCGTGGCCGGCGCGCGAACCGGATTTCCAGCCTTGGCGTTCGAACAGGTAAACCCCGAGCTGGCGGTGCGCATCAGGCAGGACGCACTCCAGGACCTGGGCGACGTCGGCGGCAAGATTGTCTGGGACCTCTACGGCGGCGTTGGGGACGCGGCCCGGCTGCTGGCGGCGGGCGGTGCGCGGGTGTTCAGCGTGGACCGGGATCGGTCGGCCATCGAGTGGGCACGGGGGTGGGCCGGGGCCGGGACGGACATCACGTGGTTCGAGGGGCTGGTGGAGGAAACGCTGCATCGTCTTCCGGAGCCGGACGCGGTGCTGGTGAACCCGCCCCGCGCCGGTCTCGTCGCCCGCGTGAGCGCCGCGCTCCAGGCGTGGGGGGAATCCCGGCCCGGCGCGCGCCTGTGCTACGTGTCGTGCGATCCGGCGACCCTGGCCCGAGACCTGACCCGCCTGCCCGCGTTCGCCCTGGCGAAGGTGCGGGCCTACGACCTCTTTCCGCAGACCAGCCACGTCGAGACCCTGGCCGTGCTGCAGGCGGCATGAAGTTTACGGTGACCATCGGCGGCCGCGACCTGGACGTGGAGGTCCTGGGGCCGGAGGTGCGGGTGGGCGGCAGGAGGTTTCCGGCCGCGCTGCTGCGGGTACCCGGGACCCCGATCTGCCAGCTGGTCTCTGAGCAGCACTCCCGAACCTACGCGCTGCTCAAACAAGGTGGCGGCTGGCTGATCCAGCGCGGCGGAGAGATATGGCCGGCCGAGGTGGTGGACGAGCGGACGGCGCAGCTACGAGCGTTGCGGAAGGACCAGGGGAAGCAGGAGGCCCCGGGGCTGGTACGGGCCCCCATGCCGGGTTTGGTGCTCCGCGTCGAAGTCGCGGCGGGTCAGGAGATCGCCGCGGGGTCCGGGCTGGTGGTCCTGGAGGCGATGAAGATGGAGAATGAGATCCGGTCAACCGGGCCGGGCCGGGTGAAGGCGGTGTTGGTGGAACCGGGTCAAGCGGTGGAAAAAGGAACGCCGCTCGTGGACGTCGTTGCGCAGGGTTGACCACCGCACCAGGGCCCGCTAAGATAAGCGGCTACTCGGCTTTACGACTTTATTCTGTCGCGGCGAGCCGCCGTCGGGATGAGGGACCGGATGGGGACGTATACGCTCACGCCCAAAGACATCAAGCACCACTGGCACGTGGTGGATGCGGATGGTATTGCCCTCGGCAGGCTGGCGAGCACAGTGGCGCAGGTGATCCGCGGGAAGCACAAGCCGGAGTTCACGCCGCACATGGACGGCGGGGACTTCGTGGTGGTGATCAACGCGGCCAAGGTGCGCCTCACCGGTCGCAAGCTGGAGCAGAAGCGGTACTTCCGGCACAGCGGCTACATGGGGCACGAGCGGTTCACGCCGGTGGCGCGCGAGCTGCAAAAGCACCCCGAGCGGGTGATTGAGCGCGCGGTGTTTGGGATGCTGCCCAAGTCCACGTTGGGGCGACAGGCGCTCCGCAAGAAACTCAAAGTGTACCCGGGGGCCGAGCATCCCCACGCGGCCCAGCAGCCCACGCCACTGAGCGTGCGGAAGGGAGCCTGACGAACGGTATGACGGTGGTACATCCGGAGCTGCGGTGGCACGCGGTTGGCAGGCGGAAGACCTCGGTGGCCCGCGTCTATCTGACGCCGGGCTCCGGCAAGTGGGACGTGAACGGGCGGACGCTGGGGGATTACTTCCCCCGGCGATCGCTGGTGCAGCATATCCAGGAGCCGTTCGGCGCCACGGACACGCTCGGCGCCTTCGACGTGCGGGCGCATGTGGTCGGTGGGGGCACGACGGGGCAGGCGGGCGCGTTGCGCCTGGCCGTGGCGCGGGCGCTGGTGGGGGCGGACGAGACCCATCGGCGCAAGCTCCGGTCCCAGGGGTTGCTCACGCGCGATCCCCGGGCGGTGGAGCGCAAGAAGCCGGGCCGGCCGGGGGCGAGGAAGCGGTTCCAGTTCTCGAAACGGTAAGGACGGCAGTCCGCTGTCCCCTTTCCGGGTTGCGGAGTGCGAACGGCGGATCGCCACAACTCACATCGCCCGATCTCCCGCTGGGTGTTCAGCGCCGCTGAATCGGCGGGGGAGATGAAGGCGATGGCGGACTTAACCCAGGATCGAGGTTCATGACGCAGCCGCAGTTGCAGGACCTGCTCGAAGCCGGTGTGCATTTCGGTCACCAGACCCGGCGCTGGAATCCCAAGATGCGCCGGTTCATTTTTGCCGAGCGCTCGGGCATCTACCTGATCGACCTCCAGAAGACGCTGCGTCAGCTCCAGACGGCTCAGGAGCTGATACGCAACGTCGTCATGCGTGGCGAAGGGGTGCTGTTCGTCTGCACCAAGAAGCAGCTGAAGCCCATCCTGCGAGCGGAGGCGGAGCGCTGCGGCGGATTCTGGGTCACGGAACGCTGGCTCGGCGGCATGCTGACCAACTTCCACACGATCAAGAAGCAGATCGGTCGGCTCAAAGAGGTGGAGCAGGGCCTGGAAGACGGGGCCTTCGAGTTCTTCACCAAGAAAGAACAGCTGATGTTCGAGCGAGAGCGGCAGAAGCTCAACCGCAATCTCGAAGGCATCAAGAACATGGCCCGGTTACCGGGCGCGCTGTTCGTGGTGGATGCCAAGAAAGAGCGCATCGCGATCGCCGAGGCGAACAAGCTGCGGATTCCGGTCGTCGCCATCGTAGACACCAACGCGGACCCGGACCTGATTACCGTGCCGATCCCCGGCAACGACGACGCCATCCGCTCGGTGTCCTTGATCACGCGGGCCCTGGTGGATGTGGTTGCCGAAGCGCGCTCCCAGGTGCCACTGCGCGAGGTGACGGAGGAAGCCGACGGCTACACCTACAGCACGGATACGGGCTCGGAAGGGGAAGAGGAGGATCGCCGGAAGCGGCGGCGAGCCCGGCGGCGGCGGCGGCCCAAGCCCGAAGCCATCGTGGCCCGGCTCAAGACCGAGCAGCCGGCCGGGGAGCAGGAGGGCGGTGAGGCGCCCGGGCCATCGTAAGCGCGGCGCTACCGGCGCCGGACGACCAACGGGTACCGCCGCTCCCAGGACCGCGGATGACGGTTCGGAGGCGGCGGTTTTCGCATACGGAATCACGGGAGATACGGTTTTGACCATGACCATTTCGGCGAAGGACGTCGCAGCGCTCCGGCAACGCACCGGCGCGGGCATGATGGACTGCAAGGCCGCCCTGGAAGAGACCGGAGGCGATGTCGAGAAGGCCATTGAGCTGCTGCGGAAGAAGGGCATCGCCAAGGCGGAGAAGCGCGCCGGGCGGGGTGCCACCGAGGGCGTCATCGGCAGTTATGTCCACTTCAACGGCAAGGTCGCGGTGCTGGTGGAGGTAAACTGCGAGACTGACTTCGTGGCGCGCACTGAGGATTTCCAGGGCCTGGTCAAGGACCTGGCCTTGCACATCGCCTCCGCCGATCCGGTGGCGGTGTCGGTGGACGACGTGCCCAAGGCGGTGCTGGAGCGGGAGCGCGAGATCTTCCAGGCCCAGGCCGCCGAGTCCGGCAAGCCCGAGAAGGTGTGGGAGAAGATGGTCGAGGGTCGCATCAAGAAGTTCTACGAAGAGCGGGTGCTGCTGGAGCAGCCCTTCGTGAAAGACGACAAGCAGACTGTGGGACAGCTGGTCAAGGCCGTGTCCGGCAAAGTGGGGGAGAACGTCGTCGTGCGCCGGTTTGTGCGCTTCCAGCTCGGCGAGGCCTGATGCCCGGCCTCAAGTACCGCCGCGCGCTCATCAAGCTGTCGGGCGAGTCCCTGGCTGGGGAGCGCGGCTTCGGGATCGACTTCGGGGTGGTCGATCGCCTGAGCGATGAGGTCAAGGCGGTACACCAGCTGGGCGCCGGCATCGGCCTGGTGATCGGGGGCGGGAACATCATGCGCGGCACGGTGGCCAGCCAGCAGGGGATGGACCGCGTGTCCGCCGACTACATGGGCATGCTGGCCACCGTGATCAATGCCCTGGCGCTCCAGGACATCCTGGAGCGCAAAGGCGTGGAGACCCGGGTGATGACGGCGATCCGGATGGAGGAGCTGGCGGAGCCGTACATCCGGCGGCGGGCGCAGCGACACATGGAGAAGGGGCGCATCGTGCTGTTTGCGGGTGGGACCGGGAACCCCTACTTCTCCACCGACACCGCCGCAGTCCTCCGGGCGCTGGAGATCGAGGCCCAGGTGATCGTGAAGGCCACCGGGGTGGACGGCGTCTTCACGGCCGACCCCAAGCGCGACCCCACGGCGACATTCATCCCGGAAATCACGTTCCAGGAAGTCCTGGTCAAAGGGTTGGCGGTAATGGACGCCAACGCCTTCGGATTGTGCAAGGAGAACGGGTTGCCCATTGTCGTCATGAACGTCAACCAGCCCGGCGCGATCGCCAGGGTCCTGGCGGGAGAGCGCGTCGGCACCCTCGTGACATGAGCACGCCAACCACACTGCCCGACATCGCGAAGCGCGCGAAAGACGCCATGCACAAGGCGCTGGAGAGCACCAGGCACGAGCTGGCGACGATTCGCAGTGGCAAGGCCACGACCAGCCTGCTGGATACCGTGCGCGTGGAGGCGTACGGACAGCAGATGCCGCTCAATCAGGTGGCCAGCGTCGCCGCGCCGGAGCCGCGCCTGATCACGGTACAGCCGTGGGACCGTTCGCTGGTTGGTGCCGTGGAGAAGGCGCTCCAGGCGTCGGATCTGGGGCTCAACCCGTCCAACGACGGGACCGTCATCCGCGTGCCCCTGCCGCCGCTCACGGAAGAGCGTCGCAAGGAGCTGGTCAAAGTGGTGCACAAGCTGGCGGAGGAGGGCCGGATCGCCATCCGTCACGCCCGCACCGAGGCCCTGGCCCAGATCAAGAAGCTCGATCACGTCTCCGAGGACGACAAGCGCCGGACCGAGAAGGACATGCAGAAGCTGCACGATGACGCGATCAAGCAGGTGGACGCGCTCGTGAAGGGTAAAGAACAAGAGATCATGGAGGTCTGACCCGCCACCCGATGGCTCATCAGCTCGCGCGCCGGATTGGCGTCGCGGCCATCGGCATCCCCGCCACCATCGGGCTCATCTATCTCGGCGGCTGGGCGCTGGTCGCGGTCCTGGCCGCCCTCGGGGCCCTGGGGGCGTTCGAACTGTATCGTCTGGCGGCCCGCCAGGGGGTCCGGGCCCTGGTAGGCCCCGGGTGCCTCGGCGCGGCGCTGTTCCCGGCGGCGGCATGGCTCACGCTGCCGGCGGGTGCCGGACTGGCTCCCCGTTGGTTTGCCTTTCTCATGGCCCTGTGGCTCATGGGCGTCATGGCCGCAGCCGTCGCCACCCGTCCCCCAAGAGACGGTCCCACCGCCGGCATCGGGGTTACCGTGTGGGGGGCGCTGTACGCCGGGGGATTCCCGGCCTTCCTGCTCCTGCTCCGGCACCCGGTGCCGCCCCTGGACGCGGTCGCGGGGACGGCCCTGGCCCTGTTCCCCCTGGTTCTCACCTGGATCTGCGACACGTTCGCCATGGCGGGAGGTGCGCTGATCGGGGGGCCCAAGCTGGCGCCCGTGCTCAGCCCGGCCAAGACCTGGGCGGGCGCGGTGACCGGGACGCTGGGGGCCTTGCTGGCGGCGCTGGCTTGGGGACGGTGGGTGTTGGCGCCGCTGGGCGCGCCCCTGTCGCCGGCGGTCCTGCTGGTTTCGGCCGTGGCGGTGGCGACCTTGGGGCAACTTGGCGATGTTGCGGAGTCCCTGTTCAAGCGCGAAGCAGGCGTGAAGGACTCTGGTGCGGTGTTTCCCGGCCATGGCGGGGTGCTGGACCGGCTCGATTCCTTGTATTGGGCCATTCCCACGGTGGCGCTGGTGGTCGCGGTAGGCGGCCGACTGTGAGCATTGGCGTGGCGGTCCTGGGGTCCACCGGGTCCATTGGGACCGCGGCGCTCCGAGTGCTCGCCCGCCAACGCGAGCGCTTCCGGGTGGTGGCCCTGACCGCGCACGCCTCGGCTGAGCTGCTGGAGCGGCAGGCGAAGGAGACCGGCGCCACGTTCGTGGGTCTGGTCCGAGGGAACGCCGGGCGGAACCGGCGTGGACCGGTTGGCGCGGAGAGCCTGGTCGAAGCGGCCACCCATCCCGATGTCCGGATCGTGATCAACGCGGTAGTCGGCGCGGCCGGCCTGCCGGCCACGCTGGCCGCCCTGCGGGCGGGGAAGCGGGTCGCCCTCGCCAACAAGGAAACGCTGGTCATGGCCGGCGAGTTGGTGCTATGTGCGGCGCGTGAGGGCCGAGGCGAGATCGTCCCCATTGATTCCGAACACAGCGCCGTCCTCCAGTGTATGGCATCGGCGGGGGGGAGGGAGCTGCGGCGGCTCATCCTCACCGCCTCCGGCGGCCCGTTTCGGGGCTGGGCACCGGAGCGCGTCGCCCGGGCCACGGTGGAGCAGGCCCTGAACCACCCGACCTGGCGCATGGGTCCCAAGATCACGGTGGACAGCGCCACGCTGGCCAACAAGGCCCTCGAGGTGATCGAGGGGCACTTCCTGTTCGGGCTTGCGTTTGATGGAATCGAGGTCGTATTGCACCCACAGTCGGTGATTCATGCGCTCACCGAGTTCGCGGACGGGTCGGTGCTCGCGCAACTCGGTTTTCCGTCGATGGAGCTGCCCATTCTGTACGCGCTCACCCACCCGGACCGGCTGCCGGATGACGGCGTGCGGCGGTTCGATCCGGTCGCCGCCAGCCCGCTCACCTTTCAGCCCCTGTCTCCCGGGATGTTTCCCGCCTTCGACTTGGGCGTGGCGGCGGGCCGGATGGGCGGCACGGGAGCCGCGGCCTTCAATGCCGCGAACGAGGTGGCGGTGGAGGCCTTCCTGGCCGGGCGGCTGCGCTTCGGCGCCATCGCCGAGACCATCGAGGCGGTGCTGGAGGCGCACGAGGTGCAGCCCGCAAAGGGATTGGACGAGGTGCTTGCCGCCGACCGGTGGGCCCGTGAACGCGCGGAGGCCAGATGCTCGTGACCATCGCGGCGGCTGTCGTGGTCCTCGGCGCGGTGATCTTCGTGCACGAGGTGGGGCACTTCCTCGCGGCCAAAGCGACTGGGGTCGGCGTCCTTCGATTCTCCATCGGCTTCGGACCCGCCACGCCGCTCCGCTTTCGGCGGGGGGACACCGAATACGTCCTGTCGTGGTTTCCGTTCGGCGGGTACGTGATGATGGCGAGCGAGGAGGAAACCGCGGACGAGGCCGGTGGCGTACGCGCGCTCGAAGGTGGCGCCGCGGAGCAGGGATTCCCGCCGGAGCAGCAGTTCGAGGGCAAGCCGCTGTGGGCCCGCATCCTCGTGATCACGGCGGGCGTGCTGATGAACGCGGTGTTCGCCTGGGGCATCTACGCGACCCTGGCTCTCGGGTATGGGCGGCAGGAAGATCCGACCACGACCATTGCGGCGGTGGATCCGGCGATGCTCCCCGAGGGCGCCGCCGCGCTGAGCGCGGTTCCGTACCCCCAAGCCGTGGTCCGCCTCAACGGCGACACGGTTGGCTCGTGGAATGACCTGCAAAGCGCCCTCCTGGATCCTACCAGTAGGGTGCTCCGTTTCGAGTTCGCCGGTGGCGGGTCACCGGTCACGGTGGAAGTGCCCGGGACGCCTGGAAGCGACCGGGTGCGTTTGCTCCGGGCGCTGAAGGCCGCCTGGGCGCCCCGCCTGGGCTACTTGGCACCCGGGCGGCCGGCCGCCGGGGCCGGCCTGGCGACGGGCGACCTGGTGCTGGCGGCCAATGGCGACACCGTGCGGTACTGGGATGATCTGGTGCGGGTGATCGAGGCGCACGCCAACGACACGGTGACCCTGGCCGTCCAGCGCGTGGATTCCCTGTTTACCGTGCGCCTGGTGCCCATCGCCGAGTCCGATACCGACCTGGTCGCGGGTGGGCGGCGGGTTGTGGGGAAGGTGGGGGCCGGACCCCTGATTGAACCCCGGCACGTGCGCTACGGCTTGCCCGGCGCCGTCCGCGAGGCCACGCGACAGGCGTGGGCCGATGCAGGGTTGGTGGTGTTCGCCGTGAAGGGCTTGATCACGAGGGACGTGTCACCCCGCGAGCTGGGCGGGCCGATCTTTATTGCGCAGCTGTCCGGTCAGCTCGCCCAGCTGGGGCTGGAGCCGCTCCTCAGATTCATCGCCCTGTTCTCGATCAACCTGGCCGTCCTGAACCTCCTGCCTATCCCGGTGCTGGACGGGGGACGCCTGCTGTTCCTGCTGGCCGAGGGCATCCGCGGGCGGCCTCTCTCCCGGACGTTACGGATGCGGTTGAGCCAGGTGGGCGTGGCGCTGCTGCTGGCGATCATGCTCCTGGCGCTGACCAACGACGTCCTGCGGCTGTTCGGGGGATAGCAGGACGGCGGCATAGCGGGATAGGGGCATGGCGGCATGAGGTGCAGCCGCTATGCCCCTATGCCGCTGCGCCAACTATCGCCGTCCCAGCACCACCACCAGCAACGCCACCAGGATCACCACGGCAACCGCGGCGACCGGGAGCAGCCATTTGCCAAGAATGCCCGCCCCGGGGGCGCGCTGGTCCGTGGGCAACCGTGCCGCCGCCATGCCGAACGACTCGGTCCTGCGGCCCGCCTGCTCGACGGCGTCCAGCTCCGCGAGCAGCTCATCGGCCGAGGCATAGCGGTCGTCGGGATGCTTGGCGAGGCACTTGAGGATGATGCGCTCGGTGCGCTTGGAGAGGTCCGGCCGCCGGTTCCGGGGAGGCTCGGGGGCCTCCTCGACGTGCATCCGGGCCAGCTCGAACCAGTCGTTGGAGCGGAACGGCAAGTCGCCGGTGGCGGCCTTGTACAACGTGACGCCCAGGGCGTAGAGGTCGCTCCGCCCGTCCAGTGGCCGTCCCTGGGCCTGCTCCGGCGATACGTAATGGGGTGTGCCGATCGTCATGTTGACACCGGTGGCGGTGGCATAGCCCGAGACCGCGCGGGCGATGCCGAAATCGGCGATCACGGCCGTACCATCGGCGGTGAAGAGGATGTTGTCCACCTTGATGTCTCGGTGGATGATGCCCCCGGCGTGCGCGAACGCCAGGGCGCTGGTGACGTCCCGGGCGATGCGCAGCAGGTCCCCTTCGGTGGGCGGGCCGTCCCGGGCCAGCCGGGAGGCGAGCGAGCCGGGATAGAGGTCCATGGCGAAGTAGGTCACCTCGCCGGTTTTCCCGATGTCCAGGATCCGCACGATGTTGGGATGTCGCAGCTCGGAGGCGACCCGGGCCTCGTTCCGGAACCGGGATTCAAACTGTTGGTCACCGGCGTAGCGCGGCTTCAGGATCTTGAGGGCGACCGGCGTCCCGTCCGCCGTCCGCCGTCCGGCGAACACCCAGGCGAAGCCGCCCTGGCCGATGAGCCGCTCGACCGTGAAGGGGCCGATGGCCCGTCCGAGTAACTCTTCAGCTTCCAGCGACATCCCGAGGCTTTACAGCGTCTCGCAGGAGGGCTAAATTTTTGTGCTGCGCCAATATGGACATCGTCCGGGGCCCGTGGGCCCGTGCTTGTGGGAGGATACACGTTTCATGGGCTTTGACAAGAACGCGGTCATGCAGAAGCATGGCCTGGGACCCACCGACACCGGGTCGGCTCGGGTCCAGGTCGCCCTGCTCACTGAGCGGATCAACTCGCTGACCGATCACTTCCGCACTCATCCCAAGGACCACCACGGCCGCCGCGGCCTGCTCATGATGGTCAGCAAACGGCGCCGCCTCCTCGAATACCTCAAGCGCACCGACCTGGCAAACTACCGCCGGCTCATTGATGAACTCGGGCTCCGGCACTAGCAGCCGGGTCGGGCCACGAGGCGTCTGGGAGGAGCACCCCGGACGCCTCGCCGTATGTGTGTGGGTGCTCTCAGCAGTCAAGGACCTATGGTAAAACGTGTGGAACAGATCGTTGGCGGTCGGGCCCTGCGGTTGGAGACGGGCCGGCTCGCCAAACAAGCCGCCGGCAGTGCCATCATACAGTACGGGGAGACGATGGCCCTTGCGGCCGTCACCGTCTCGGATCAGCAATCCAACCTGCCGTTCTTCCCGCTGACCGTCGAATACCGCGAGAAGAGCTATGCGGCCGGGAAAATCCCCGGCGGCTTCATCAAGCGCGAAGGTCGGCCGAGCGACGACGAGATCCTCGCGGCACGGCTCACGGACCGCTCCGTCCGACCCCTGTTCCCGGAAGGATTCAAGAACGAAGTGCAGGTCTTCGTCTACGTCCTCTCCGCGGACCAGGAGAACGACGCCGACGTGCTCGGCATCACCGGGGCCTCGCTGGCCTTGGGGCTGTCGCGCGTGCCATGGAACGGGCCGATCGCCGGTGTGCGCGTGGGCCGGGTGGAGGGGCAGTGGGTGCTCAACCCCACGTTCCAGCAGCTGGAGTTCAGCGACGCGGACATCGTGGTGGCCGGCACCCGGGACTCCATCATGATGGTTGAGGGGAGCGCCTTGGAGCTGCCGGAAGACCAGATCGCGGAAGCCCTGTCGTTTGCCCAGAAGGGGATCTCGGACATCGTCGCGTGGCAGGAAGAGATCATTCAGGCGGTGGGCGTGTCCAAGATGACCTGGACCAAGGCCGAGCCCCCGGCCGAATTGGTGGCGCGGGTCCGCGACCTGGCTGGTGTCCGGGTCCGTGAGGCGCTCAACCTGCCGGAGAAGTCGGAGCGCGCGCAGGCCCTGGCGGCCTTGCGGGCGACCGTCACCGAGCAGCTGGCCGCCGAGTTCCCCGACAACGCCAAAGCCGTGGGCGGCGTGCTGGAGGAAATCGAATACGAGACCATGCGGCGGCAGGTGCTCGACCATGGAGAGCGCTTGGACGGCCGCGACCTGGTGACGGTGCGGCCCATCACCTGCGACGTGGGCATCCTGCCGCGGGCCCACGGGTCGGCCTTGTTCACGCGGGGCCAGACCCAGGCGCTGGTGAGCACCACGCTGGGTACGGTGTCGGATGAGCAGCGCATCGACACGGTGGACGTGGCGCAGGAAACCACCAAGAGCTTCATGCTGCACTACAACTTCCCCCCGTTCTCCACCGGCGAGGTGAAGATGATCCGGGGCGTCTCGCGGCGGGAAATCGGTCACGGCGCGTTGGCGGAGCGGGCGCTCCAGGCGCTGCTTCCGCCCTACGACCAATTCCCCTACACCATCCGCGTGGTCTCGGACATCCTCGAGTCCAACGGGTCCTCGTCCATGGCGACGGTGTGCGGCGGCTCGCTGGCGCTCATGGATGCCGGCGTGCCGATGAAGGCTCCCTGTGCCGGCGTCGCCATGGGGCTCATCAAGGAGGGGGATCGGGTCGCCGTGCTGACCGACATCCTGGGTGCGGAAGACCACCTGGGAGACATGGACTTCAAGGTGGCGGGCACACGGGACGGCGTCACCGCGGTGCAGATGGACATCAAGGTTCAGGGCTTGGATCTGGCGACCGTGCGCGATGCGCTGCACCAGGCGCGTACCGCGCGGTTGCATATCCTGGACGTGATGGGCCAGACCCTGGCGCAGCCGCGCACCAGCCTGTCCAAGTACGCGCCCCGCATCATCACCATCCAGATCAAGCCGGACCGCATCGGGGATATCATCGGCCCCAAAGGGAAGACCATCCGTGGCATCCAGGACCAGACCGGGGCCGAGATCAATGTGGACGACAGCGGCCTGGTCACCATCTCCAGTACCGGGGGAGAGGCCGGGGAGCGGGCGCGCGACATGATCGCGGCCATCGTCCAGGAGCCGGAGGTGGGTACCATCTACGAAGGCACGGTCAAGAGCACCACCGCCTTCGGCGCCTTCGTCGAGATCCTGCCCGGTGTGGAGGGCCTGCTGCACATTTCCGAGCTTCAGCACGGCCGCACCGAGCGGACCGAGGACGTGGTCAAGAAGGGTGACCGCGTGAAGGTCAAGCTGCTGGAGGTGGACGGCCGGGGCAAGATGCGGCTCTCGCGCAAAGCGGTTCTGGACAAGTCCTGACCGGCGGGATGCAGACCGTCAAGCTCGACGAGGGTCTCTACCGGACCACCGCCGAGAACGGGGTGACCGTCCTGTCCGAGGTGCTCCCGGGCGTGCGCTCGGTAGCCGTCGGCGTATGGGTCCGCACCGCCTCCGCGCACGAACCACCCGCCAAGATGGGCGTGTCCCACCTGCTCGAGCACATGGTGTTCAAGGGGACCGAGCGCCGCACCGCCCGCGAGATCGCGTTGGAGCTGGAAGTCCGCGGGGGCGCGCTCGACGCCTTCACGTCCCGCGACCACACGTCCTACCAGGCGCGGGTGCTGGACGAAGACCTTCCCCGCGCCCTCGACGTGCTGACCGACCTGGTGCGCCATCCGGTGCTGCGCGAGACCGATCTCACGCTCGAGCGAAAGGTGGTGCTGGAGGAAATCAGCACCGTCGAAGACACCCCGGATGACATGGTGTTCGAGCTGCACGCGCACACCCTGTGGCCGGACCACCCCTATGGATACTCGATCCTGGGGACCCGGGAGACCGTGGGGCAGCTGGCGGCGGATGACCTGCGCCAGCTCCACCGGCGGGCGTACCACCCGCGGCACGTGGTGATCGCGGCGGCTGGCAGCCTGAACCATGAGGTCCTGCTGAAACTGCTGGCCCGCTGTGGCTGGTTCACGTTCGACGGCGGGCCGGAACCGGTCCCCGTGAGCCCGGTGCCGCAGGGGGCCCGGACCGACCGTCGCGTCCAGCGCGAGTCCCACCAGGTTCACCTGGTGATGGGAACGGACACCTTCCCGTATCGCGACCGCCGCCGCTACGCCCTGATGCTGGTCAATACCGTGCTGGGCGGAGGGATGTCGAGTCGTCTGTTTCAGCGGGTGCGGGAGGAGCTGGGCCTGGCCTACGCCGTGTACACCTACCAGTCGTTCTACCAGCACGCCGGGGTGACGGGCGTGTACGTCGGTACCCATCCCAGCACCGCGGAGCAGGCGGTGGATGCGATCCGGACAGAGCTGGTCCGAGTGGCTACTGAGGGGCTCAGCCCGCCGCAACTGGCGGAGGCGGCCCAGCAGCTCAAGGGCCAAGTGACGCTGTCGCTCGAAAGTCCGGCGGCGAGGATGCACCGGCTGGCCACGCTGGCGCTGCACCAGGAGCCCTTCCGCACCCTCGACCAAGTGCTGGCCGAGATCGACCAGGTGCGGACCGAGGAGGTACAGGCCGTGGCCGCGGAGTATCTTGCACCCGACCGCCAGACGGCGGTGTGGCTGGGTCCCAATGTGTAGAGAATCCGCCATACGAACTTCAGCGTTCCTTGTTCGCCGCTCTCCATTGTTCAACCGGCCCTCCTCACGCTCTCATCTGACGAGTCGTCCATGATCATCGGCGTCCCCAAGGAAATCAAAGCCAACGAGAGCCGCGTGGCGCTGGTGCCGGCCGGGGCCGAAGCCCTGGTCGCGAGCGGCCACACCGTACTGGTGGAGCAGGGGGCGGGACTGGGAAGCGGCTTCCCGGACGCCGCCTATGGCGACGTGGGAGCCAGGATGGTCGCCAAGGCGGGTGACGTCTGGGCGGAGGCGGGGCTCATCCTCAAGGTCAAGGAGCCCATCGCACCGGAGTACCCGCGCATCCGGTCCGGCCAGGTGCTTTTCACCTACTTCCATTTCGCGGCCAGCGAAGAGCTCACGCGCGCCGTCGTGGACTCCAAGTGTGTGGCGATCGCCTACGAAACGGTGCAGCTGCCCTCGGGCGAGCTACCGCTGCTCACGCCGATGAGCGAGGTGGCCGGGCGCATGGCGGTACAGGAAGGGGCGAAGTACCTGGAGCGGACGCACGGCGGGAGCGGCATCCTCTTGGGCGGCGTGCCCGGCGTTCTGCCGGCCGAGGTGCTGGTCATCGGCGGCGGGGTGGTCGGCGCCAACGCGGCCCGCATGGCCGCGGGGTTGGGCGCGGACGTGACGCTGCTGGACGTCTCGTTGGAGCGGCTCCGTTACCTGGCCGACGTCATGCCCGCGAACGTGCGCCTGCTGTATTCTAACCGACACAACCTGCTGCAGCTGTTGGCGCGGGCGGACCTGGTGGTAGGGGCGGTGCTGCTGCCCGGGGCCAAGGCGCCCAAGCTGGTCCGGCGCGAGGATCTCAGACTGATGAAACCGGGCTCGGTGGTGGTGGACGTGTCGGTGGACCAGGGCGGGTGCATCGAGACCATCAAGCCCACGACCCACGAGAACCCGACGTATGTCGTGGAAGGTGTCATTCACTACGGCGTGAGCAACATGCCGGGGGCCGTGCCGCGCACCTCCACGCTCGCCCTGACCAATGCGACGTTCCCGTACACTCGCCGGCTGGCGCGGGATGGGTGGCAAAGGGCCTGCCGGGAGGACGGCGGGTTGCGGCTGGGGCTCAACGTGGTGGACGGGAAAGTGGTATATCCAGGCGTGGCGGAGGCGTTCGGGATGGAGCTGGTGGACGTCGCCCGGGTGATGTGACTTAAGTCCAGCGCTTGAGGCAACTTAGCCATACAGTTAAGTTAGGCGCTCATGCGTTGGCCCCTGAGCATCGATAGCTGGCTACCGGCCAACGAGATCGCGGTCGATCTCGGGACCTCCAACACGCTCATCTATGTGAAGGGCGAGGGGATCGTGCTCAACGAGCCCTCCGTCGTCGCCATCGAAAAGGCCTCCGGGGTGGTGAAGGGGATCGGGCTCGAGGCCAAGCGGATGCTGGGCCGCACGCCGGACGGGATCTTGGCGGTGCGCCCGCTCAAGGACGGCGTGATCGCGGACTTCGATGTGACCGAGAAGATGCTGCGGTACTTCCTCTCGTCCATCATCCAGAAACACGTGTTCCGCGTGAAGCCCAAGGTGATCGTCTGCGTGCCCAGCGGGATCACCGAGGTGGAAAAGCGTGCCGTGCGGGACAGCGCGCACTCGGCCGGCGCCAAGGAGGTGTACATGGTCGCCGAGCCGATGGCGGCGGCCATCGGTGTGGGCCTGCCGGTGGAGACCCCCACGGGCAACATGGTCATCGATATCGGTGGCGGCACGACCGAGATCGCGGTGATCGCCCTGTCCGGGATCGTGAGCGACACGTCCATCCGCACCGGCGGCGACGAGCTGGATCAGGCCATCGTCCAGTTCATGCGGAAGAACTACAACCTCCTGATCGGGGAGCCCACGGCGGAGGCGATCAAGATCGCCATCGGGTCGGCCGCGCCGGTCGGCGAGGAGAAGGAAATGGAGGCCAAGGGTCGCGACCTGGTCTCCGGCATTCCCAAGGTGGTGCGGGTGCATTCCAGCGAGATCCGCGAGGCGGTCCAGGAACCCATCCAGCAGATCGTTGATGCCGTCCGGCGCGCGCTCGAGATCACGCCGCCCGAACTGGCCAGTGACATCGTGGACCGGGGGATCGTCATGGCCGGCGGGGGCGCGCTGATCCGGGGTCTGGATGTGCTGCTGTCCCAGGAGACCTCGCTGCCGATTCGGGTGGACGAAGACCCGCTCACCTGTGTCGTCCGGGGTGTTGGGCGCATCCTGGACGACTCGGAGAAATACCGGTCGGTCCTGACGACCTAGCGATCCCATCGTGACCTTCGCGTCCGAACGGTACGCGTCGCGGCGCGACACGCTGGCCTTCATCGTCTGCCTCCTGTTGTCCATAACGATTCGCATGACGCCGGCCGCGTGGCATGACCGCGTCTCGGCGCAGCTGCAGAACACCCTGCTGCGGCCCTTGCTCGCGCTCCAGGGCTGGGCCGAGTCGGTGCGGACCACTCGGGAACGGTTCGCGCGGGTGGTGGCGGAGCGCGACTCGGCGGCGGTGGTCGCGACGCTGGCGGACGCGTTGCGGGAGGAGAACGCGCAGCTGCGGGCGATGCTGGGATTGCGCCAGCGCCTGCCGGTGAGGCACGTGCCGGCTGAGGTGCTGCATCAGTCGTTGCCCACCGACGGTTTCACGCTGCTGATTTCGGCGGGCCGCCGGCAAGGCGTGCGGGTGCTCTCGCCGGTGGTCGCCTCCGGCGGACTGGTGGGGGTGGTCCGAAGCGTGGGGGGGAATACCTCGGTGGTGGTCGCCTGGGCGCACCCGGATTTCCGCGCCAGCGCCATGACGGCGGACGGGGCCGTGTTTGGCATCGCGGCGCCGTTTGGCGGCGGTGATCCGGGTGGCCCCCTGCTGGAGCTCCAGGGCGTGCCCTACCGCGAAGAGTTGATACCGGGAACGCGAGTGTACACCTCCGGGTTGGCGACCGGAGAAGGCGGCATCTATCCCCGCGGGATTCCCATCGGCACCATCCTCTCGGTCCGCGAGGAGCTGGCCGGCTGGGCCCGCACCTACCTGGTGCTTCCCGCGGTGCATCCCGCCTCCATCTCCCACGTAATGGTGCTGCTGGACACGCGGGCCGACCTCACCGAGTCGTTCGTCCCACCCGAGCCATGAACGGGCGGAACGGCGTCTACCGGCTGCCCACCGTCTTGCTGTTGCTGGTGGTGCTGCATTTCACGCTGCGCCCGTGGCTGGGGGAGCCGCGCCCGGCGCCCGACTTTCTGCTGCTCGCGCTGCTGGTGTACGCCATTCGGGCGCGACCCGGGGCGGCGGCGATCGCCGGGTTTATCGTGGGCCTCCTGAGTGACGCGCTGACGCCGGTCGCGTTCGGCGCGGGCGCCCTCGCGCATACCGTGGTAGGTTACCTGGCAGCATGGGGGAAGGCCATCTTTTTCGCGGAGAATCTCGCGGTCAACGCCGGATTCTTCTTCGCCGGGACCTGGGTGCGCGACCTGCTGGTGCTGGTCGGCGGCGGTCACGTGGAGGGCATGGGCCTGGTCTGGCAGCTTCTTCTCTGGTCGCCCCTCAAGGCCGCCAGCACGGCGCTCGTCGGCGTGATCGTGCTGGTCATCTTTCGTCGCTGGCTGGCCATCCGGATCGCTGAATGAACTGGTTTCACGCTCACGAGCTGGCTCGGCGGGCGCGTTTGGCTCAATGGCTGCTCTGGATGGTGGGCGGCGTTCTTCTGGTCGCGTTCTTCCGGGTGCAGGTCCTCTCGTCCAGCCGGTACCGCGTGCGGTCGGAGCTGAACCGCATGCGGTCGGTCCCGGTGCCGGCTCCACGGGGACTGATCACCGACCGCAACGGCGTGGTGTTGGCGGAGAACGAGCCCGGGTACTCGATCGGCCTGCTGGCACCGTCCGCGGATTCGCTCCGCGCCACCATCCGGCGGATCGCGCCGCTGATGCGGCTTTCCCAGCGGGACGCGGACGATGCCGAGCGCGCCTTTCGCAAGACCCCGTATCGCCCGGCCATGCTCCGGCGGGACGCGTCGTTCGACCTGGTGTCGGCGCTGGAAGAGCGGCGCGTCACCATTCCGGGTCTCGTGATCCAGGCGGAGCCCAGGCGGCGCTATCCGTTCGGGAGCGTTGCCGCGCACGTGGTGGGCTATGTGGCGGAGATCACGGAGCAGGAGATGGGCGCGGGCACCATCAGCGGGGCCCGGCCAGGCCTGCTGGTGGGGCGCGACGGCCTGGAGCGGGAGTACGACGACCGGCTCCGCGGCAAGGACGGCGAGCGGTTCGTCGAGGTGGATGCGCTGGGCCGGAGCGTGCGGGAAGCCGAGGTGGGGCAGCGCATGTCGCCGGAGCAGGGGGAATCCATCCGCACCACCCTCGACATCGAGCTGCAGCGTTACGTCGCCGAGAGTTTCCCGGAGGGGATGCGCGGCGCCGTGATGGTGATGGACCCGGCCACCGGAGCGGTGCTGGCGCTGTACTCGTCCCCTGGCTATGACCCCAACGCGTTTATCGGCGGGGTGGATCCGGAAGTGTGGGGGCGGCTTTCGCAGGCGCCGGATTTCCCCTTGGTGAATCGCGCCATCCAGGCCCGCTATCCGCCCGCGTCGCCGTGGAAACTGGTGCTGGCCGCGATGGCGATGAACCGCGGCCTGGTGGACCTGCGATCGCGGATGCCCATTCTCTGCCGCGGCGGGTTGCAGTACTACAACCGCTACTTCCGCTGCTGGAAGCTCGGGGGCCATGGGGACCTCACCCTGGCCGAGGCCATCCAATACTCGTGCGATGTGTATTTCTACCAGCTCGGGTTGAAGCTCCAGCTGACCAACCTGTTGAGCGATGCGGGGCGCTTCGGCTTTCGCGACCGCTCGGGCATCGACCTCCCCAATGAAATCCGTCCGCTGTTTCCGGCGTCCACGGAGTACTACAACCAGCACTACGGGCCTCGGGGCTGGACCAACGCGGTCACGCTGAACCTGGCCATCGGGCAGGGCGAGAACGCGCAGACCCTGTCGAATATGGTGATGTTCTACGCGATGCTGGCCAACCCGGACGGCCGGGCGCCGGAGCCCCATCTGGTCATGCCCGGTCCCACGCCGACCCGTTCGCTCGGACTCTCGGACACGCAGTTGGTGGGCCTGCGCCAGGCGCTGTTGGAGGTGGTGGAAGCGGGCACGGCCGCCGGCGCGCGGGTGGCCGAACTGCGCATCGCGGGCAAGACCGGGACGGCGCAGAACGCCCCCAACCCGGACCACGCGTGGTACATCGGGTTCGCTCCGGTGGACGGTCCTCGGGTCGTGGTGGGTGCCGTGGTGGAGTTTGCCGAGCACGGCTCGGCGATCGCGCCCATGGTAAATCGCATCATCGCGCGGCGCCTGCTGGGGCCCATGGCCCCGTTGCTCACGGCGGCAGACTACCGGCTGGTGCTGCCGGACGACTCGGCGCCGGAGCCGGTGCCGATCCTGCCGGACACGGTCGCGCGCGATGGCTTCCCGCGGCCTCGATAGCCGGACCCTCCTCACGGTCGGCGCCCTGGTCGCCCTGGGCCTGGCCACGCTGTACTCCGCGGGCCAGACCGACGTCCCCACGGACATCGCCGATATCTGGCAGAAGCAGCTGGGATGGATCGTGCTGGCCACCGCGATCGGTGCCGCAGTGTACCGGGTGTCGCCCCGCCTGCTCGAATGGGCCACGCCGTTCGTGTACGGACTGGCGGTGGTACTGCTGATCCTGACCCTGGTGGTGGGCACCGGGGCGGGCACGGCGGCGGGCACCAAGTCCTGGCTGGCCATTGGCGGAACCCGCGTCGGTCAGCCGGCGGAGCTGGCGAAGCTGGCGACGATCATGATGCTTGCCCGCCACCTGGGCGGGCGGAGGCGGGCGCCCCAGACGCTGGTCGAGCTGCTGCCGGCCGGCATGATCGTGGGGTTGCCGTTCCTCCTGGTGGGGCTCCAGCCGGACCTGGGGAGTGCGATCGTGTTTCTCGCGATCCTCTTCGTGGTGCTTTTCTGGGTGGGCGTGCCGATTCGGCTCCTGGTGCTGTTGGCGTCGCCGCTCATCAGCCTGATGCTCGCGTTCTCGACCTGGTCATGGGGTCTCTGGATCGTGGCGATCACGCTGGTGCTGTTGTGGGCCCGCCCCTACGTGATCGAGGGCCTGGTCGTCTGGCTGGGCAACGTCCTCATGGGGACGATTGCCCTGCAGTTGTGGCGCGGCCTGGCGCCGTACCAGCAGAACCGGCTGCTCTCGTTCCTCAATCCCGAGATTGACCCCCGTGCCACCGGGTGGAACATCATCCAGTCCAAAGTGGCCATTGGATCGGGTGGGCTGCTGGGGAAGGGCTTCCTGGAGGGCACCCAGAAGGCGCTCGCGTTCCTGCCGGCCCAACACACGGACTTCATCTTCTCCGTCCTCGCCGAGGAGCTGGGGTTCCTGGGGGTGATGGTCACGCTGGGGCTGTTCGCGGCGCTCCTGATGCAGCTGATGCAGATCGCGCGCTCGGCGACCGATCCGTTCTCCTCGGTGCTGGTTTTCGGGATCTGCGGTCTCCTGTTCACACACGTGGTGGAGAATGTGGGGATGAGCGTCGGGCTGATGCCAATCACCGGCATCCCGCTCCCCTTTTTCTCCTACGGCGGCTCCTTCCTCCTGATCTCCTTCGTGGCCGTAGCCATGTGCTTGCGCGTCGCGCGGGAATCGCGCTCCTCGTACACGAGGACCTGAGCCGGCGCCACTGGCGCCGTTCCCCGGGGAGCGCGAGATTCCGACAACCTTCCATGGCCTGGTTCCGTAAAGAGCGCAAACCGCGAACGTCTTCGCGCGAGCGCCTGGAGATCCCTCCGGACGCGTGGGACAAGTGCGAGGAGTGCGGCCACGTGGACCTGCGTGAGAAGTTCGAGCGCGCCCTGCAAGTCTGCCCCCAGTGCGGGTTCCACCGGCGGATCTCGGCGCGCCGCTACGTGGAGATCCTCACCGATCCGGGAAGCTTCGTAGAACTGTTCGCCAACCTGCGCACGGTGGACCCGTTGGGCTTCGAGGGGTACGCGGCGCGGGTGACGCGGGCGTACCGGGAAGTGGGGCCGCAGGAGGCCGTGCTCACGGGACACGGGACGTTGACGGGCCTGCCGCTCAATGTGGCCGCCATGGAATTCGCGTTCATGGGCGGGTCCATGGCGTCGGTGGTTGGAGAAAAGATCGCGCGTCTCGGGGAGCGGGCGCTCGAGCACAAGGCGCCATTGGTGATCGTGTCCGCGTCCGGAGGCGCCCGTATGCAGGAAGGCGTCTTGAGCCTCATGCAAATGGCCAAGACGTCCGTCGTCCTGGCGGCGTTGAGCGAGGCCGGCCTCCCGTATATCTCGATCGTCACCAACCCGACCACGGGCGGGGTGTCCGCGTCCTACGCGCTCCAGGGAGACGTGATCCTGGCCGAGCCCGGCGCCGTGGTGGGGTTTGCGGGCCCACGCGTGATCAAGCAGACCATCGGACAGGACCTGCCGGAGGGGTTTCAGACGGCGGAGTTCCTGCTGGAGCATGGCATGGTGGATGCCGTCGTGCCGCGGGCAAGCCTGGCGGACACCACCGCGTCGCTGCTGCGGATGATGCTGCGCCTGCCGGCGGCGGAGGTCGCGGACTGACGCACGGCTTCGAGGAAGCCTGCCGCTTCCTCTTCCCACGAACCTTCGCAGGCAGGCCGTGGTCGCTGGAACCCACGCGGGCCCTGCTGGCCGAGCTGGGGCATCCCGAGCACCAATACCCGGTCGTCCATATCGGCGGTACCAACGGCAAAGGCTCGGTGTCGGTGCTGGCCTGCGCCGCCCTCCGTGAGGCGGGGAGGTCGGTGGGCCTCTACACGTCGCCGCACCTGGTGGACGTTCGTGAACGGATCGTGGTGGACGAACGGCCCATGACGCCGGAGGCGTTCGCCCGCTGGACCGAGCGGCTTCGCCCGGCGATCGAGCGGACCGGGGCCAGCTTCTTCGAGGCGCTCACGGCGATCGCCCTGGCTGACTTCGCCGCCCGGGGCGTGGACCTCGCGGTGGTGGAGGTTGGTCTGGGGGGCAGGCTGGATAGCACCAACGTGGTTCAGCCCCTGGCTAGCGCGGTCACCAACATCGCGCTGGAGCATACCGAGTATCTGGGGGCTACGCTTCCCGCCATTGCCCGGGAAAAGGCGGGTATCGCCAAACCCGGAGTGCCGTTCGTGATCGGAGAGGCGGACCGGGAGCTCGCGGCGCTGCTGGCGCAGGAATCCGCTGGCCGGGGGGCGGCGCCCATCGTGAGGGTTCCGCCGGGCGCGGAGTATGCTGGCGTGCTGGGGCTCCAGGGGCCGCACCAGGGGCGAAACGCCGCGGTGGCCGTGGCCCTGTTGGATGTGCTTCCCCATGGCTGGCGACCGGGGTCGGCCGCGGTGACGGCCGGGTTTTCACGGGCGAGGCTGGCCGGGCGGTTTGACCGGCGGGGTCGGTGGATCTTCGACGTGGCGCACAACCCGGCGGGAATAGCGGTGTTGGTCCGGGCGCTCCGGGCGGTCGACCTGGCGCGGCCGGTGCACGCCCTGGTTGGCATTCTCGCGGACAAGGCGTGGCGGGAGATGCTGGCCGGGTTGGGGGACGTGGTGGACGGGATCTGGCTCACGACTCCGCCCACGGCCCCACCGGACCGGAGATGGGATCTGGAAGACGTCGGACAGGAGGTCAGGCGGTCGGGCGGACCCGGACACCTCCGGCCGCCTGGCCGCCTGCACGGCCATCCGCCCATCATCGAGCCCGACTTCGACCGGGCGCTTCGGGAGGTACAGGAGGGCGCCGGCACGGTGCTGGTCACGGGCTCGTTCCACACCGTGGGCGATGCGCTCGCCCGCTTGCCGGGCTTCCCGCCGCTCGGCTAATTTGGTGCATGCCAGCCAGAGCGTTGCCGGGGTTCCGCGACTTCTACCCCGACGACACCGCGCTCCGTAACCACATCTTTGCCGTTTGGCGTACCGTCGCGACCCGCTACGGGTGCGAGGAGTACGACGGGCCGCCGCTGGAGCCGCTGGAGCTGTACACCCAGAAGAGTGGCTCGGAGATCGTGGGCCAGCTGTATCACTTTCGGGACCGCGGTGATCGGGAGGTCGCGCTGCGACCCGAAATGACGCCGACGCTGGCGCGCATGGTGGCGGCGCGGGCCAGCGCCCTGAAAAAACCGATCCGCTGGTTCTCCATCCCGCAGCTGTTCCGCTACGAGCGGCAGCAGCGCGGGCGCCTGCGGGAGCATTTCCAGCTGAACCTGGACGTGATCGGCGAGCCGGGCCCGCTGGCGGACGCGGAGGTGATTGCGGCGGCCATCGACGTGGCCCGCCTGCTGGGGCTCGGGCCCGCGGACCTGCGTGCGCGGCTGTCAGACCGACGAGTCACCAGGGCCCTGGTGCTGGCAGCCGGGGTTCCCGAGGCGTCGCTGGGGGCCGCGTACGCCGCCATCGACAAGATCGAGCGCGAGGCGCGCGACCGGCTGCTGACCTGGCTGACCGAGGACGGCAGGTTTCCCAAAGCGGTAGCCCAGCGGGTGCTCGAGGTGGGTGAGCTGAAAGGCCTGGGCGAGGTGCAGCAGGCGGTCCGGAAGGCTCCGGGAGGCGCCGAGGCGGTGGAGCCGCTGACGGAGTGCGTCGCGGCGCTGGAGGCCATGGGACTGGGTGGGTTCGTGGACGTGGACCTTTGCATCGTTCGGGGGCTCGCGTATTACAGCGGGATCGTGTTCGAGCTATTCGACGCGCAACGGAACTTACGCGCCATCTGCGGCGGCGGGCGCTACGATGGGTTGCTGGCCTCCCTGGGGGGCGCGGACCTGCCGGCCGTAGGATTCGGCATGGGAGATGTGGTGTTGGGCGAGTTGATCAAGGCCCGGGCCCTGGCGCCCTCGGGGGCGGGGGGGCTGGACGCGTTTCTGGTCGCGGTCACCGCGGAGGACAGGGCGGCCATATTGCAGCTGGCGCACGCGCTGCGGGATCGCGGAGGACGGGTGGAGTTCTCGCTCAAGGAACAGACCATCGCCAAGCAGCTGAAGCTGGCGAGCGCGCGAGGGGCGCGGCTCGCCGTCATCATTGGGCCTGAGGAGCGAAAGCGGGGCGGAGCAGTGGTGCGAGATCTCATGCGGGGCGAGGAGCGCATGGTCAGTGCGGTGGAGCTGGCGGGCGACGCGATCTTGGGGGCACGGTGAGCACCGAACAGGCCCTGACGACGCGCGCGGCCGATTTCAGCGCCTGGTACAACGACGTGGTCATGCGCGCCGAGCTGGCGGACTATTCGCCGGTGCGGGGTTGCATGGTGATCCGGCCCCGCGGATACCGCATCTGGGAGCTGATGCAGCGCGCCTTGGACGAGATGTTCAGGGCCACAGGACACGAGAACGCCTACTTCCCCCTGCTGATTCCCCAGAGTTTCCTCGCCAAGGAAGCGGAGCACGTTGAGGGTTTCGCGCCCCAGACGGCGGTCGTGACCCGCGGGGGCGGGAAGGAGCTGGAAGAGCCGCTGGTCATCCGGCCGACGTCGGAGACCATCATCTACGCGATGCTCGCCAAGTGGGTCCAGAGCTACCGCGATTTGCCGGTCCTCTTGAACCAGTGGGCCAACATCGTCCGTTGGGAGTTGCGGACCAGGCTGTTTCTGCGGACGACCGAGTTCCTGTGGCAAGAAGGGCATACCGCGCACGCCACCGCCGACGAGGCGGAGGCAGAGGCGCGACTGATTCTGGGGATCTACCGGCGGTTTGCCGAGGAATGGATGGCGATGCCGGTGATCACCGGCGCCAAGACCGATGCCGAGAAGTTCGCGGGCGCGGTGCGCACGTACGCCATCGAAGCCCTGATGCAGGACAACCGGGCGCTCCAGGCCGGTACGTCGCACAACCTGGGACAGAACTTCGCGAAGGCGTTCGAGGTGCGGTACCAGACCACCACGGGCGATTGGGAGTACGTGTGGAGCACGTCGTGGGGCGTGTCCACGCGACTGATCGGCGGGCTGGTGATGACGCACTCGGATGACAAGGGCCTGATCTGCCCGCCGCGCCTGGCGCCGCTCCAGGTGATCGTGGTCCCCATCTGGAAGAGCGATAGCGATCAGCAGGGGGTGCTGGAGGCGGCTCAGCAGGCCCGCCATTCGCTGGTGGCCGCCGGCGTGAGCGCGCAGGTGGATGACCGCGATGCGGTGAAGCCCGGGGCCAAGTACTACCACTGGGAGGCGCGGGGCGTCCCGGTGCGGCTGGAGATCGGCCCGCGGGACGTGGCGCAAGGACAGGCGGTGCTGGCGCGCCGAACCGGCGGCAAGGCGTCGGTCCCGCTCGCCGGGCTGGCGGACGCCGTCCGGCGGGCGATGGACGAGATCCAGGCCGGGTTGTTGGAGGCGGCGCGCCAGCGGCGGGAAGCCAACTCGGTCCGCAACGTGAAGGACCGGGAAGCGCTGAAGGACCTCATGAACGGGGCCGGCGGATTCGCCTACGCGGGGTACTGCGGCGAGGCGGCATGCGAGACCGCCGTCAAGGAAGCGACCAAGGCGACGATCCGGGTGCTCCCAGATGGTGAATTCCGTTCGTCGCCCGCTCCCGCGACTTGCGTGTGGTGCGGGGGTCCGGCGGTGACCGAGGCGGTGTGGGCGAAGGCGTACTGAGACGCGTCGCCACTGAGGTGGGCACGCCGGTGTACGTCTACGACGCCGGGACGATCCGAAGCCAGTATACCGCGTTGCGCACGGCGCTGGCCGGCATCCCGCACCGGCTGCATTACTCGGTGAAGGCCAACGCCAACCTGGCCGTGCTGAGGCTCATTCGGGGATTGGGGGGCGGTGCGGACATCGTGTCCGGTGGAGAGCTGGCGCGGGCCCTGCGGGCGGGTTTTGAGGGCCGGGACCTGGTCTTCAGCGGCGTCGGGAAGACGGAGCGGGAACTGGAGGTGGCGCTCAACGCGGAGGTGGGACTCATCAATCTCGAGTCTCACGGTGAGTTCGACGTGGTGCGGAGGTTGGCGCGGGGTCGCGCGGCGCCGGTGGCGGTGGGGCTGCGGATCAATCCGGACGTGACCACGGAGACGCATCCCTACACCCAGACGGGGCAGGCGGGGATGAAGTTCGGCGTGCCGCTGGATCAGGTGGTGGCGCTCGCCCGGTGCGTGGCCGATGAGCCGGCGCTGGCGCTTACGTCGGTGGGGATGCATATCGGCTCCCAGATCGCCGATGGCGCACCGTACCGGGCGGGCGCGGAACGGTTGGCGGGGGTGGTGGCCGACCTCCGCGCGGCGGGTATCACTACCCTGACCTCGGTGGATGTGGGGGGCGGGCTGGGGATCTCCTACGGCCGCGGGATGGGCATGGACCCGGCCGAGTTCGCGATGGCGGTCGCACCGCTGGCGCGCGTTACGGGACTCCCGTTGTTGATTGAACCGGGACGGTTCCTGGTGGGGAACGCCGGATATCTGTTGACCCGAGTGCTCTACCACAAGCGGTCCGGCGGGCGTGAGTTCGTCATCACGGACGCGGGCATGAACGATCTGCTGCGGCCCAGCTTGTACAACGCATACCACGACGTCGTGGTACTGGACGGGGCCGGAGGGGCCGGAGATCCCGCAGGGGCCGCAGAGGGCCGGCTGGTGGACGTTGTGGGCCCGAATTGCGAGAGCGGGGATTTCCTGGCGTTGGATCGCCGGCTGGACGGGGCCGGCCCCGGCGCGCTCCTCGCGGTCCTGGGCGCCGGAGCGTACGGTTTCGGCATGAGCTTCCAGTACAACTCACGGCCGCGCGCCGCCGAGGTGCTGGTGGACGGTGGACGCTATGCGGTGGTTCGCGAGCGCGAAGGAACCGACGACCTGATGCGGGGCGAGACGGCGACACCCTCGTGGCGTGAGGCATGACCAGTCTCCATCGCGGCATCCTGATTCTGGATTACGGCTCGCAGTTCACCCAGTTGATCGCGCGCCGGGTGCGCGAGGCGCATGTGTACAGCGAGATTCACCCGGCGGCGCGCGGCTGCGATCTGGCCTTCGTCCGGTCCGCGGCGCCTAAAGGCATCATCCTGTCGGGCGGCCCCAACTCGGTGTTCGACGCGGGGGCGCCCAGCGCCGATCCCGCCCTGTTCGACTTGGGCATCCCGGTGCTGGGCATCTGTTACGGGATGCAATTGGTGGCGCATCTCTCCGGGGGCAAGGTCCAGCCCTCGCCCGAGCGGGAGTACGGCCGGGCCGAGATCACGGTGCGGCACGGTGCGGGTCTGTTCGCCGGCTTTGAACCGGGGGAAGCGGTGACCGTGTGGGCCAGTCACGGCGACCGGATCGAGCAGCCACCGCCCGGGTTCGAGACCGTCGCCGCGACCGAGAACGCCCCGGTGGCGGCGATGCGGCACCAATCCCGGCCCATCCATGGCGTGTTGTTCCATCCGGAGGTTGCTCACACGCCGCGAGGCGGGGAGATCCTGGGGAATTTCCTGTTTTCCATCTGCGGATGCACGCCGGATTGGACGGCCGGCCAGTTCATCAGCGATCAAATCGGGGCGATTCGGGAAGTCGTGGGCCCCACGTCGCGGGCCATCTGCGGCCTGTCGGGGGGGGTGGATTCCGCCGTGGCCGCGGTGCTGGTCCACCGGGCCCTGGGAGATCGCCTCACCTGCATATTGGTTGACCATGGTTTGCTGCGGCTCCACGAGCGGGAACAAGTGGAGCGCACGTTCCGGGCGCACTTGGGGATGGATCTGCTGGTGGTGGATGCGGCAGACCGGTTTCTGGAGCAGCTCGCGAACGTGGACGACCCGGAAGAGAAGCGGCGGCGGATCGGCCACACGTTCATCGACGTCTTCGAGGATGCTGCGCGGGGGGTGGCCGGGGACGTGGGATTCCTGGTCCAGGGCACGCTCTACCCGGACGTCATCGAGTCGTCGTCCCCGCGAGGGGGGCCCTCGGTCACCATCAAGACGCACCATAACGTCGGCGGCTTGCGGCCCAACCTGCCGTTCAAGCTGATCGAGCCCCTGCGTGAGCTCTTTAAGGATGAAGTACGCCAGGTGGGTCGCGAGCTGGGCTTGCCGGAAGATATCGTCGGCCGGCATCCGTTCCCGGGGCCCGGGCTGGCCATTCGCGTGTTGAGCGCGGTGACGCCTGAGCGACTCGGAGTGCTGCGACAGGCCGACGCCATCTACCTCGAGGAGATCCGGGCCGCCGGGCTATACGACGACATCTGGCAGGCCTTCGCCGTGCTGCTCCCCGTGCGCTCGGTGGGCGTCATGGGTGACGCCCGAACGTATGAGAACGTGGTGGCGCTTCGTGCCGTGACCAGTCGCGACGGCATGACCGCGGATTGGTTCCCGTTCCCGCCGGACGTCCTTGGCCGGATCTCGGGGCGCATTATCAACGAGGTGCGGGGCGTGAACCGGGTGGTCTACGACGTCAGTTCCAAGCCGCCGGCGACGATCGAGTGGGAGTGAACGGCGGGATGCGACGGCGTAAGGAGTGAGGGGTGATGGGTGGCCCCGTTACCCCTCATCCCTTCCGCAGTGCCGCTACTATGCCTCAGAGGTTCTTTTCTTCCAGCAGCCTGATGAACGCTCCCGGTTCCTGAAGCCCCTCTAGTCGTCCCGGCACATCCGGCTCCTTGGCGAACTGCGCGATCTTCCCGAGCACCGGCAGGTACTGGTTGGACACTTCCAGCGGGGGGGCCACGATCAGGAAGAAGTAGTACACGGGCTGGTCGTCGATGGCGCGGAAGTCGATGCCCGCCGGCTTGCGACCGAACGCCACCCGCAGCTTCGCCACCACCAGGGAGCGGCAATGGGGAATCGCGATGCCGCGCCCGATGCCGGTCGAGCCGAGGTTCTCACGGCGCTTCAGCATCTTGAACAACATGCCGTCCGCCTTGGCGTCGAGCTTGAGGAGCGCGGTGAGCTCCTTGAGCACGTCGTCCTTGGTCGTGCTCGTGAGGTTGAGCTCGATGGCGTCGGGGGAGAAGAACTCGGTCAGTCGCATTGAGGTAAACACCCTTGGGGCGGCGCGTAACGTATGAAGAGCGCGCCGTGGTGTCAAACGGCGCGGTTGCCCGGCTTCCGCTCGGCGCATTAACTTGCCGCCCATGCAGTTCCCGTATGCGGTGGCACACCGTGTGCCGTTGTTTCTCGCGCCCATGGCGGGCGTGTCCGAGCCCCCCTTCCGGCGGCTGTGCCGGGCGTTCGGGGCGGACGTGGTCGTGTCCGAGTTTCTCTCCTGCGAGGGGCTCCGGCGCGGCGCCCAGAGCGTGCATGACGGAGCGTATTTCACCGAGCCGGAGCGGCCGATCGGGATTCAACTGTTCGGATCTGACCCGGCCGGCATGGCGGAGGCCGCGGCGCTGGTGAGCGAGCACTACGCTCCCGATTTCCTCGACATCAATTTCGGCTGTCCGGTCAAGAAGGTCGTCAAGCGGAACGGCGGCTCGGGTTGCCTCAAGGACCTGAGCCTCGTCGAATCCATCATTCGGGCCGTGCGCGGCGCCACCCATCTCCCGGTGACCGTGAAGATCCGGTCGGGCTGGGATGAAACCCACCGTGATCCCGTGGCCATTGCCCGGCGTTGCCAGGACGCGGGCGCGCAGGCGCTGACGCTTCACCCGCGCACCCGTACGCAGATGTTCACCGGGACCGCTTGCTGGGACGAGATCGCCGCGGTGGTGGAGGCCCTGGACATCCCGGTGGTGGGAAATGGCGACATCAAGGCCGCGACCGACGCCCACCGCCTGTGGCGTCACACCGGCTGCGCCGGGGTCATGATTGCCCGGGGGTCGTTCGGCAACCCGTGGATCTTCCAGCAGGCCCGAGCGCTGCTGGATGGGCGCGACGCCCGTCCGGACCCGTGCGCGGCGGAACGCTTCGCCGTGGCGCTGCGTCATGCCGAGCTGCAGCTGGCCATCCAGGGCGACGACCGCCGGACGGCGGTGGAGTTCCGGAAGCACCTGAGCTGGTACGTCCGCGGGGTCGCGGGGGCGGCCGAGCTGCGTCGAGAGCTGCAGCAGATTCAATCTATGGTGGAGATCGAGCGTATCTTCCGGCGCCACCTCGAGCCCACCCAAGCGGTCGTGTGACCGCGACCGAGCTGGAGCGCCTTCTCGCCGACGTCGCCCAGGGAGCGCTCACGCCGGAAGCGGCGGTACGGCGGCTCCGGCGGTTCCCAGTAGACGATCTCAGCTACGCCCAGGTTGATCATCTGCGCCCGCTCACTCAAGGGTTCCCCGAGGTGGTGCTGGCCAGCGGCAAGACGGCCGAGCAGGTGGTGGGCGTGTGCGCGTCGCTGGCGGAGTCGAACGGCTCCTTTCTGGTGACACGGGCGGACGGCGACGTTCGGGCGGCTGTGCGGGAGCGCTTCCCCCGGGTCGAACTGAACGAGCTCGGGCGCACGGCCTACCTGCCCACGGATCCGCCCGGCGTGCCGACCGGCCGGGGGGTGGTGCTGGTGGTGACGGCGGGGACCAGCGACCTGCCGGTGGCCGAGGAGGCCGCGGTCGCGGCCCGCGCGTTGGGGAACCGCGTGACGCGCCTGACGGACGTGGGCGTGGCCGGCATTCATCGGGTGTTGCGGCGGGCGGACGATCTGTACCAGGCGGCGGTGGTGATCGTCGTGGCCGGGATGGACGGAGCCCTGGCGAGCGTGGTGGGCGGCATGGTGCGGGTGCCGGTCGTGGCGGTTCCCACCAGCGTCGGCTATGGAGCGTCGTTCGGCGGCGTAGCGGCGTTGCTCGCCATGCTCAATTCTTGCGCCTCAGGGATCGTGGTGGTCAACATCGACAACGGCTTTGGCGCCGCCGCTGCGGCATCGCGGATCAATCACCTGCCATGATGGGCTGGCTGATGCCCGTGCTGTTCGCCCTGGGTGGCGCGGCCGGCTGGCTGGTGCGGTGGCGGGTGGAAGCGAAGCGCGGCGGGACGCCGGAGGTGCCGGCGGACTCCCAGCACGTGCTCGACCTGCTGCGCCGGGCCCACGGCGCCGCGTTTGCGTGCCTGGTGCGCGCCGACGGCGAGCCTCCGCTGACGGCGGGGGCGCTGTCGGGAGTGGGCGACCTCTGCGAGCGGGCCGCGGCAACGGCACGGGTGGCCCTGGGTGACCGCCGGCAGCATGTGATTCGTGATCCCCATACGATCGTGGCGGTGGGAGACGGGGACCATGGGGTGGCCCTTTGCTGGAAGGGGGCCACCGTGGCGCCGGATGCCGAGGACGCCGCGCTGGCCGATCAGCGGGCGCTGCTGGCCGGCTTTCAGGCGGGGCGAAGCCGGGGAGGGACGCCCAGGCCGGCTGCCGCCGGATCGGTGGCGGCCACGGTGCCCGAGGCGCTCGAGAGCGTCGCCTACTCGGTGTGCGAAGCCGCGCGTGCCGCGAGCGAATGCCCCGCAGCCATCGTGATGCGGGATGCCAACAGCCAGACGGCGAGGATTGTCGCGGTTTCCCATGGCGCCGATCGGCGGCTGGTCCGCGCCCCCGTCGGACCGGAGTCGGTGGCCGGCCGCGCCTGCATGAGCGACGTCCCCATCGTCGGAATGACCGGTAAGGAGCTGTTCGGACAGCTGCGGGCGGATCGCCGGCGCAAAGAGGAACATGGCGTCGCCTTCCCCCTGCGCGACGGCCACCAAGGGGTTGGCGCCCTGGTGGTGTTCGGGCGCCCGGACCAACTGGCGGGCGCGGTGCAGCCGCGTCTGGTAGGCCTGGCCGAGGAGAACGGGCCGCGGCTCGCGATGGCGGCCGCGCTGAAGGCGGCGGAAACGCGGGCTGAGACGGACGAGTTGACGGGGCTGTGGAATCGGCGCGCGCTGGACCGCACCGTGCAATCGGATCAATCGGCCGAGTGCGCCTTGCTGCTGGTGGACCTGGACCACTTCAAGAAGCTGAACGACAGCTTTGGGCACGCGGCGGGCGATGCCGCCCTGCGCCACGTGGCCCGGATTCTGCGCGGCGCGCTCCGCGAGCAGGACCTGGCGGCGCGCGTGGGCGGCGAGGAATTCGCCCTGTGGCTGCCCGAGACGCCGTTGGAGCGGGCCTGCGACGTGGCGGAGCGGGTCCGCCAGGCGGTGGGTGGCGGGAAGATCTACTGGGCGGGCGCGGAGCTGTCGATCGCGTGTTCCATTGGCGTCGCGGCCAAGCCGGCGACGGTGGGGCAGACGGCCAATCTGTACGCCGCCGCCGACGCGGCGTTGTACCGGGCAAAAGAGAACGGCCGAAATCGGGTGGAGGTTGCGCTGGCTAGCCGCTGACGCGGCAGCGGGAGAAGGGGCAGAGGAGCGCGCGCAGCACCATCTCAGCCGCCCCTGCGGCCCCTGCCGCCCCTCCCGCCACCACGCTAGCTTTACGTTGGGGTTGCGAGACAAGGGGGTGACTGGTTTCGACGGGTTTGGTGAAGATTTCGCAGCGCGCCCAGGTCCCCGGATTCCTGGTAAAACAACTGGGAAAAGACACAACTGCCAATTCTGATCTGGCACTGGCTGCGTAAGCGTTAGCTTCACGCGCCTGCTCCCGTGGTTGCCCGCCTGAGGCGGCGCGGGAGTATCGACAAGTCGGGCTGGTGCGGCACGTCGCGTCCGCGCGTCGCACGAGATCGCAACGGATGCTCGTCTGCCGGTCGGGTGGCTGTGCTCCGGCCGGTGGAGAGAACTAGCGCAGCCTACGCGCGTAGAAGCGGATTCGGATCGAGGCTCGGACCGGGGTTCGATTCCCCGCACCTCCACTGACAGGCGAGCACAGACGAGCCCGGACGAGCGCAGTCGAGCACGACTACCCGCTCGACCGTGCTCGCCTTCGCTCGTCTGTGCTCGCCCGCTCTAGACGTCGCGCTCCGCCCGGTCTCCCAGCGCCGCCTGCGCCGCCGCCAGCCGGGCCACCGGCACCCGGAACGGCGAGCAGGACACATAGTTCAACCCCACCTGGTGGCAGAACCTGATGGAGCGTGGATCGCCGCCGTGCTCGCCACAAATGCCGATCTTGAGCGCCGGCTTCTGCTGCCGCCCTAAGCGAACCCCAAGCTCCACCAGTTTCTCCACGCCGGCGTCCAGGGTTTGAAATGGGTCGTCGGGCAGAATGCCGTGCTCGACGTAGAACGGGAGGAACCGGCCGGCGTCGTCGCGCGACAACCCGAAGGTGGTCTGGGTGAGGTCGTTGGTGCCGAACGAGAAGAACTCCGCGACCGTGGCGATCTCGTCGGCGACGACCGCTGCCCGGGGTAGCTCGATCATGGTCCCCACCAGGTACTCGATCCGGCGTCCGCACTCGGCAAACACCTGCTCCGCGGTCGCGCGCACCAGGTTCAACTGGTGTCGCAGCTCCTCGACGTGCGCCACCAGCGGCACCATGACCTCGGGGTGCACATCGCCGCCCTCCGCCGCCACCGCGCAGGCCGCCTCGAAGATGGCGCGCACCTGCATCTCGGTGATTTCCGGGTAGGTGATTCCCAGCCGGCAGCCCCGGTGCCCCAGCATGGGGTTGGTCTCGGCCAGGGCCTCGACGATGTGGTGCAGCTGCTCCAGCGGCACGCCCAGGGAGGCCGCCAGCGGGGCGATCTCGTCGTGCCCCCGCGGGAGAAACTCGTGCAGCGGAGGATCCAGCAGGCGAATGGTCACCGGGAAACCGTTCATCTCCCGGAAAATCCCAATGAAATCCTCTCGTTGCATGGGCTCGATCTTGGCCAGGGCGCGTTGCCGCCCTTCGTGGTCGCGGGCCACGATCATCTCCCGGACGGCCTGGATGCGGTCGCCCTCGAAGAACATGTGCTCGGTGCGACACAGACCAATGCCCTCGGCGCCGAACGCGCGGGCCCGCCGGGCGTCCGCGGGAAGGTCCGCGTTGGCCCGCACGCGAAGCCGGCGCAGCTCGTCCGCCCAGGCCATGAGGGTGCCGAACTCCCCGCCCAACTGGGGCTCCACCAGCCGGGCGCGCCCCACAATCACGCGGCCGGTGGAGCCGTCGATGGTGAGCCAGTCGCCGGCACCAACGGAGCGCCCGTTGACCTGCAGCACCTGGGCCGCCTCGTCGATCTCCAGCTCCTTGGCGCCCGCCACGCAGCACTTGCCCATGCCCCGGGCGACCACAGCGGCGTGACTCGTCATGCCGCCGCGGGCCGTCAAGATGGCCTGCGCCGCGACCATGCCGTGGAAATCGTCGGCGCTGGTCTCCCGCCGGACCAGAATAACCTGGTCCCCATGCGCCGCGCGCTCGACGGCCGCGTCCGCGTCGAAGACCACCTGGCCCACGGCTGCGCCCGGGGAGGCCGGCAGGCCGGTGGTCAGCACCTCCGGCGTCGCGGCGGGGTCCACCATGGGATGCAGCAGCTGGCTGATCTGGTCCGGCTCCACCCGGCGCACCGCCTCGCGCCGGTCGATCAGACCCTCTCCCACCATCTCCACCGCGATCCGCACCGCCGCCTGCGCGGTGCGTTTCCCGGTGCGCGTCTGCAGGAGGTAGAAGTGGTCCCCTTCGACGGTGAACTCCAGGTCCTGCATGTCGCGGAAATGGCGCTCCAGCGTGGCGCCGGCGCGCTGCAGCTCCGCGTAGGCGCGTGGGAGCCGCTGCTGGAGAAGGGCCACCGGCTCCGGGTCACGGATACCGGCCACGACATCCTCGCCCTGGGCGTTGGTGAGGAACTCGCCGAAGAGACCCGGCTCACCGGTGGAGGGATTTCGCGTAAAGGCCACGCCGGTGGCGCAGTGCTCGCCCAGATTGCCGAAGACCATGGCCATCACGTTCACGGCCGTTCCCAGGTCGTCGGGGATCCGGTGCACCCGCCGGTAGTCCACCGCGCGCTTGGTCTGCCAGCTCTTGAACACGGCCTCGATGGCGCCCCACAGCTGTTGCCAGGGATCGTCGGGGAAGGGGCACCCTGCCTCCTGCCGCACGATCTCCTTGAAGCGCGCCGCCAGCTGGCGGAGGTCTTCGGCCGAGAGGTCAATATCGCGGCCCACCTTGCGCTGGGCCTTGAGGCGGGCCAGCGCGTCCTCGAAGAGGTCCTGCCCGTCGGGACCCTCGATGCCGAACACGACGTCCCCGTACATTTGCACCAGGCGTCGGTAGGAATCGTAGGCGAAGCGCTGGTTCCCGGATCGCCGGGCCAGGGCCTCCGCCGTAGCGTCGTTGAGCCCGAGATTGAGGATGGTGTCCATCATTCCGGGCATGGACATCTTGGCGCCGGATCGAACCGAGAGCAGCAACGGCGGATCGCCGCCAAAACGCTTGCCCGTGGATTGCTCCACCCGCCGCAGGGCGGCCTGCACCTCCGAACGCAGGTCGTCGGGGAAGCGGCCGTCCGCGAGGTATCGGATACAGAGTGTGGTGGAGAGGGTGAAGCCGGGAGGGACGGGGATGCCGACGTTTGTCATTTCAGCGAGGTTTGCGCCTTTGCCGCCGAGCACGTCCTTCATGTCCGCTCGGCCGTCGGCGTGACCGTCGCCGAAGAAGTAAACGTTGGGCATGGCCTATTGTGGGTGAGAGGCGACCGCCAGGACCGGCTCGCGCGTATCGCCGGCCGTGTCCGAGATAGACGTGGGATAGTGTCCGGAGAAGCATGCATCGCAGAACCTGCCGGCATCCCGGCTGACCGCACGTCGCATGCCGGCGATCGAGAGGTATCCCAGGGTGTCCACGTCCAGGTGGCGACGAATGGCCTCATGGTCGTGGGTGGCGGCGATGAGCTCCTCACGGGTGGGCGTATCAATGCCGTAGTAACACGGGCCGGTGATGGGCGGCGAGGATACCCGGAAGTGGACCTCGCGGGCCCCCGCCTGGCGGATCATCTGCACCAGGCTCTTGGACGTGGTACCACGGACCAGGGAGTCATCCACGACGACTACCGACTTGCCGGCGATGACGTCATGAACCGGGTTGAACTTGATGCGGACCTTGGCATCTCGTGCGCCCTGCCCGGGGTTGATGAAGGTCCGCCCCACATAGTGGTTGCGGATCAGCCCGTGCTCCAGCTTGAGGCCGCTGGTCTCGGCGAATCCCAGGGCCATGGCGTTGGAGGAGTCGGGCACCGAAAAGACGCAGTCGGCGCCGGGCGCGGGGTGCTCTCGCGCCAGCTCCCGGCCCAGCGCGCGGCGTACGCGGTCCACCGACTCGCCGAAGACCACGCTGTCGGGGCGCGAAAAGTAGATGAGCTCGAAGATGCACCGGCGGGACTCCTTGGCGGACAGCGGGGGCAGATCCACCACCCGGCCATCTTCGATCTTGAGCCATTCGCCGGGCTGGAGCTCCCGCACCACGCGCGCGCCCATGATGTCCAGGGCGCAGGTCTCCGACGCCGCCACGTAGCCGCCACGAAGCGCCCCCAGCACCAGCGGGCGGAACCCCCGCGCGTCCACGATGGCGTACATCGTGCGGCCTATCGTGAGCAGCAGGGAGTACGCGCCCTCCACCCGTTCCAGCGCATCGAGGATCTGGTCGTCCGGCTCCCGCGCTTCGGAGCGGGCGATCAGGTGCACCAACACCTCCGAGTCCGAGGAGGACTGGAAGATGGAGCCCTTGCGAACCAGGTCGTCCCGCAGCTCGCGCGCGTTGGTGAGGTTGCCGTTGTGGGCCAGCGCCAGCGGGCCCCCGTGGTAATTCACCAGACCGGGCTGGGCGTTGGCCAGGACCGAGCTGCCGCTGGTGGAGTATCGCGTGTGGCCCACCGCGATGTCGCCGGGCAGCTGCTGCAGCTGGGTGGGCGTGAACACTTCCTGCACCAGGCCCATACCCCGATGCGCGTGCACCTCACCGGAGCGATCCAGCGTGACGATGCCGGCCGACTCCTGCCCGCGATGCTGCAGGGCGTACAGGGCCAGGTACGCTAGCTGCGCCGCATTCTCGACTCCGGCGACCCCACAAATCCCGCACATGGCTTAGTCGGCGGCCTCCTGCACCTGGAAGGTGCCCATGCGCCGCGGAATCGCATCGTGGTAAACCCGCCGCAACTGGTCGATGGACCACGACAGCTCGGTCTCCCGCAACCGCACCCGTAATGTAGCACCGGGGGCGGCCACCGTCCCGATGATCGCCGCCGGTACGTCGTGCTCGCGCGCCAGCGTGAGCACGACCGGTTCACGCTCCGGTGCCACGCTGAGCAGCGCGCGCCCCTGGTCCTCCCCAAAGAGCAGGGCGGTTCCGGGGAGATCCGTCGCCAGCTCCCGGAGGTCGACGTCCGCGCCCAGGGCCGATTCCCCATAGGGCGGGCCGAAGCAGGATTCGGCCAGGGCCACGGCGAGCCCGCCGTCGCTCAGGTCATGCGCGCTGGCGATCAACGACCCTCGGCTGAGGGCCACCAGCAGCGACACCAGGCGGCGCTCCGCCGCCAGATCCACCGGCGGCGGCGATCCTCCGACCAGCTCGAGGACGTGAGCCCAATAGGCAGATCCACCCAGGTGGCCGCGTGTGGTCCCCAGCAACACGATCCGGTGCCCCGGTTGCGTGAACCAGGGCCGCGACGCGTGCCGCAGGTCGTCCAACAGGCCGACCATCCCGATGACCGGCGTGGGATCGACCGCGCCCTGCGGGCTTTCGTTGTAGAACGAAACGTTGCCGCCCGTGACCGGCGTTCCCAGCGCCCGGCAGGCCTCCGCCACGCCCCGGCACGCCTCCCGGAACTGGTAGAAGAGTTCCGGCCGCTCCGGGCTCCCGAAGTTGAGGCAGTTGGTGATCCCAATGGGCTCGGCGCCGGTGGCGGCGACGTTACGGGCGGCCTCGGCCACTGCTGCCTTACCGCCCTCGAACGGGTCCAGTAACACGTAGCGGGCATTGCAATCCAGAGCCAGGGCAAACGCGGCGTTGGTGTCGCCGATTCGGACCAGCGCGGCGTCGCCGCCGGGGCCAATGACGGTGGATGCTTGTACCGTGGAATCATACTGCTGGTACACCCACCGTTTGGAGGCGATGGACGGGGCGTCCAGCAGCAGGGGCAAGGCGTCCGCCGCCGGTGGCTCGGGCCGCGTGGGCCTGGCCGCTCGCCGGGCACGCGCCACCGGGGCCTCCTCCGCCGGCGGCGTGTAAACCGGGCAGTCCTCGACCAACCGCGCTCCGGGGATCTCTGCCACCACGCGCGAGCCGTGACGCACGCGGTACAGGCCGTCGTCCGTGACGCGGCCGATGGGGGTGGCGTCGAGCTCCCAGCGAGCGGCGATCTCCTGGATCTGGGGCACGCGGTCCTGTGGCGCGACCACCAGCATGCGCTCCTGGGACTCGGACAACAGGATCTCGTACGGCGTCATGCCCGGCTCGCGGGTGGGCACCACCGCCACGTCGATCTCCACCCCCACGCCGCCTTTGGCGGCCATTTCGGCGGATGACGAGGTGAGCCCGGCGGCTCCCATGTCCTGGATGGCGACGATGTGGCCGGAGGCGATGAGCTCGAGGCTCGCTTCCATCAACAGCTTCTCGGTGAACGGGTCGCCTACCTGTACCTGGGGACGCCGCGCCTCACTCTTCTCGGTGAGCTCTTCGGAGGCAAATGACGCGCCATGAATGCCGTCCCGCCCGGTCCTCGAGCCGACGGCGATCAGGACGTTACCGGCGCCCGAGGCCACGGCCCGCATCAGGTGCGCTTCCCGGAGCAGTCCGACGCACATGGCATTGACCAGCGGGTTGCCGCTGTAGGACGCGCCGAAGTCCACCTCGCCGCCCACGGTGGGAATGCCGACGCAGTTGCCGTAATCGCCGATGCCCCGGACCACACCGGCGAACAGGTATCGGTTGCGTGGGACGTCCAGCGGGCCGAAGCGCAGGCTGTTGAGGAGGGCAACGGGCCGGGCGCCCATGGTGAAGACGTCCCGCAGGATGCCGCCCACGCCGGTCGCCGCGCCCTGATAGGGCTCCACCGCCGAGGGATGATTGTGCGACTCGATCTTGAAGGCAACGGCCCAGCCGTCGGGCAGGCGGAGGACGCCGGCGTTCTCACCGGGCCCCTGGAGCACGCGCGGCCCGCTGGTGGGGAACTCCTTCAAGACGGGCCGGGAGTGCTTATACGAGCAGTGCTCGCTCCAGAGCGCCGAGAAAATGCCCAGCTCGGTGAACGTAGGCGTTCGCCCGAGCATGGCGTGGATCCTCCGGTATTCTTCTTCGTTGAGCCCGTGCTCGGCGACCAGGGCCGGCGTGACGGGCGGGTCGCCCGGGAACGGTTCAGCCCTGGTCGGGCTCATGCGGCGCGGTGGCGGTTCCCGAGGTGCGCAGCCCGCGGACCAGCGCGGCGAAGAGCCCGCCGACGCCCTGCTGGCCCTCGGCCTTGATGAGTTGTTCCGCCTCACCAGCGTCGAACCACACCCCGAGGCATTCGGAGCACTTGTCGATTTGAATCCCGCTACGGTTCTCGCTCACCAGGTTGGCCCCGCACTTGGGGCACTTCATGAAATGGCTGCGGCGTTCCGCGTCCCGCGCGGCTCGCTCGGCCGCCTCGCGCCGGGCCTTGAGAATCTCGGCCTCGCGCTTGGCGAAGTACTCTTCTTCCTGCTGGCGACGGGTCGCGCTCACGGTCAGCACTCACCCGGGCCGGAGGGGGCTTCGGGCACCCGCGGCGGGGTCATCTGGCCCTGGCGCTCCGGCGGGGAGGAGGAGGTGCCCGCGTACGTGTGGCCCTCGCCTCGGACAATGGCGTCCACCACCTGATCGTTCTCGAGGAACACGACGTCGAACGTCCCGCAGCTCACCTCACAGCCGTTGCGGAAGTACAGATAAGTCCGGCCTTCCGCGGTCCGTTCCGCCACGGGGATGCCCCAGATGGCGATCACCTGGTCCCGGGTCATTCCGGGGCTCACGGTGCCGGTGTCCACCGGGATCCAGGGCTCGTCCACCAGCGCGACCGGAGCCCGGGTCGGCTCGGCGGACGACGGCGGGGGCGGGGGCGGCGCCTGGGTGGTGTCCGGTACTGATTCAGGAGCCGCGGCCGCCGGCGCCGTAGTGCCCGCCGGCGGCGCCGGCTTCTTGCCAAGGAATGGGATCTTGTCGCACGCAGAGACACCGGCCACCAGGGCCGACAACGCCAGCACGGAGGGCCATCTCATCGCTCGCCTCCTCGGGAAAAGGCAACGCTTTGCACCAACGAACGGAACACCAAGGCGCCGTCGGCCGATGCCAGCACCGGATCGGCGACGCGCTCGGGGTGGGGCATGAGACCGACCACATTGCGGGCCGCGTTGGTGACGCCCGCGATGTCGCGGACCGACCCGTTGGGGTTGTCCAGGTACCGAAACACGATTCGACCTTCCTCCTCCAGGACCCGCAGGTCGTCGGCCGGCGCCACATACCGTCCTTCCCCATGCGCCACCGGCGCCTCAAAGATAGCGCCTGGAGGGTATGCACTGGTGAACGGCGTGTCGGTCGCCTCCACCCGGACCCGGACCGGCCGTGAGACGAAGGCGAGCCCCGCGTTCCGCATGAGGGCACCGGGGAGCAGGCCCGCCTCGCAGAGGACCTGGAATCCGTTGCAGATCCCGAGCACCGGGCCCCCCTGCTCGGCGTGGTCCCACACGGCCGCCATCACCGGACTGAAGCGGGCGATGGCTCCGGCGCGCAGGTAGTCCCCGTAGGCGAATCCGCCCGGGAGGATTACCGCGTCCGCTCCCTGGAGGGTGGTGTCGCGATGCCAGACGTAGTAGGCGTCGGTGCCGGCGCCCTGGGCCGCGCGCAGCGCGTCCTGATCGCAATTGGAGCCCGGGAACCTGACCACCGCGACGCGGATCATGGCGCCGCCCGCACCGTCAGGGTGAAATCTTCCGTGACCGGGTTGGCCAACAGGCGCTCGCACATCGCGCGGGCGTCGGCCTGGGCGCGGCCCGCGTCGGCCCGCTCGAGCTGCAGCGTCAACGCCCGGCCCACCCGTACGCCGGACACCCGCTCGAACCCCAGCGCCTGAAGCGCGTGCTCCACCGCCTGTCCCTGCGGGTCCAGGAGGGTCGCCCGAGGCATCACCCGAACCTCAACGTCGAATCGCATCTACCCGTCCTTGGCGCCGGGCTCGCGCCGTCGCGCTCGCCCTGCCGCGTCGATATCGTGCACCACCACCGCGGGCCCCGCCTCGGCGTCGTCCCCGCGCTCCAGGAACCCCTCCACGGCGGACCGCACCAGGCCATACGTCAGGTACGTGATGCCCAGTGGAAAGAAGAAGATATCGCGCTCCCAAACCCCGAACCCCAGGATCGTCAGGTTCACCGCCATTCCCAGGAGCCCCCGCCGCGTCCGGAAGCCGATGCGCGGGAGACGGGCGTACCGGATGTTGCTGACCATCGCGAGGCTCAGGGCGATGGTCAGGAACACCATGATCTGCGACCAAGGCAGCCCCGCCAGCTCGGACTGGTAAAACGAGGTGCGGGTGAACGGGTAATAGGTCGCCAGCGTCATGCCGGCCGCCGGCGACGGTAAGCCACTGAACGTCGCCTTGTGCTCCCCGGCCGTCTGCACGTTGTAGCGGGCCAGCCGCAGCGCCACGCACACGATGAACGCATAGGCGAAGACCCAGGCGTACTGGCCCTGGTTGGCGAAAAACCAGAGGTAGGTGAGCATGGCCGGCGCCACGCCGAAGCTGACCAGGTCCACCAGCGAATCCAGCTCGGCGCCGAACCGGGTCCCGGTGCGGCTCACGCGCGCCATGACGCCGTCCAGCATGTCCAGCACTCCGGCGATCACGATGAACCAGCTCGCGCGGTAGAACTGGCCCTGCCAGGCCAGCACCATGGACCAGATACCAAAAAACAGGTTGGCCAACGTGAACAGGCTGGGCACCACCACCACGACCCGGCGCACCCGCGCACCCGGCGCCGGTCTCATCGGACCCACGCTCCGATCACGGTCACGCCCCCCACCGTTCGGTCTCCCACCCGCACGCGCGGTGCCGCGTTGTCCGGAAGAAACGTATCGACTCTGGAGCCGAAGCGGATGAGTCCCAGGCGGGACCCCTGAGCCACGGCATCTCCGACTTCTGGATCCGTCACGATGCGGCGCGCGATCAGGCCGGCGATCTGGCGGACCATCAGGCGGCGCCCGCCGCGCTGCACGCCCAGGGACATCTGCTCGTTGTCCACGCTGGCCTTATCCAGCGTGGCGTTGACGAATCTGCCTGGCCGGTACTGCCGGTACTCCACGACGCCGTCCATGGGGTGGTAGTTCACGTGCACGTTGAACACGTTCATGAACACCGAGACCCGGGTGACCCGCCCGCGAAGGTAGTCAGGTTCATCCACCGGGGCCACGCTCACCACTCGCCCGTCGGCCGGCGCCAGGATGAGGTCGAGGTCCCGCGGCCCCTGGCGGACGGGGTCGCGGAAGAAGGCGGGCACCCAGAGCGCCACCGGGAGCCAGACCAGGGCGCCGACGCGCCAGGCCCCGCCCGCACGCCAGGCCAGCAGGGCGAGCAGCGCCAAGACCAGCACCGCCACCGCGATAAACGGCCGCCCTTCCGGCACCACCCTCACGACCGGTCCCGGAGCGGCTCGCCGGTGATCCGCAGGTAGGCATCCTGGTATCGGACCGACGTCGCCTGCACGATCTCGTGGGGGAGGGGCGGCGGGGGCGCGTTGCCATCCCACTGGCCGGCCCGCTTCACCCCGCTCAAGTAGTCCCGGAGCGGCTGCTTGTCGAAGCTGGGCTGGCCGCGTCCCGGGCGGTACTGATCGGCCGGCCAGAAGCGGGACGAATCCGGCGTCAACAACTCGTCAATCAGCAGGAGCCGGCCCTCGTCATCCTGCCCGAACTCGAACTTCGTGTCCGCGATGATGATGCCGCGCTTGGCCGCCGGTTCCCGGGCGGCGGTGTACAGGGCCAGGCTCGCGTCGCGCAAGCGCTCGGCCAACACCGGGCCCAGCCCTTCCTTGAGACGGCTGAACGTGATGTTCTCGTCATGTCCGGTCACCGCCTTGGTCGCGGGCGTGAACAGCGGCGGATCCAGACGGTCGCTCTCGAGCAGGTCCTTGGGCAACGGCTCGCCCGCCAGGGTGCCCAGGTCTTGGTACTCGGCCCAGCCCGACCCGGCCAGATAGCCGCGCACCACACATTCGAACGGTATGGGGGTCGCGCGACGGACCAGCATGGCGCGGCCGGTGACGGTAGCGCGATGCTGGGCCAGGACCGGAACGCGCTGGATGATCTCGTCCGCGTCGGCCGTGAGGTAATGGTTGGGGACCGTGCTCGAGAGGGTCCGAAACCAGTACGCGCTCATTTGGGTGAGGACGGCGCCCTTGCGGGGAATGGGCTCCGCCATCACCACGTCGAACGCGCTGATGCGATCGCTGGCCACCAGCAACAGGGTCTGGCCGTCCACCTCGTAGATCTCGCGGACTTTGCCCTGGTTGATTCGCTTGAGCGGGAGCCGGCTTTCCGCCAGCGTCGGCGGCGTCATACGGTTACCGTGGCGTCATCGCGGACGGCGAATCCGCTGAGGGAGGTGAGAAGGCTCTTCACGGGTCCTTCTAAGTACTCCACGACCTGTTCCGGGGCCCGACCCACGTAGCGGCGTGGCTCGAGCTCGCCTCGCAACGCGGCCGCGTCCACCCTGGCGAACGCGGGGTCGCGTGACAACCGATCCAGCAGATCATTGGGCGCGCCCCGCTCGACATCCGCGCTCACGGCGCGACTGTGGCGGCGAATCACTTCGTGCACCGCCTGCCGGTCGCCGCCGGCCTGCACCGCCAGCATGAGCCAGCGTTCCGTGGCCATGAACGGCATCACCCGCTCGACGTTGCGGCGGATGGTCTCTGCGCGGACGTCGAGCCCGGCGACGATGTTGGTGACCAGAATCAGGATCGCATCCGCGGCGAGACTCGCCTCCGGCAGGACCAGCCGGCGGTTGGCGCTGTCGTCCAGCGTGCGCTCCAGCCACTGGGTGGCGGCGGTATACGCGGTGTTCTCCCGCAGCGAGATGAGGTAGCGGGCCAACCCCGAGACCCGCTCGGCGCGCATCGGGTTACGCTTGTAGGGCATGGCGCTCGAGCCTACCTGGTCCGCCTCGGCCGGCTCCAGCAGCTCACCCTCGTGCTGCAGCAGCCGCAAATCGGTGGCGAACTTGGAAGCGCTCTGCGCGATCCCGGCCAGGGCGTCCAGCACCCGGCTGTCGATCTTGCGGGTGTACGTCTGTCCGGACACTGCAATGGACTCGGGGAATTCGAACGCCGCCGCCACCCGGGCGTCGAGCTGTCGCACCTTCGCATGGTCCCCGCCGAACAGCTCGAGGAAGCTGGCCTGCGTCCCGGTGGTTCCTTTGCATCCCCGGAAGGGCAGGGTCCCCACCACGTCCTTGAGCGCGGCGGCGTCCAGCGCGAAGTCCTGAAGCCAGAGCGTGGCGCGCTTGCCGACGGTCGTGAGCTGGGCAGGCTGAAAATGGGTGTAGGCGACCGTCGGAAGCTCGCGATGGCGCTGGGCGAAGTCCCGAAGACCCTGCAGCACCGCCCCCAGACGGCCCAGCAGCCGCCCGAGGACCTCGCGCAGGACCAGCAGGTCGGCATTGTCGGTGACGTAGGCGCTGGTGGCGCCCAGGTGGATATAGGGCCGGGCCGCGGGCGCCTGCTCGCCGAAGTGATGGATGTGCGCCATGACGTCGTGGCGGAGGCGGCGCTCGTGCGACCTGGCCCGCTCCAGGTCAGCGTCGTCCAGGTGCGCCCGCATTTCGGCGATCGCGCGCTCCGGGATGTCCACGCCCAGGCGCCGTTCCTCCTCCGCCAGCGCGAGCCAGAGCCGTCGCCAGAGCCGCGCGCGATGCGCGTCACCCCACAAAGCCACCATGGCCGGCGAGGCGTACCGGGTGGCCAGCGCGGACGTGTACGTGGGGGCGTCGCTCATTGCACGTAGAAATCGGCGATGCCGAGCTGGCCGCCGCGCTCGAAATACACCCGCACCGGCGTCCGGCCGGCCGCGCCGCGGAAGGCGCGACGGGTGTCGTCGGCCGTCGCGACCGATTGGCGATTGATCTGCAGAATCACGTCTCCCTGCCGCAGGCCGGTGGCGTCTTGCGTGGCTTCCCCGATGCGATAGATGAGCGCGCCGCGCTGGCTCCGGAGCCGGCGCTCCTGCTGGATCGCCGGGGTGACGGTGACCAGCTCCATGTCGCCCAGCACCGCCACCTTCTCGGCCCGCGACGTGGGAAGCGCCTCCACGGCCAGCGTCACGGCCCGACCGTGGCCGCCCCGCCGCAGACGTACCCGGAGCGAGTCGCCGGGGACGATGTCGAGTTTGATCGCTTCCCA
>DATECF010000065.1:0-2914 GCA_035287045.1 Gemmatimonadales bacterium | reverse complement strand
GAGCGCTTCTTGTACGCCAGCCCCCGCTCGAACATGCGGATGAAGATGAGCTGCTCCCAGCGGTAGTAGGCGGGATCGCAGGTGGCCAGCTCGCGGTCCCAGTCGTAGGAGATGCCCATACGCCGCAGCTGGCTGCGCATGTTGGCGATGTTCTCGTGCGTCCACACCGCAGGGTGCACGCCGTTGTTGATGGCGGCGTTCTCGGCGGGCAGCCCGAAGGCGTCCCAGCCCATAGGGTGGAGCACGTTGAAGCCGCGCATCCACTTGTAACGGGCCAGCAGGTCTCCGATGGCATAGACCCTGACATGCCCCATGTGGATGCGACCGGACGGGTACGGGAACATCTCGAGACAGTAGAACTTCGGGCGGCTCGGGTCCTCGCTGGCCTTGAACTGCCTGGACTCCTCCCACACCCGCTGCCACTTGGCCTCGATCTCGGCGAAGGGATAGCGATCGGACCGATCGTCGGTGGACATGTCAGGGCTGATGTTAAGCACACTCAGCAGGAGGACGCAAGAAACGGCTCCCCGGGGCAGCCGTTTCGGAACTTGGGCCGAGAAGCCCCGCAGAACGATGCGGGAACAGCAATCTACGGGACGTTCGTAGGGTCGCCTATCTTCGCGAGGCCCGTTTTGGCCCGCGGAGACGTCGCAAATGGCGAGGGGGAGACACCGTCACGACCAGGGCGAGCGCCCGGGGTCGCGGATCGTCGGGAGGCGCGCCGGGGGGGCGCGCATCAGGGTGTGCGGGTCAGCTGGTGTCGAGCGGGCGGGGCGGACACAGACTGAGCCGGAGCATGCGGAGGAACTGGATCGCCGTCGCGGGCCGGTGGCGGCCGCGATGCAGGTAGCGCAGCCGGTAGAGCCGCTCGATCGTGAGGGCGAAGATCGTCAGCAGCCACCCCACCAGCAAGCTGGTGGGGTGGTGGTGCCGGATGTGCTCCATGCCGTACCGGGTCTTGCCGTCGTTGAAGCCCTCGTTTTCGATCTCCCAGCGGCTCTTGGCAAAGCGGTAGAGCTGGCGGCTCCCGACCCGGGCGGGCGGGAAGTCCGTCAGCCAGTACGCCTCGACGACCCGGCCATCGGAGTGGTGCTGGCGATAGCGGAGCACCCGCACGGTCGTCCACCGCAGCCGGTCCCAGGGGTCGAAATCGTCCGCGTCCCAGAGCTCGATGCGCTCGCCGCGTTCCTCAACGGTCAGGGTCGGCGGCTGCGTGGTGAAGCGCGCCGCGGCGGCGGCCAGCAACGTCGGCAGGTTGTCTTTCAGCCGCGCCACGACGCGCAACCCCAGGTCGCCCGCCACGTGCAGAAACGGCGCCGTCGCAAACTCGCCGTCCGCCACGACGTAATCGGCAAAGCGCCGGCCCACCTGCCCGACCGCCCGCTGCAATAACCGCTGGCCGGCGACGTATTCGCTGTCGCCCGGCCCGTAGGGCTCGACATCGAAGGGCAGCGCCACGCCCGTGCCCACCACGCTGATCATCGCGAAGTGGTGCAGGGCGCCGATGACCTGGCCCTGGGCGTCGCGCACGGGATGGCAGAGCGGACAGCCCGCCGCCTGCCCGTGCCCCGCCCCCGTGCCGTCGACCGCCACGCCAATCCAGCGGCTCGCGCTGAACGCCTTGTTCCGCTTGGCCCGCCGCACGGTCGCCGCCAGCGCTGTCCGGGTCGGCCCCGGATCCAGCTGCTCCGTGAAGTAGGCCAGCGCGTCGTCCCCGAAGCCCCGCGCGACCCGCAACGCCCGCCGGGCGGGCGAGCGCACCAAGGCTTCCACGCCGTGAAAGCTGCACTCCCGCAGCACCTGGCCCACCACGAGCGCCCACACCAGCACCGCCGCCGGAATCTGGGGCCGGCCCCGGCCATCGCCTGGCCCGCGGAAGTACGCCGTCAAGCGCAACGGCCCACAGAGGTACTTCCACAGCCGCCGGGGCGTCGGCCGGGTCACCGTCTCGCCTGGCGCCGCTCCAGGACCAGGAGTTGCGCATTGGCCGCCAAGACCTCCGCGATCGCCTGCTTGAACTCCCGCCCCGCGGCCACCCGGCGTTGCACGTCGGCCGCCCAGGCCGCGGGGATATGCTCCACCCGCTGCTTGCCCCCGACCATGAACGCCAGATACCAGCTCGGATGCCCCGCCTCCGTCGCGCAGTGACACGTCGGCTTTCCGCACCGCCGCCGGCTCTGCGACAAGGACCCGGGCAGCAGCTCGGCCACCAGGGCCTCCGGGAGCCGGTACCGGCGCAGCAGGGCGAACTTCCGCTGCCGGAGCCCCGCCGCCCGCTCGCCTCTCGGCTTGGGTGTCTTCTTCATCCTGACTCTATATATACAGTAAGATCAACGGCCCAGCAAGCTTCTTGTCGACTGCGAAAATAGCTTCCCCTACGGGGTGGGGGCTAAAGCCGCGTTGTCAAAACGGGCGGCGGTCACCTACGGGGGGACTTCCGAAACGGCTGGGCTACTCCGCGGACGGCAGGAGCACGGAGGTCTCGGGCGAGACCTCCACCTTCACCGCCTCCCCGGCCTTGAAGCTCCGCCCCTGCACGGCCGAGGTGATCATCTCCACGCGGACCATCCCGCCCGGGATGGTCACGTCATAGAGCTGGCGCGCGCCCTCGAAGACGTACCCGGCCACCGTCCCCGGGATGCGCCCCGGAGCGAGCGCCGCCTCCCCGATGCGCGGTAGTGTCTCAGTTTGACTCTCTGGGCCGCCAGCCCCACTCTTCAGCGCACACCGTGCAGGCGTGGTAGCGCGGGTCGCTATTCCTCTTGGGATGATTGCCTGGGCCGGGGCCACCAGAGCGTCCGAGTAGGCCATATATGTGGACGCAAACCTTGCCGTGTGGGCAGAGGTGCCGTCTTGGAGTCCCCCACCGTGTATGCGCGATCACGCGACCACAGCCCGCGCACTTCTTCTTGGT
>DATECF010000064.1:0-53482 GCA_035287045.1 Gemmatimonadales bacterium | reverse complement strand
TTGATCGCTTCCCAATCCAGGAAGGTGCGGAGCGGCGCGCCCGCCGCGTCAAGCAGCACGTCCCCAACCCCGATGCCGGCCCGCGCCGCCGGCCCCCCGGTCGCCACCCGCGTGACCCGGACGCCGCCGGTCTCCTTCCATTCGCTCAGGGCTTCGGACCCGGCGACATCGAGCCCCACCCATGCCCGCCGCACCACGCCGTAGCGCCGCAGTTCGTCCGCCACCCGTAGCGCGCGCTCGATGGGAATGGCGAATCCGATGCCGATGGAGCCTCCGGTGTTGGAAAAAATGGAGCTGTTGACCCCCACCACCTGGCCCAGCACGTTGATCAGGGGACCGCCACTGTTCCCCGGGTTGATCGGGGCGTCCGTCTGAATCATGTGCACGTACACGCCCGGCTGGTCGCCGGTGGGCAGCAGGTTCCGGCCCACGGCGCTCACCACCCCCGCCGACACCGACGGCTCGGAGTTACCCAGCAGATAGCCGTACGGGTTCCCGATCGCCACCACCCATTCCCCGATCATGAGATCGGCGCTCTTCCCAATGGGGGCCGTCGGAAGATTTCCGGCCTCGATGCGGAGCACCGCGATGTCCGTCAGGGGATCCTCGCCCAGCAAGCGGGCGCTGAAGTCGCGGCCGTCCCGCGTAGTGACCACGATGGAGTCGGCGCCCTCGGTGACGTGCTGATTGGTGATGATGGTGCCGTCAGCCGAGACCAGGAACCCCGAGCCCCAGCTCTGGACCACCCGCTCATAGCCGCGCGGCACGAAAAACCGGTCCCAGGGCGTCTGTGGCGTCTGACGCTCACGCCGCTTCACGTTAATACTCACGACGGCCGGTGCCACGCGGGCGGCCGCATCCACCAGTGCGGTGCGGCGTGTCGCCTCCACGGCCTGCGTGACGGCGGCGCGCGCCTGAGGGCCGTCGGCGGCCCGTGCCGTCCGGACCGGGGGTGCCCGGTCGCAGGCCAGCAGGCTCGCGAGGCCCACCCCGACGGCGCGTGCCGTCCTCAAACGTCCACTTTCGACCGCGCCGCGAGCTTGCTCCAGTCATTGAGGAACTGGTCGAGGCCGCGATCCGTGAGGGGGTGCAACAGGAGCTTCTTCAGCACGTCGGTAGGCATGGTGGCCACATCCGCGCCAAGCATGGCGGCTTCGGCCACGTGGCGTGGGTGCCGGATGGACGCGGCCAGAATCTCGGTCTCGATGTCGTAGTTGTCATAGATGAGCCGGGTTTCGCGGATCACGTCAAGCCCATCCTGGCCCACGTCGTCCAAGCGTCCCAGAAACGGCGAGATGTAAGTGGCGCCCGCCTTGGCGGCGATCAGGCATTGCACCGAGCTGAAGGCCAGGGTCACGTTGACCTTGATGCCGTCCGCCGTGAGGCGGCGAACCACCGGGAGACCCTCTTCGATCATGGGGATCTTGACCACGATGTTGTCCGCGAGCTTGGCCAGCTCCCGGCCCTCGCGGTACATCCCGTCCCCGTCGATCGCGACGACCTCGGCGCTCACCGGGCCGTCCACCAGCGAGCAGATCTCCTTGAGTACGTCGTTGGGGTCCACGTCGCCGGCCGACTTCGCCAGCAGGGTGGGGTTGGTGGTGATGCCGTCGATCAAGCCGGCCCGTGAGGCCCAGCGGATGTCGGCGAGATTGGCGGTGTCGAGGAAGAATTTCATATCCCAGTGTCCTCAGAGGAGGTGAGGGTACCGCGCGCCGACCAGATATAATCCCTCGGGCGGCGCCGGCGGGCTGGCCTCCGCGTTGCTGGTACTTCGAAGCAGCCGGCCGATGTCCGCCGCCGGCCGCCGGCCGCGCCCGACGTCCACCAGAGTGCCGACCAGGAACCGGACCATACGGTGGAGGAAGCGATCGGCCTCAATGGTAAAAATAAAACCTTCGTCGTTTGGGCGCCCGTCCCACCGGGCGATCTCCACCCGGCACCGATAGTGTGGCTTGCGCTGGCCCACGGCGGAGAACGCGCGGAAGTCGTGCTCGCCGGCGAGGGCCGCCGCCCCGGCGTCCAGCAACCTTCGCTCCAGAGGCTGGCCCAGCGCCCACTCGAGCGGGCGACGGAACGGCGAGTGAGCCGCCGCGTCACAGCCCACCACATATCGGTAGCAGCGTGACGTCGCGTGGCGCCTCGCGTGAAATCCGTCCGGTGCGGGTCCCACGCGCACCACCCAGATCTCCGGCGGGAGCAGGGCGTTCAGCGCCCGGTGCAGGGCCGCGGGTTGCCAGCGACCCGGCATCCGGAAGCTCACCACCTGCCCCAGGGCATGCACGCCCGCGTCGGTTCGCCCCGCGGCCTGCGTCACCACCCGCCGGCCCCCGAGGCGCTGCAGGACGTGCTCGAAATCCCCTTGGACGGTGCGTTGCGAGCGCTGGCGCTGCCAGCCGGAGAAGGGATGCCCCAGGTAATGGAGCACTGCGTAGCAGGAGAGCCCCTGCATGCGCGACTAAGATAGACCCCGCAGGCCGTAGCGGCAAGCGACACAACAGGTTGGACGATTGACACCCGGGGCCCGAGCGACCTACTGTTCCAGCCCGGTATCCACAGACGGATACCCTCCCATCGTTGACCGGGGACCGATGACCGAGCTCCAACAACCCGTTGCGCGGGCTATCGCTGCCCTGGCCTCCGGCCAGCACCTGGGCGAGGAGCTCACCACGGCCGCGTTCGGGCAGCTGATGCGCGGCGAGGCCACGCCGGTTCAGGCGTCGGCGCTGTTGACGGGACTCAGGGTCAAAGGGGAAACCGCCGAGGAGATCGCGGGCGCCGTCCGGGCGCTGCGCGGGGCCATGGTCCGGGTGCCGGTCCGGGCTGATCGGCGGCTCATCGACACCTGCGGCACCGGCGGCGGAACCGTCTCGACGTTCAACATCTCCACGGCCGCGGCCCTGGTGGCGGTGGGGGCCGGCGTGGCAGTCGCCAAACACGGGAACCGCTCGTTTACCTCCAGGTGTGGTTCCGCGGACGTCGCGGAAGCGTTGGGACTACCGGTGCAACTCGATGCCCGGGCCGCGGCGAGGGTCCTCGAGGCCGGCGGCCTGGTGTTCCTGTTTGCTCCCCTGTATCACCCGGCCATGCGCTTCGTGGCCCCGGTCCGGCGGGAATTGGCCATCCCTACGGTCATGAATGTCATTGGCCCGCTCGCGAACCCCGCGGGCGTGCGTCGCCAGGTCGTCGGCGTGGCGGACGCGGCGCGGGGACCCCTGCTGGCGGACGCCCTGCGTCGGCTCGGCGCCGATCACGCGCTGGTCGTGCACGCTCGGGTCGGTATGGACGAAATCGCCCCCTCCGGGCCCACGGAAGTGTGGGAGGTGACGGACCGGGAGGTGCGCACTTGGACGCTGGATCCGGCCGACTACCGTCTTCAGGAGGACCACCTGGAGGACCTCGCCGGCGGGGACCCGCCGCAAAACGCCATGCGGATCAAGGGGCTGCTCGCGGACCCGCGACGCGACCGGGTGGGGAGAGCGACTGTCCTGCTCAACGCCGGTGCGGCGCTGTACGTGGCTGGGCTGGCCGGCTCGCTGGGGGAAGGCGTGGAATGCGCGCGGGCCGCGCTCGATGAAGGCCGGGCGGCGAAGGCGCTGGAGCGGTGGTTGGAACCGACTCGGCTCAGTACCTCCGCATGACGCCGACCACAGTACCCTGAATCAGGACGTCGTCCTCGTGCACTCGGATGGGCTGGACGGATTCGTTGGCGGGTTCGAGCCGCACCCAGCCACCGGGCTCCCGAAACAGGCGCTTCACCGTGGCGGAGGTACCGTGCACCAGCGCGATCACCATTTCGCCATCGTCCGCGCTATCCCGCGAGTGGACCACGACGTAGTCGCCGTCCTGGATGTGCTCGCCGATCATGGAATCTCCCCGGACCCGCAGGGCGTAGCTGCTCCCGCGCCGGGGAATCAGGTCATCCGGGACGGCGATCGTCTCCGGAGTGGCCACCGCCTCGATGGGCTCGCCGGCCGCCACCTGCCCGAGGAGCGGGATCTCCGTGGCACCGGTGCGGCCGCGCACCGGAGCGATCTCGATCGACCGGCTCTCGTTATGGGTGCGGCTGATGTACCCTTTGCGCTCGAGGTTGGTCAGATGCTCGTGGACCGTGGCGAGCGAGTGGAAGGAAAAATGCTCGGCGATTTCCTCGAACGAGGGGGCATAGCCGTTGGACCGTATGTAGCTTTCCAAGTAGTCTAGGATCTGCTTCTGCCGTCTGGTCAGTGGCATTTGCCCCGTTACCGAATAAATACCGAATGAGTATACCCGAACACCGGCCGAAACGCAATACACCATGACGGGCCGCCTGGCTGGGATCATCGAAGACGCTCAGGCTCGGGTGGCGAGGCTCCGGCCACGGCTGGCGGAGCTGAGGCGCCGCGCCGCGGAGGCTCCCACACCACCCCGCTGGGCTTCGGCGTTTCAGGGGTCTGACGTGGCGGTGATCGGGGAGGTTAAGCGCCGCTCGCCGTCCGCCGGGGCCATCGCGGAGCGCCTGTCGGCGGGGGCGTACGCGCGGGCGTATGTGCACGGAGGGGCGGCGGCGATTTCGGTGCTGACCGACCCGGTGCATTTCGGCGGCTCGCTCGAGGACCTGGCCGAGGTCAAGCGAACCGTCGCGGTACCGTTACTGCGGAAGGATTTCATTCTGGATGAAACGCAGTTGTGTGAAGCGCGGATCCACGGTGCCAGCGCGGTTTTGCTCATCGTCCGGGCGCTCGACGCGTCGGGCCTGCGGGAATTGGCGGCTGGCGCGCGGGACCTGGGCCTGGCACGGCTGGTGGAGGTCCACCGCCCGGGCGAGTTGGACCGGGCCCTGGACGTCGCGCCCGATGCCGTGGGCGTGAATGCCCGGGACCTGGACAGTTTTGCCGTGGATCTCGAAGGCATCGAGGCGGTACTGCGGGCGGTGCCGGCGGGCACCCTGGCGGTGGCGGAAAGCGGCCTGGCGTCGCGCGCCGACGTCGAGCGGGTGGCCGGGTGGGGCGCTGATGCCGTGCTGGTGGGTACGGCGATCGCGGCCTCACCCGATCCGGCGGAGGCCGTGCGGCGACTCACCGGGGTGCCCCGCGTGGGGCGGCCCCTCGTGAAGGCCGTTCCGGAGCGGGATCGGTGAGCGGTCCCGACACCACCGGGGTGGGGGGGCGCTTCGGCCCGTACGGGGGTCGCTATGTGCCCGAGACCCTCATGGCCGCGCTGGAGGAGCTCGCCCGCGTGCACGACGACGCGCGGAACGACCCGGTGTTCCGGGAGGAGCTGGACCAGCTGCTTCGCACCTACGCCGGCCGCCCCACGCCGCTGTCGGATGCGCCGAGGCTGTCGGAGCAGGTGGGGTGCCGTATCCTGCTCAAGCGCGAGGACCTGACGCACACCGGCGCGCACAAGATCAACAACACGCTGGGGCAGGTGCTCCTGGCGCGGAGGATGGGAAAGCGGCGCATCATCGCGGAGACGGGGGCGGGGCAGCACGGCGTGGCGACGGCCACCGCGTGTGCCCGCTTCGGGCTCGAGTGCGTGGTGTACATGGGGGAAGAGGACATGGCCCGGCAGCGGCTCAACGTGTACCGGATGCGGTTGCTGGGGGCGGAGGTGGTGCCGGTGAGCTCCGGGACCCGGACCCTGAAGGACGCCACCAACGAGGCGCTGCGCGATTGGGTGACCAACGTAGAGGGTACCCATTACGTGATCGGCTCGGTGGTGGGGCCGGACCCCTTTCCACGGATGGTGCGGGACTTCCAGAGCGTGATCGGGCGTGAGGCTCGGGCCCAAACCATGGAGCGGGCCGGTCGGTTGCCCAGTCACGTGGTTGCCTGTGTGGGTGGCGGCTCGAACGCGCTGGGCATCTTCACGGCCTTCCTCGCGGATGCCGACGTGGCGCTGGTGGGTGTGGAGGCGGCGGGCGAGGGTCTGGAGACGGGGCGGCATGCCGCCTCGCTGGGGGCGGGGCGCCCGGGGGTGCTTCACGGAAGCCTGAGTTATCTGCTCCAGGATGCCGACGGCCAGGTGCAGCCGGCGCACTCGGTGTCCGCGGGACTCGACTATCCCGGTGTGGGGCCGGAGCATGCATATTTGCGGGATGCGGGGCGGGTGTCGTACGATGCGGTCACCGACCGGGCCGCGCTCGACGCTTTCGCGACGCTGGCGCGGCTGGAAGGATTGGTCCCGGCGCTGGAAAGCGCCCACGCGGTGGCCTGGGTACTCGCGGCGAGGTGGCGCGTGTCCGACCTGGTCCTGATCAACCTGAGCGGGCGGGGCGACAAGGATGTCGCCCACGTCTCGCAACTCACCGGGGGAACCGCGTGACCGACGCCACGGCCCCGCTGGCCGGCACCACCATCGAGCCGCAGGTGGCGGATGCGCTGATGCAGACCCTGGTCAAAGGGCTGCGGGCCACCCAGTTGTACCTCCCCAACAATCCGGTTTATCAGCAGGCCATTCAGAACGTGCGGGCGGCGTTCGCGCCAGTGTGGCTGGAGACCTCCGAGCTGACCCTGGGCGTCACTGAAGCGGACCTGGTGTTGGACAAGCGCGCCGTGTTGTCGCAGCCCAATCGCGCGGAGAGCGTGGCGTGGGTGTTGTTCAAGGACGGCATTCGGTCACTCACGTTTCTGCAGGGCGTGGAAAACGACGAACTGCCGCGCTTCCTCGGTGTGATCCACAAGGCCCGCCAGCTGCCGGCGGACGCCGACGACGACCTGCTCACCCTGCTCTGGGAGGAGGACTTCCAGTACGTCCGATACAGCTTCGTCGAGCTGGCGGCGGCGGACGCGGTGCCCCTTCCCAAGGCGCCCGGCGCGGACCTGCAGACGTCCGGTATGGGACCTCCAGGATCGGGATCGCCGGCGGAGTCGGCGGAGGCCGCGCGGGAGCAAGTCCGGAAGCAGGTGGCCGAGGAGGCGGCGGCCCCCGAGCGCCCCAAAGGCATCGTGAGCCTGGAGGACTTCGACGCCACCCTGTACTTCCTGGACGACAAGGAACGCGCGTACCTCACGACGGAGATCGAGCGCGAGTACAAGCAGGACTTGCGGGGCAATGTGCTCGGGATGTTGTTCGACCTGCTGGAGCTGCAGTCCTACAGCACGGTGCGGGCGGAACTGATCAGTATCGTCGAGAACTTTATCCCCTACCTGTTGGCGATCGGCGATTTCCGATCGGTGGCGGCGATCTGCCGCGAGCAGCGGGTGGTGCTGCAGCGGGCCCGCGAGCTGCTGCCCGAGCATCGTCAGGAGCTCTCGGACATTCCGGCGAAGCTGTCACAGCAGGAAGCCCTGGCGCAGCTGCTGCAGTCGTTGGACGAAGCATCGGTGCATCCCACGGAGGAGGAGCTGGGCGAGCTGTTCCGGGAGCTTCGCCCGCAGGCGCTGGAAACGGTGCTCGCCTGGATGCCCAAGCTGACGAACCAGCGGGTGGTGGAGTTGTTGACCTCGGCCGCGCAGCGGCTGGCCGTCGCCTACCCGGACGAGATGAGCCGGGTGCTCGGCGGCCGGGATGAGGCCACCGTGCTGCAGGCCGTGAAGCTGGCCGGGCAATTGAAGCTGCCACCGGTGGCGGTGGCCCTTGGGGCGTTGTTCGACAGCTCGACCGCACCGGTGAAGGTGGGCGCCGTGGAAGCGCTGGCCGCGATCGGCACCCCGGGGGCGATGCAGCAGCTCGAGCGGGCGGTGGACGACCCCGACCGGGACGTCCGCATCGCGGCCGTCAGAGTGCTTGCCGGGCGGGGCCACCGCAGCGTGCTGGGGCGGGTCGAGGCGGCGGTGGACGGCAAGGCCCTGCGCGGGGCGGACCTCACGGAGAAGATGGCGTTCTTCGAAGCCTACGGCGTCCTGGTGGGTGGGGCGGGCGTGCAGCGACTTGCCGGGATGGTGCTGAGCGCGGGGGGGTTCCTCAAACGCCGGGAGGATCCGGAAACCCGGGCGTGTGCCGCCATGGCGTTGGGGAAGATCGGCACCCCGGAAGCGCGTGCCGTGCTGGAGGAGGCGGCCAAGGACAAGGACGCCTTGGTGCGCAACGCCGTCAACCAGGCGTTGCGCGAGGGGGCACGCCCGTGAGCAACCCCGCCGGGCGCCCGCCTCGGGCGTCCATGGCCGATGCCATGCAGAGCACGGAAAGCCTCCTCCGGCAGGGCGGTCGCGGATTCCTGATCACGTTCTACGCCGCACTGCGGAGTCTCAGGCTCTACCCCGTTGAGAACGATCAGGTGCAGCGCGCGCTCGACGACCTCACCGCCTCGGCCAAGGCCCTGCTCCAGATCGAAGAGGAAGTGGAAGTCCGTCTCGCCGGGGAGTTCATCTTCGTGAACTCCACCCGCCTCCGGCTGGACCTGGACAACTACGCCTCGTTCGGGCACGTGCTCGGCATGTTCCGGCAATGCGGCATTGGCACCATGCGGGTGGACAGCGGCGCGGAGCGGCGGGAGTGGCAGGTGTTCGTGTCCCTTGTCCTCAATTTCGCCACCCGCGAAGCGAACCCCAACAAGCTGTACGAGCTGCAGCAACGAATGGTGCAGGGCGGTGTGATGCACGTCGTGGTCGAGCCCCCGCTCGAGACCGACGAAGCCCAGGACGATCAGGAGCGGGCCAAGGAAGTGGCGAAGAAGACGTACGAGCGCTCCGTGGCGGTCACCAAGGAGGTCGTGAGCAGCGTGCGCATGGGGCGCAGCGCCAGCGTCAAGAAAGTGAAGCGCGCCGTGCAGAGCATCGTGGACCAGGTGTTGAGCAACGAAGCCTCGCTGGTGGGCCTGACCACGATTCGTGATTATGACGAATACACGTTCACCCATTCGGTCAACGTGTGCATCTTCTCGGTGGCCATCGGGCGGCGGCTGGGCCTCTCCAAGCTTCAGTTGTTTGATCTGGGGATGGCGGCGTTGCTGCACGACGTGGGCAAGAGCCGCATCCCCCTTGACGTGCTCAACAAGACCGGCGGGCTTTCGGATGACGAGTGGCGGATCATGCAGGCGCACCCTTGGCTGGGCGTGCTCACGCTGTTCGGCCTGCGGGGATACGGGGAGATCCCGTATCGCGGCATGATCGTGGCGTACGAGCACCACATGAAGGCCGATCTGACGGGGTATCCCAAGTCCATTCGTACCCGCCAGCTGTCAGTCTTCTCGAAGATCGTGGCGGTGGCGGACGGATTCGACGCGGCGACCACGCGCCGGGCGTACCAGACCACCCCCATCCAGCCGGACCAGGTGCTGCGGGAGATGTGGACCAATCCGCGCCGGGGCTTGGACGCGGTGCTGGTGAAGTCGTTGATCAACGTGCTCGGGGTCTATCCGGTGGGCACCTGCGTGATCCTCGATTCCTACGAGATCGCCATCGTGCATTCGGCGAACCCGGATCTGTCGCAGATTCACCGGCCGGTGGTGCGGGTGGTGGCGACGCCGGAGGGCGGCCTGATTCCCTCGGGACCGCTGGTCAATCTCGCGGAGCAGACGCCGGAGGGGAATTTCCGCCGCTCCATCATCAAGGTCACCGACCCCGCCAAGTACGGCATCGACCCCGCGAATTACTTTGTCTGAACGGCCCATGGCGGCCCGGTGGCGCGACCTCAGGCGCCGGCGCCGGGCGGCCCTGATTCCATACCTCACCGCCGGCTATCCCGGCAAGCGGGCCAGCCTCGAGGCGGTCCACATGGTGGTGGAGGCGGGCGCCGATTTCGTGGAGGTGGGCATCCCCTTCAGCGATCCCCTGGCGGACGGGCCCACCATCCAGCGCGCCAGCCACGCCGCCCTGAAGGAGGGCATGACGGTTTCGGGCGCGCTGGCGCTGATCCGCGAGGCGCGATTGCCGGTGCCGGTGATCGCGTTCAGCTACCTGAACCCGCTGCTGGCGTACGGGCTCGAGCGGTTTGCCGGCGACGCGATTGCGGCGGGCGTCGAAGGGGTGCTGGTGACCGACCTGCCGGCCGGGGAAGATCCCCGGGTGGAGGCAACGCTTCGCGCCGCCGGCTTGGCGGTCATTCGGCTGGTGGCGCCGACCTCGACGGCCGCGCGGCTGGAGCCCCTGGTGCGGGGAGCGGAAGGCTTTCTCTATCTCATCGCCCGGCTCGGGGTGACCGGCGCGCGGACCGTGGTGGGCGACGCGCTGGCCTCCACCATCGGGCGGGTTCGGGCGGCCACCGCGCTGCCCATTGCCGTGGGGTTCGGGATCGCCAGCGGCGACCAGGCGCGGGCGGTGGCGCGTTGGGCGGATGGGGTGGTCGTCGGCAGCGCGTTGGTGGAGCGGTTAGGACGCGGGCTGGAGCCGGCGCGGGCCCTGATGCGGGAACTGCGAGAGGCGCTCGACGGCGCGGCGACCTAGTCCGGTTGGTCAATCCCCGATGACCCTGACCCACAACCAACTCGTGCTCCGGGCCGGCGACGCCACGCTGGTGCTGGGGAGCGGTATCCTGGCCACGGTGGCGCTGGACTACCGCGCGTGGATCGACCTGTGGCCCGCCCTGCCGATCCTGGTGGCCGCCACGTTGTTGGTGCGGAGCTTCCAGCTGGTTCTCGGCAAGTACGCGTACACCTCGCAGGTGGGGATCGGTGCCCTGGCCGGCTCGCTCATGGCGGGGCCCGAGATCGCGCTCCTGGCCCTGGCGGTCGGCATCGTGGTGGCAGACCACGGATGGCTTCGGCGCGATCTGCGGCCGGCGTGCATCAACGGCGGCCGCGAGGTCGTCGCCCTGACCGCAGCCTATGGGGCCTACGCGGTGGCGCTGCTCGCAACCGGAGCCGCCAGCCCGTTGAGCTACGCGGGCATGCCCGCCCTGGTTGTCCTGGCGGTGGCGTATTTCGTCGCATCGCGGGGTCTGACGTATTTCACGTTGATGGTGCGCGGCAAGCTGGGTCCCGAGGACCGGCTCCTGATCCTCCGGTATGAGATCGTGGCGTACGCGCTCACGCTGGTGGGCGCGTCGGCCATCCTGTTCACCATGGAGACCCTGCCGGCGGTGAGCTGGCCCTTCGTGGCGGCGTTGCTCGGGTTCGGCGGGATCGTCCTCAAGCGCATCGTCGAGGAAGCGATTCAGGCTGAGGAGATGAACAAGATTCACGCCATGGAAACAGTGATTACGAGCAACGTGTCGCTGGATGTCTCGTTGCGCCGCATCGAGGCGCTGGCGCACCGGATCCTCGACTGGACCGACTTCCGCATCTGCCAGCGGCGGGACGACGGGTTTCACGTGCTGTACCGCGGCGTGGCGACCCAGCGGCCCAGGGACCGTGATGGGGCGGCCATCGAGGCGGACGCGGACGACCTGCGGGCGGACGTGGCGGCGTCGGGGAAGGCGTTGGTGGTGCGAGACGCGCTGCGGGATCCCAGGACCCTGCAGCTGGCGGGCGGAGCGCGGAGCCTGGTGATTCAGCCGTTGATGTTCGGCGAGCAGTGTATCGGCACGCTGGAGCTCGAGCACCGGCAGCCGAGTCGCTACGGGCGGAAGGAGTCCGCGTTGATCCAGACGTGCGCTTCCCGGATCGCGACCGCCCTCCACCTCACCGACCTTCGCCGGCCGCTGCTGGAGACCGTCCGGCGGGTGGACCAGCAGGTGGAGCAGCTCAGCCGCGCGGCGCAGGTGCTCGGAGCCGCGGCGCAGGCCATGACCGATTCCATGCAGGTGGTCGGGGCGGGCCTGGCGGATCAGGCGCGGGATGTGGGCCGGGGCTTGGAGGCGACGGCTGAGCTGACCCGTGCGACCGAGCGCGTCGCGGAAGACAGCGCGCACGCCGCCGCCGCCAGCGTCTCCGCCAGCGATCTGGCGGCCCGGCACCGGTCCACCATCGAAGATGCCATGGGGCGGCTGGTCGCCCTCAAAGCGTTCGTGGACCAGAGTGCCGCCCGGGTGACGGGCCTGGGCGCCGCGAGCCGGCGGGTCGTGAGCTTCCTGGCGTCCATCCGCGAGCTGGCGGACCTCACCAACCTGCTGGCGCTGAACGCGGCGATCGAGGCGGCTCGGGCGGGGGCGCAGGGAAAAGGTTTCGGAGTGGTGGCGGACGAAGTGCGGCGGCTGGCCGAGCAGAGTGCCGCCGCCGCGACCGAAGCGGGGCAGCTCCTGGCGGACATGCAGCAACGGCTCAGCGAAGTGGACGAGCAGATGCACAAGGGGCACACGGGGGTGGCGGGTGTGGAGCGGGTGAGCGCCCTGGGCCTGGACGCGCTGGACGCGATCGTGCGGGCCACGCACGACGCGGGGGAGGGGGCCGAGCGCATCACCCGGACGGCGGACGGGCAGCGTGCCGCCTACGCCGGGTTGCGGGAGCGGATGGAGGCCGTGGCCGGCATCTCGCAGAGGAATCGCCAGGGCATCGAAGCCGTCATCACCCGCGCCGGCGACGTCGCGGCCGGGCTGGAAGACCTGGGACGGGCCACGCAGGAGCTGGCGAATGTGGTTGACATGCTGAGCGAGATGACGCGGCAGTTCGCGGCGGACGACTCCGGCGACTACCATTCGGTGGCATGACGGACGGCGATTCGATCTCCCTCAAGGGCATGCGGTTCCACACGCGCGTGGGCTTGCTGCCGCACGAGCAGCGGATCCCGCAACCCCTCGAGCTCGATCTCACGGTGTGGCTCTCCCTCCGGCGGGTAGGCGAGACGGATTCGGCCTGCAACCTCCTCGATTATCGCGAGCTGTACCGGCTGGTCTCGGAGACGGTCGGCGCCAGCAGCCACCGGTTGTTGGAAGCGCTGTGCGAGAAGATCGCGGCCCGGACCTTGAAGCTGCGCGGCGTGGGTCGGGTGCGTGTCGCGGCGCGCAAACCCCACGCCCCGATTGACGGTCCCCTGGAGTACGTGGAGGTGGTGCTGGAGCGCGACGGAGCGCCGCATGGCTGAATGGGCCTTCGTGGCCCTGGGCTCGAACCTGGGTGATCGGGCCGCGCAGCTGGCATTCGCTCGCGAGCGCCTCGCGGCGCTGCCCGATACCACGCTGGTGGCGGCCAGCGCTATCGAGGAAACCGCACCGCTCGGACCGGTATCCCAGGGACCGTACCTCAATCAGATGGTGTTGCTTTCCACCGAGCTGCCGCCACGCGAGCTGTTCGAGGCGTGCACCGCCATCGAGCGGTCCGCCGGACGGGTACGGGCGGTTCGCTGGGGACCCCGGACCCTGGACCTGGACCTGGTCCAGTACGATGATCGGGCCATCACCGACCCGGACCTCGTGGTCCCGCATCCCGAGCTCCGGCGGCGTCCCTTCTGGCAGCGTGAGCTCACGGAGCTGATGCCGCATGCCGAGCCCCGGTAAACGCGTCACCACGCTGGATCTGCTGGAGGCCAAGCGGGCCGGTCGCAAGATCGTGGTGTTGACCGCCTACGACGCGCTGTTCGCCCAGCTGCTGGACGAATCCGGCGTGGACATCGTGCTGGTGGGCGATTCCGTGAATACCGTGCTCGCGGGTCAGGACACCACCCTGTCGGCCACCCTGGAGCAGATGATCTACCACACCCGCATGGTCCGCGCGGGCGTGCGGCGCGCCCTGGTGATCATCGACATGCCGTTCCTCACGTATCAGGTATCCATCGAGGAGGCCAAGCGGAACGCGGGCCGGGCGATGCAGCTCACCGGGGCGCAGGGCGTGAAGCTCGAAGGCGGCCTGGCCGTCCGGGACACCGTGCGGGCGCTGGTGGACATCGGGATTCCGGTCATGGGGCACGTGGGCTTCACGCCGCAATCGGTTCACGCCCTGGGTGGATCGCGCGTCCAGGGGCGTGGATCCAAGGCCGGCGACCGCATCGTGGCGGACGCCAAGGCGCTGGAGGACGCGGGCGTGTTCTCCGTGGTGCTGGAGCTGATGCCCTCGCCGGTGGCCGCTCGGGTGACCCAGGCGCTCTCGATCCCCACCATCGGCATTGGATCCGGCCCGCAGTGCGACGGGCAGGTGCTGGTGTTGCACGATATGCTGGGATTGAACGAGCGCTTCCAGGCGAAGTTCGTGAAGGCCTACGCCAACCTGGGAGAACAGGTCCGCGCCGCCGTCAAGCAGTTCGCCGCCGAGGTGCGCGAGGGCCGCTACCCGGACGCGGCGCACAGCTTCGACGAGTGATCGAGATCGCCGACCCGCGCCAGCTACGTGCGTGGTCGCGCGAGCGCCGCCGGGCCGCCCGGCGCGTCGGTTTGGTGCCCACCATGGGCTATCTGCACGAAGGACATCTGCGCTTGATTGACTCCGCGCGTCGCGCGTCGGACGACGTGGTGGTCAGCGTGTTCGTCAATCCGCTCCAATTCGGCCCGGCCGAGGACTTCGGCCGCTACCCGCGCGACCTGCCGCGCGACCGCTCCCTGGCCGCCGCGCGGGGGACCGATTGCCTGTTCGTGCCCGCTCCCGAGGCCGTGTACCCGGAACCGCCCGCGGTGCGAGTGCAGCCCGGGAGCCTGGGCGAACACCTGTGCGGGCCGTGGCGCCCCGGTCACTTCGAAGGCGTGCTCACCGTCGTGGCCAAGCTATTCCATCTGGTGGAGCCCGACGTAGCCGTGTTCGGTCGTAAGGACGCACAGCAGGCGCTCATGATCCGGCGCATGGTCTCCGATCTCAACTTCCCTCTGGAGATCCTGGTCGCACCTACGGTGCGGGAAGCGGACGGCCTGGCCCTGAGCTCCCGCAATGCCTACCTGAGCGCCGAGGAGCGCCGCGCCGCACCGGCCCTGAGTCAGGGCCTGGCGGCGGCGCATGACGCCTTCCAACGAGGCGTCACGGCGGCGGCTGAGGTGCTGCGAGCGGCGCGCCGCCTGGTGGAGCGGGAGCCGCTCCTTCGCCTGGAGTATCTCGAGGCGGTAGACCCGAACACCCTCTCCCCGGTGACTCGGGTGGCGGGGGACACCCTGGTGGCGCTGGCGGCGCGCGTGAGCTCTACCCGCTTGATCGACAACATCGTCCTGGGCGATGGACTCGCCGGGGACGAATGGCTGGGCGGCTCGTGAGCGCGGCACCCGGCTTTCCGCCGTGGGCCCAGGTGGGGGCGGTGCGGCGGGCGCATGTGGAACGGGTGGCGGCGCTCCTCCGCCGGTGGGCCGAGGTCCAGGGGGTTTCCGGCTCGGAGCGGGACCGCTGGCTCCGCGCCGCGTATCTGCACGATGCGCTGCGAGACGCCCCCCCCGCAGAGCTGGAACGCCTCGCGCCCGACGCCTGGGGCGTGCCGAAGCTTCGCCACGGCCCCGCGGCTGCCCGCCTGGCGGCGGAGCACGGCGAGACCGACCGCGGCGTCCTGCGGGCGGTGCACTATCACTCCGTGGGCTTCGCCGGGTGGGACCGCGTGGGGCGGCTCCTGTACCTGGCCGACTACCTGGAGCCCGGACGGCCGTTTCGTGTCGAGGAGCGGACGGCCCAGGCGGCTCGCGTGCCCCAGGAGCCGGAAGCCGTGTTGCGGGAGGTGACCGCGGAGCGCCTGCGGTGGACCCTCGACGCGGGCCGGCCGCTCCTTCCGGAAAGCGTGGAGTTTTGGAACGGATTGGTCGGTTCGTCCTGATCGGAGCGGTCGCGGCGGCTGTGGCGGTCGCGGCGGTCCTGTGGGCGCAGCGCAACGGGTACCGCTCGTCCGGGAAGGCGCCGGTGATCCCGGGCGAGGCAACGCCCGTGGTGGTGGAAGTCCTCAACGCCACGGCGGCCGACGGATTGGCGCGCGAGGTGACCCGGCGCCTGCGGCAGGCCGGGATCGACGTGGTGGACTACGGCTCCGCTCGGGACTCCTTGCTGGATTCCACGATCATCATCGTGCGCCGGGGGGACTCGACCGCGGCGCAACGGGTGCGCCGGGCGTTGGGCCTGGGGCGCATCACCGTGGACCACGACCCGCGGCTGCTACTCGACGCCAGCGTGTTGATCGGCCCCGATCTGGCGCGCTCGCTCGGTTTCCACCCGTAGCTGGCCGCACGCGGCGCTGATGTCGAGCCCGCGGCTCCGGCGCACGCTGGCGCTCACGCCGCGTTCCCGAAGCAGCGCGGCGAACCGCCGCACGCCGGCCTGGGGCGCCGGCACCAGATCCGGTGCACCCCCAGGGTGCAACGGCAGGAGGTTCACCAGCGCGCCCAGTGGCCGGGCCAGCTCGGCGAGCGCCAGCGCGTCCTCCTCGGCGTCGTTCATGCCCGAGATCACGACATACTCGAAGGTCACGCGCCGCTTGAATTGACGCAGCGCCGCCATGAGGTCGGCGAGCGGGTACTTCTTCTCGACCGGCATCAGGGCGCGGCGCCTGATACTCGTGGGCGCGTGCAGGGAAACCGCCAGCCGGAACTGCTCGGGGCGGGCCGCGAGGCGCGCCAGCCCCGGCAGCAGTCCGACAGTGCTGATCGTGATGTGCCGGGCGCCAAGCCCCAGCCCGGCCGGGTGGTTCAGGATGGTCAGGGCGACATCCACTGCGCTCCAGTTGTGGAGTGGCTCACCCATTCCCATGAAGACCACGTTGGTTGGCTTCCCCAGCGACGGGTCCAGCAGCATCTCACGAACCTGCCCGGCGATCTCCCACGGCTCCAGGTGCCGACGGAAGCCCATCCGCCCGGTCGCACAGAACACGCACCCCAGGGCGCACCCCACCTGCGAGGAGATGCACAGGGTGCGGCGGCGCCCTTCCGGAATCCACACCGATTCGATGGCTTCGCCGTCTCCCAGCGCCCACAGGAACTTCACGGTGCCGTCGGTTGAGATTTGCTTGCGGATGAGCTCCATCCGCGGCAGGGGGAACTCGCCCGTGAGCCCATCCGCCAACCCGGCGGGAAGCTCGGAGGCGTCACGCCAGGATCGCGCCGGCCGCTGCCAGAGGCGGGGGAGGATCTGGCGCCCTCGGTAGGGCGGGTCGCCGCGCGTGGAGAGCCACGGCTCCAGCGCCGCCCAGGCGGTGGGAGGCGGGAGGTTCAAGAGGTTCATCGGAGCGCGTCCACGTCCAACCCGATCCGGTAGGACGCCCCGAGCCCGCCGAGCCCGGAGGAGCGAGCGGCGGTGATGGCGTACCGCCCCACCCGAAGTAACACCCCGACGGCGGGACGCCACGACACCTCGCGGTGCCGGCCTTCCCGGTCGCCGTACCCGCTCTCGGCGACCAACGATGCGTCCAGGCGAAACCGGCGGTCCAGTTCCAGCCCGACGCCCCCTCCATGCTCCACTCCGCTGCCCCGGCGGGCGCTCACGCCGTAGCGCAGGAACAGGCGACCCGGCGTGCCCCACAGGTTGGGAGATGCGGGCTGAGCTTCAGCCGCGGCGTAGTAGTCGGTCACCTCGCGACTTCCCACGTCGAGCGGAAAGAAATGCGTCGCCGCCGCGAGGGAAGCCCAGGGCAGCGCGATCTGCACCCCCAAGTCCAGCGTGACCCCGTTGTCGCGGTCCGCGTCGAACCGGGCGTTATGGGCGCGGAGCAGGGCACCACCAGTGACGATCCCTTGTCTCAGGGCGGCGCCCACCCCCACCAATTGCTCGTAGACCGGGATGCTGCCCAGATCGCTGGTGGGCGAGGTGGTGGTGCGAACCAGGTCTCCCACCTGGGTTCGGGCGAGGACCAACTGCCCGGCGATGGCGTCGGACCACCGGTAGGCGACTCCGGCGAGCAGGCCGGTGACTCCGAGGATGTCCGGCGTCTGGAGCACCTGAACACCAAGGCGGACCCGGGGCGACCCCCAGGCGGCCGCGGGGTTCCAGAAGGCCCCGCTGGCCCCCTCCTCCAGCGCGGCGGGTCCAGCCAGGGTGGCGGCCGACAGACGCCACATGTCGGCGGAGGCGGGGGCCTGCGCGGTGGCCGCGCCGGCTCCGGCGGTCAGCAGGAGGGTGCCGCAGAGGGCTCTGACAGGGTGCACGGCCGGTAGCTTCGCCGGCTCCAAAGGGGGTGTCAAGGCTGTGCTTGTTCCCCCCCGGAAGGGCCATTATGTTCAACTCGTTCTAGGACTTGGACCATTTCTGCGGTGTTGCTAGGCGACTTCATGTCCCCGGCCCGCATTCGCGTCCCGCTGCTGGGCCGCGACAAGCTGGCGGTGCTGAGCGAACTGGTCCATCTGGTGACCGATGGCAGCGGAGGGCAGTTTGACGACATCTTGCGGGCGGTACAGGCCCGGGAGGCCGTGCTGTCAACCGGAATCGGATACGGCGTTGCCATTCCCCACGGTAAGTCCCCCATGCTTCCCGACCTGCGGCTCGCGGCCGGTGTCGCCGATCTGCCCATAGGCTTCGACTCCCTGGACGGACAGCCGGTTCGACTCTTCTTCCTGCTGGTGGGTCCGGAGAGCGCCTCCGGGGCTCACGTGAAGGCGCTCAGCCGGATTTCCCGGTTGGTGCGGCGGGAGCCCTTTCGGCAGCGCCTGCTCCAAGCGCGGGACCCGGACGCGTTCTACCGTACGCTGTGCGACGCCGAGCGATCCTAGTGTCGCGTTCCAGACGTTCGCTTGCCTATCCGGTCCGCGCCGGCGGGATTCGCGCTCGGAGACGCAGCCCCCCGGTGCGGACCGGATAGGTGAGCGAACTCGGTGCCGTGAGCGCGACCACGATGCGGACGCACCGCTGCGGCGCGTTGCGCGCCGCCCATGTGGGTGCCGAGGTGCGGTTGGGGGGCTGGATCCACCGGCGCCGGGACCTGGGCGGTCTCATCTTCTTCGACCTGCGGGACCGCGAGGGGATCGTGCAGGTTACCTTCGGGCCCGAGTGGACCCCGGCTGAGGCGATGCAGCGAGCCGCCGGCGTGGGTGCCGAGACGGTGGTGCTGGTGAGCGGGCGGGTCACGGCGAGGCCGGAGGCGGCGCGCAATCCGGAGGTGGCCACTGGCGACGTGGAGGTGCGGGCCACGGATCTCAACGTGGTCGGGCCCGCCGAGACGCCGGCCGTCCCGGTCTGGCGATCCAGGGGCGAGGAATTGCCGGCGGAGGAACTGCGGCTGCTGCACCGGCATCTGGACCTGAGGCGGCCGGAATTCCAACGCAATTTCGCGCTGCGTCACCGCCTGTTGCAGCGGGCGCGGGCGACGCTCACCGAGCTGGAGTTCTACGAGATCGAGACGCCCATTCTCACGCGCCCCACGCCGGAAGGGGCCCGCGACTACCTGGTCCCGTCACGGATCCACCGCGGGCAGTTCTACGCCCTCCCGCAGTCCCCTCAGATCTACAAGCAGATTCTGATGACGGCGGGCTTCGACCGCTACTTCCAAATTGCCCGCTGCTTCCGTGACGAGGACCTGCGGGCCGATCGCCAGCCGGAGTTCACGCAGATCGACCTGGAGGCGTCGTTCGTCACGCCCCGGGACGTGTATGGCGCGGTGGAAGCGGTGCTGGTCGCCCTGTGGGCCGAAGCCGGCGAGCGCGTCGAGGCCCCGTTCCTGCGGATGGCCCACCGGGACGCGTTGGAGCGGTACGGCGTGGACAAGCCGGACGTCCGTTTCGGCCTGCCGATCGAGGACCTGAGCGCGGTGCTGGGTGGCCGGGGATTCCGGGCGTTCGATGACGCGGTGGGCAACGGCGGGCGGGTCCGGGGCATCCGGGTGCCCGGTGGCGCGGCGCTGTCCCGCAAGGAGGTGGACGCGCTGACGGCGGTGGCGAAACAGGCCGGGTTGTCGGGGCTCGCGACCTTGAAGCGGCAGGGCGACCAATGGTCCGGCGCCCTGGCCAAGCTCAGCGGCCTTTCACCGGACGTGGCGCGGCTGGACGACGGCGGCCTGCTGGTGGCAGCGGCCGGCGCCGACCTGGTCACGTCGCCCGCGCTGGGGGCGGTCCGCGGCGCGCTGATCGAGCGGCTGAAGCCGGAGCCCGCGTCGCCGCACGCCTTCCTGTGGATCGAGGACTTCCCCTTGTTCGAGCGGGATCCGGAGACCGGGGCCTGGGCGTTCGCCCATCACCCGTTTACGGCGCCGCACCCGGACGACCTCGAGCGATTCTGGGCGGGAGACTACGAGCGGGTTCGCGCGCTGCATTACGACGCGGTCTACAACGGCATCGAGCTGGGGAGCGGTTCGATCAGGATTACCGATCCCGCCCTTCAGCTCAAGGTGCTCGAATCGCTCGGTATCGGACCGGCCGACGCTGAGGCCCGGTTCGGGTTCCTGCTGCGGGCGCTGCGGGCGGGCGCGCCGCCGCACGGCGGATTCGCCATCGGGTTCGACCGGGTCACCATGTTGCTGGCCGGGGCGGGGAACCTCCGCGACGTGATTGCGTTCCCCAAGACCACAGCGGCCCGGGCGCTGTTCGAGGAGTCGCCGGCGCCGGTGAGCCAGACCGACCTCGCCGGCCTGGGACTCACCATCCAGCCATGAGTGACACCATCACGCACCGGCTGTCCGCCGAGGGTGCGGATCCGGTGCTGCTGACCGGAATCAACGACACCAACCTCACCGAGCTGGAGCGGGTGACCGGGGTGCGGGCGTCGTTGCGGGGGGACCAGGTCATGCTGGCCGGCGAGCTCGAAGCGGTGGAGCGCGCGGCCCGGGTGGCGAGCGCCATGATCGACATCGCCCGCGTCGGGGAAGCGCTGTCGCCGGAAGACATCCGTCGCTTGGTGGTGGAGGGTGGGACCGGGCTGGAGCGGCTGGCGGACGGCGAGCTCAAGATTGTGCTCCCGGGACTGCGGCGCATCGTGCATCCCAAGACGGCGGGCCAGCGCGAGTACGTCAAGGCGTTGCGCGACCACGAAATCGTGATCGGCGTGGGCCCGGCGGGCACCGGGAAGACCTACCTCGCGGTGGCGGTAGGCGTGGAGGCCCTGGCGCGCAAGCGGGTACGCCGGCTGGTCCTGGCGCGCCCGGCGGTGGAGGCCGGCGAGCGGCTCGGCTTCCTCCCCGGAGACATTCAGGCCAAGGTCGACCCCTATCTCCGGCCGCTCTACGACGCGCTCGAGGACATGATGCCCCAGGATCGCATCCAGAAGGCGCTCGAGACGCGCACCATCGAGATCGCGCCCCTGGCCTATATGCGGGGCCGCACGCTGGCCGATGCCTTCGTCATCCTGGACGAGGCGCAGAACGTCACCGGCGGTCAGATGAAAATGTTCCTCACCCGGCTGGGCGTGAACTCCCGGGCGGTAGTGATCGGGGACAAGACACAGATCGATCTGCCGTCGCGGGAGGAGTCAGGCCTGATCCAGGTCGAGCGCATCCTGCCCGGCATCGAAGGCGTGGCCTTCTGTTACCTGGACGATCGTGACGTGGTGCGGCATCGGCTGGTGCGGGAGATCATCCGGGCGTACGTGGAGGACCAGGGGACATGAGCGAACGGCGGACGTCGCGTGTGATGTTGGAGTTGCCAGCCGGCCAGCTCACGCGTCGCGTGACGTTTCACGGCGCCCGGTGGGGCCTGCTGGCCGTCGTGGGCCTGCTGACCTACACGCTCTTCCCCGTGGCCCGCACGTTCGAGACGCCGGTGCTGGAGCCCGGCGAGGTCTCCACAGTCGAGGTGGTGGCGCCGTTCGCGTACCAGGTGCCCAAGACGGCCGCGGAGCTCACGCGCGAGGCGGGGGCCCTGGCCGCCACCGTTCGTCCGATCTACCAGTATCAGCTAGGGGCGGCAGATTCGGTGCGGGAGCGCGTGGACCGCCTGTTCGTCGCCCTGGAGGCCGAGCGAAGCGATTCCGGCCGGGTCGAGGCGGCTCGGCGGTTGGGCGTCCGGCTGCAGCCGGACGAAGGCACCTATCTGGGGAACCGGAGCCGGCGTGCGGCGCTTCGCCGCGCGCTCCTGCGGATGGCGGGTGAGGAGCTGGTGCGTGGCGTGCCGCCGAGCGGGAGCATCGAGTTCGAGCTGTCGCGCGAAGTGGTGGTGCGGAGCGACGGTCGCGAGCGGGTGGCGCGGCGGGACGACGTGCTGAGCTTCGGAGGCTATCTGGCACGCCGAGCCCGCCTCCACCCCGACCCCAACAGCTCGTTGGGGGACCAGGTGTTTGTAAAGCTGATCCACGGCGTCTTCCGGCCCACGTTGGTGCCCGACCTGGAGGAGACGGAGCGGCTACGCGCCGAGCTCAGGGCCAGCGTGGACTCGATCAAGGATGTGGTACGCGCCAACGAGCGGATCGTGGCCGCCCACGACGTGGTCACGCCCGAGGTGCGGGACCGGCTGGTCGCGCTGCGGGCCGAGCTGTTGCGGCGGGGCGAGGGACGGGCGGGGGACTGGCGCGGAGCGGTGGGCCAGGTGCTCAGCAACGTCGCCATCCTCGCGATCTTCTGGCTCCTGATCCAGTTGTATCGTCGCCCGGTGTACGACGATCTCCGGCGGCTGGCGTCGCTGGCCGTCGTGTTCGGCATCGCCGTGTTCGGCGCGTGGGTCACCTGGCGTTTCGTCAGTGACGCGCCCGAGTTGATCCCTATTCCGTTCGCCGCCATGCTGATCACGGTCTTGATCAGCGGCCGGGTGGCCATGGTGGCGGCGCTGGTGCTCGCCGTGCTGCTGGGAACCCAGGCGGCGTACGGGGGCGAGAACGCCCTGTACATCGCGAGCCTGGGGAGCGTGGCGGGCACGCTGGGCGTCCGCACCGTGCGCCGGCGCAGCCAACTGCTGGCCGCGTCGGGCATCGTCACGGCGGGCTTCGCGTTGGCGGCGGTGACGGTGGGCCTGCGATACGGATGGAGCGTCACCGAGATGGGCGCCAGCGTGCTTCGGGGCGCGGTCAACGGCCTGGTGTCCGCGGCGCTCGTGACGATCGCGCTGCCCGTGTTCGAGGCCGCGGCGCGGGTGACCACCAACCTCACCCTCCTGGAGCTCTCGGATCCCAATCACCCCTTGCTGCGCCGCCTGGCCACCGAGGCCCCCGGGACCTATGCCCACAGCATCGCCCTGGCCAATCTGTGCGAGGCCGCCTGTAACGCGATTGGGGCCGGCGGGTTGCTGGCGCGGGTGGGGTGTTACTACCACGACATCGGCAAGCTCCGGCGCCCCCAGTTCTTCGTGGAGAACCAGGGCCACGGCAGCAACCCGCACGACAAGCTCAAGCCCGAGGTGTCCGCGGGCATCATCCGGGCGCACGTCAAGGAAGGGATCGCGCTGGCCGAGGAGCACCGCCTCCCCGAGGTCGTGAAGGCGTTCATCCCGGAACACCATGGCACTCAGGAGATCTCCTATTTCCTGGCGCGGGCGCGCGCCCGGGGTGCTCTGGACGCCGCGGACGCCGAGGTCTTCCGCTACCCCGGTCCGCGGCCCCGCTCGGTCGAGACGGCGGTCGCCTTGCTGGCCGACGGCGTGGAGGCGGCCCTCCGGGTGCTGGACGATCCCACGCCACAACAGGTGCGCGATGCCATTGAGCACCTCATCGAGCAGCGCATTCAGGCCCGCCAGCTGGCAGAAGCGCCCCTCACGCTGGCCCAGATGGATCGGGTTCGGGAGGAATTCGTGCGGGTGCTGGGCAGCATGCACCACAACCGCGTTGACTATCCGGTCGCGACCGGTGGTATCACGGCGGAGTGGAACGCGGCGTCCGCGCCGTGACATCCGGATCGCCGTCGCCGGAACGCGCCGTCCGCTCTCGCCGCGGGCGGTACGCCGGGTGGTCGGTGCGGTCCTGGACGGGGAGGGGACGGGCGACGCCGCCTTCAGCGTCACCTTCCTCGGTGCCGGCCGCATGCGCGCCCTCAACCGCCGGACCTTTGGCCGGGACCGCGTGACGGACGTGATCGCGTTCGAGCTGCCGCACGCGGGGCGCTGGGGAGGCGACCTGTACGTCTGTCCCCCGGCCGCCCGGGCGGCGGTCGCGGCGGGCGTTCCGCTGGCGGAGGAGTTGGTGCGGCTGCTGGTCCACGGCACCTTGCACGCCCTGGGCTACGAACATCCCGAGGGAGAAGGTCGGACGCGCTCGCGAATGTGGCGCCGCCAGGAACGCTACGTGCGGGCGCTGACGACCCGAGGCCAATGACCGAGACCGCACTCACCATGCTCGCGCTGGCGGTGGCCTTCACCAGCGCCGGCCTGGCGGGATTGCTGGCCTTGGCCGAGGAGGCCCCGGGCATCGTGCACCCGGGGAGTGATGCGGCGGGCGCGCCAGGCGAGCTCCCCCTGCGGCGGGCCTTTCAGGTCGCCCGGCTGGCGCTGATGATCGTCGCCGGCGTGTCGGCGGCGCAGGCCATCGGGTGGTGGATCCGGCCGCCCTTGGGGGCGTTTTGGACCGCGCTGGTCGCCGCGACCTTCCTGTTCCTGCTGGCGGACGCGCTCCCCCGCATGGTGGCTTCGTTAGCGCCCGAGTTGTCCGCCGCCTTGGCCGGCGCCGCCCGGCGGGGCGTGAGCGGCGTGGCACCGCTCCTCACGCTGGTCGCCGCGGTGGAGCGCGCGGTGCGCGGCATCCTCCCTGCGGCCGCGGCGGCCGGCGAAATCCTGGGGCCGGCCCAGCGCGACATCCTGTTGGGCGTCTTCTCCCTGGAGGACGCCACGGTGGCGGACATCATGACGCCCCGCCTCGACATCGTGGCCCTGGACATCGAGACCGAGTGGACCGACGTGGTGGCCCTGCTGCGGGAGAGCGAGCACGCCCGCATCCCGGTGTACGCCGGCACGCTCGACAACCTCGCCGGCCTGCTCCGCGCCAAGGACCTGGTGGGCAGCATCGCCGGCGTCACCCCGCCGCCGGCACGGTGGCAGGACCTGATCCGCCCGGTGCCGTTTGTGCCCGAGTCCAAGACGCTCGCCGCCCAGCTGAGAGACTTTCAGCGGGGCCGCGGCGAGCTGGCGATCGTGGTGGATGAGTACGGGGGCACGTCCGGGCTGGTCACCATGGAGGACGTGCTCGAAGAAGTGGTCGGCGAGATCCACGATGAATACGACGTGGACAAGGCGCCCGCGGTGGAGCGCGACGGGGATACCCGGTTCTGGGTGGAAGGGCGGATCACGCTGGACGAGCTGTCGGCGCTCCTGGGCGTGCATCTGGAGCGCGACGACGTGAGCACCGTGGGTGGGCTGATCTACTCGGAGCTGGGCCGGGTTCCGCGTGCCGGCGAAGAACTCACGGTGGCCGGCTTCCGGGTCGTCGTGAAGGAGGTCGAACGGCGCAGAGTGCAGCGGGTGTACTTCGAGCGGTTGCCGGTGGGCGCGCCCCTGGAGCCGGTCAAGGAAGGGCCGTGAGCGGTTGGCTGCTGGTCCTGCTGGGGGCCACGCTGGCCGCCACGGGCACCGCCGTGGGCGTGGGCGCCGCCGCGCTGAGCCGGCTGGAGCTCACGCGCTGGGCGGCGCAGCGGTTACGCGGCGCCGCCGCCGCGGGCGCGCTCCTGGGAACGCCGGGGCGGGTGCAGGGAACCGCCAACGTGCTCGCGACCCTCGGCGTCCTCCTGGCGTCCCTGGGCATCGCCGGCGTGCTGGGCCGAGTACATCCATTGGCGCTCGCGGTCCTGGTGGTGCTGGGGGCGATTCCGGTCCTCATCACCGCGACGTATGCGCTGCCGCGCGCGCTGGCGCGCCGCTGGCCCCAGCCGGTGGTGCGCAGTCTGGTGCCGTGGGTGGATCGGCTGGGACGGGTACTCGGACCGCTCCTCCCGTCCAGCTACTCGGCGCCCCACCGGGACGTCGCCGCGCTGCTTCGAGCCGGGAGCGGGGCCGAGCTGTTCGAGCAGGACGAGCTGATCGTGCTCTCCGGGCTGCTGTCGTTCAGCGAGCGGCCCGCCCGGGAATTGATGACGGCACGGACCGACATCGTGGCGGTGTCCGAGGAGGAGTCCGTCGCCAACGTAGCGCAGATGGTGTCCGAGTCCGGATACTCGCGTTTGCCCGTGTTCCGGGAGTCGCTGGACCACATCGTCGGCATGGTGTACGCTTTCGACCTCCTCGTCGTCCCGCCGGGCGGGGCCCTGCCGGTGCGGCCGGTGGTCGTCGCCCCGGCATCCAAGCCCTGCGCCGACCTGCTGTTCGAGATGCAGCGCGAGCGCCGGCAGTTCGCGGTCCTGCTCGATGAGTTTGGCGGGACCGCCGGGATCGCGACCCTGGACGACCTTCTTGGCGCCCTCGTGGGCGCGGTGTTTGGCGAGCCTGAGACGCCCGGGGCCGCGGACGGCAAGGCGGAGGGGGTGCTGGAGGTGGACGGAGGCGCGCCGGCATCGGACCTCGCGGCCCGCTTCGAGGTCCACCTGCCGGTGGCGGCGGAAACCGTGGGCGGACTGCTGACCCGCCTGGCGGGCCGGATTCCCCGGGCCGGCGAACGCTTCCTGCTCCAGGGCCTGGAGTTCGACGTCCTGGCGTCCAGCCCCACGCGGGTGGACCGCGTGGTGGTGCGCCGCACGCCGGTCACCGTGACCAGTCTGCCGCGGGGGGAGGGCGCGTGAGACCCGTGGTGCGGCGCCTGCGGCGCTACCTGCTGGTGGGGCTGGTCGTGACCGCGCCCGTCGGGATCACGATCTACGTGCTCGTCTGGGCCTTCAACACCTTGGATGCGATCCTCGGCACGCCGTTGCAGGCCTGGCTGGGCGTGCGCGTCCCTGGTCTGGGGTTCGTCTTGCTGGGGCTCTCCGTGGTGCTGGTCGGCTGGTTGGTACATCGCGCGGTGGGCCGCCAGCTCCTGCATTGGTGGAACACCGCGCTGGTGCGCTTCCCCCTCACCGGCCGGATCTACAATGCGTTGAGCCAGATCACCCAGAGCCTGGTGGGGACGGAGCGCCGGGTGTTCCGGCGAACCGTGTTGGTGCCGTATCCCACGCAGGACCTGTGGGCAGTCGCCTTCGTGACCAATGAGGCGCCGGACACGCTGTCGACCGTCGCGGGTGAGCCCTGCGTCAATGTGTTCGTGCCCACGACCCCCAACCCCACGTCCGGCTTTCTGCTGGTGGTACCGCGGCGCCTGATCCGAGAGTTGCCGATGAGCGTCGAGGACGCGATGAAGCTGGTCATCTCGGCGGGCGCCCTGGTTCCCGGAGAGCAGGCGGTCACCCGCGGGCGGCAGGGTCTGGATCTGGAGCGACTGCTGCGCGAGGAGCATCGGTGACGGCGAAGCGGCGGGCGCCGCTTGCTGGGGACCCGGCCGGCGGGCGAAGTTACGCCATGGCGTTGGAGGAGTTGCTGGCCGGCCTTCGCGCCCGGGAGGTGGCGGCGCTGGCGCGGGCCATCACCCTGGTGGAGAACGGGCGCGAGGGCTACGAGGCCCTGCTCTCCGCCATTCATCCCGACGTAGGACACGCCCACCGGATCGGCGTCACCGGGCCACCCGGCGCCGGGAAGTCTACCCTGACGGAGTGCTTGATCCAGGTGTACCGGCGCCGCAACCGGAGTGTGGCGGTGGTGGCGGTGGATCCCACCAGCCCGTTCACCGGCGGCGCGTTGCTGGGAGACCGGATCCGCATGGAGTCGGCGTCACTGGACGCCAACGTGTTCATCCGCTCCATGGCCACGCGCGGGGCCACCGGCGGGCTCGCCACCACCACCCGCGAGGTCTGCGACGTGCTGGACGCCTACGGGTTTGAACGGATCATCATCGAGACCGTGGGCGTGGGGCAGTCGGAGCTGGCCATCGCGGCCAGCGCGGACAGCGCGGTCCTGGTGCTGGTGCCGGAATCGGGCGACGGCGTGCAGGCGCTGAAGGCGGGCATCATGGAAATCGCCGATCTGTTTATCGTGAACAAGGCGGATCGGCCCGGAGCCGACCAGCTCAAGCAAGAAGTGGAGATCATGCTGGGGATCCGCCGGGGCAACGCATTTCGGCATGTAGGCCCCCATCACACGCCCCCCGGCGGGCGACCGCCCGACCGCCCAGACGCGTGGGAGCCTCCCGTGTTCTTGACCGTAGCTTCCAAGGGTGAGGGCGTGGATGATGTCGTGGAGACCCTCGAGCGCCACGCGACCTTCCTCGCGGCCAGCGGCGACCTGGTACGTCGCCGGCGGGCGCGGCTGGAACGGCTGACGCGCGACGTGGTGGATCGCACGCTGCGGCAGCTGGTGTGGCACGGCGGGCGCGCGGACGCTACGCTCGCGGCCGGGCTGGATGAGGTGGTGCGAGGGGAAACCAGTCCCTACCAGCTGGCGCAAGCGATCGTGGCCGGCGTCGCCAAGGGAGCCAATCATGGCGGTTGACGACGGATACGAACGCTGGCGGGAGGCATACGACCGATCGCCCAAGCGCGACGCCGAATTCATCACCCAGAGCTCGGCGGACGTCGAGCCCCTCTACTCCGCCCGCGACATCGCGGGCCTGCATGAGGCCGCGCTCGGCCATCCGGGCGAATACCCGTTTACCCGGGGCATCCACCCGACGATGTACCGCGGGCGGCTCTGGACCATGCGGCAGTTCGCGGGCTTCGGGACCGCGGAAGATACCAACCGGCGGTACAAGTTCTTGCTGGCGCGCGGCCAGACCGGCCTCTCGGTGGCGTTCGATTTTCCCACCCTGATGGGATACGACTCGGACCACGCGCGTGCCGAGGGAGAAGTGGGGAAGTGCGGCGTGGCGATCTCGTCGTTGGCGGACATGGAGACGCTGTTTGACGGCATTCCGCTGGACCAGGTGTCCACCTCGATGACCATCAACGGGCCCGCCGCCATGCTGTTCTGCTTCTACGTGGCGGCGGCGGAGCGGCAGGGTGTGGACATCCGGCGGCTCCGGGGGACCATTCAGAACGACATCCTCAAGGAGTACATGGCCCAGCATGCCTGGGTGTATCCGGCGGAGCCGGCCCTCAAGATCATCGTGGACATCTTCGAGTGGGCGGCCGAGCATACCCCGCTCTGGAATACCATTTCGATCAGTGGTTATCACATCCGCGAGGCCGGCGCCACGGCGGTGCAGGAGCTGGCCTTCACGTTGGCCGACGGGTTCGAGTACGTGGAGCGGGGTCTGGCGCGCGGGCTGGCGGTGGACGATTTCGCGCCGCGGTTGTCGTTCTTTTGGGACATCCACAACGATGTGTTCGAAGAGATCGCGAAGCTTCGTGCCGCGCGGCGCATCTGGGCGCGGCACCTGCGCGATCGGTACCACGCGCGGAATCCCCGCTCGTGGATGATGCGTTTCCACTGCCAGACGGCGGGCGTTTCCCTCACGGCCCAGCAGCCAATGAATAACGTGGTGCGGGTCGCCTACCAGGCGCTGGCCGCCGTGCTCGGCGGGACCCAGTCGTTGCACACCAACTCGCTGGATGAAACCCTGGCGCTCCCCACCGAAGCGTCGGTGCAACTGGCGCTCCGCACCCAGCAGATTCTGGCCTACGAGACCGGCGTGGCCAACGTGATCGACCCGCTGGGCGGCTCCTACTACGTCGAGGCACTGACCGAGCGGATGGAGCGGGAGGCCGAGACCCTGTTCGAGGAGATCGCCCGCATCGGCGGGGTGGTGCCGGGGATCGAGGCCGGATGGTTCCAGCGCCAGATCGCCCAGAGCGCACTCCGGTTCCAACACGAAGTCGAGCAGCAACGCCGGACCATCGTCGGCGTCAACGACTTCACCGTGGAGGACGATCACCCGGTGGAGATCCTGAAAGTGTCGGACGACGCCGACGTCACGCAGCGACAACGACTCCAACGGCTCCGTGCCCGGCGGGATCAGGCCGCCGTGGAACGGGCCCTGGCCGCGCTCCGAGCGGCGGCGGAACACGACGAGAACGTGATGCCGCCCATGCTCGACTGCGCACGGACGTACTGCACACTCTATGAAATCCGTCACACCCTGGAACAGGTCTACGGCGCCTACCGCGAGCCGGTCTTCTTCTAAACCGCGCGCCGCCGCATCGTCGCCGTCGTTCGCCACCGTCGAGCCCCTGGTGGAGCGGCTGGCACGCCTTCACGCCGGCGGGCACTGGGTGGTGTCGTGTTATCTCAAGCTCGAGCCACGCGACCGGGCCCGAGGGAAGTACCTGATCAAGCTCAAGAACCGGATCCGGGAACGCCTGAGCTGGCTGGAGCGACGCGGCCTGGACCGCGCGGCCCGCGAGGCCGTGGCGCAGGATCTGGACCGGGTCCGCGCGTACCTGGAAGACCCGTCCAACCTGCCGCCGGGCCGCGGCATCGCCATCTTCGCCTGCGCGCCGCTCGGGCTGCTCGCGGCGGTCCCCCTGCCGCAGGTGTTCCGTTCGCGCCTCGCGGTGGACCGAACGCCCCTGGTGCGCGAGTTGGCCGCCGTGGACGACGAGTTCGGCCGGGTCCTGTGCGTGGCGTATGACCGGACCAGCGCGCGTTTCTTCGACGTCACGGCGTTCGGCGTTGACGAGCTGCCGGGACTGGCGGCGGGTGATACCACCCGAACCGGCAGGTTTCACGGGGTGAGCGCCGTTGCCCGCGGGGGCGCGGTCCGCTCGGCGGCGGGCGAGCACAACTTCAACCAGCGGATCCGGGTGGAGAAGCAGCGGCATTACGCCGAGATCGCGCAGCGGTTGTTCGAGCTCGCCCGAACCAACGCCGTGCGCGGGATGGTGCTGGCGGGAACGGGGGCGGATGCGGGCGCGGTGACGCCGCACCTCCATCCCTACGTCGCGCGGTTGGTGCTGGGGAGCGCGCGGCTGAATCCCAAGAGCGTGACACCCCCGGAGGTATTCACCGCGGTCCTCACCGTGCAGGGCCGCTCCGAGCGGGCGTGGGAAGCAGAGCACATCAAGGCGTTGCGCGAAGGATTGGGGACCGGGTGGGCCACCAACGGTTTCGAGCCGACGCTCAGGGCCCTGGCGCGCGGGCAGGTGCGCACCCTGCTGGTGGATGCCGAGCGCGCCCAGCCGGGGTTCCGGTGCACGACGTCAGGCCGGTTGTCCGTGACGGCGGAAGCCTGCGGTGCCGAAGGAGAGGTGGAGCCGGTCCCGGACCTGATCGACGACGCCATGGAAGAGGCGCTGCGCCAGCACGCGCAGGTGGACGTGGTGGAAGACCGCGCCGCCCGGGCGAAAGTGGATGGCGTGGCCGCGCTGCTGCGGTTCCGGTGAGCGGTTCAACCGCCGAGCCGCCATCATAGACAACCAACTTCCGACCATACTAGCTTGCGCGCACTATGACGCCGCGTTCGAAGACTCCGAAGGCCACCAAGCGCGTCACGACGGCCAAAGCGGTCAACGCCGCGCCGCCGGCCCGGCCCATCCGGGTGCTGATCGCCAAGCCCGGGCTCGACGGCCACGATCGCGGCGCCAAGGTGGTGGCCGCGGCGCTGCGGGATGCCGGGATGGAGGTCATCTACACCGGCCTGCACCAGACGCCCGAGATGATCACTGCCGCCGCGGTCCAGGAGGACGTGGACGTGGTAGGCCTCTCCATTCTGTCCGGCGCCCACATGACCCTGTTCCCCCGGGTCAAACACCTGCTGGACCAGGCCGGCCGCGGTGACGTGCTCCTGATCGGCGGCGGCATCATTCCGCTGGATGACATGGAGCGGCTGGAAGGCCGGGGCATCGCCCGGCTGTTCGGGCCCGGCGCGCCGACCGCGGAGATTATCGGGTTCATCACGCAGCGGTGCGGGGCGCCTCGGCGTCCGTGAGGCCCGTGTGACCGGGGGGGGGCGCCTCCGGGAGCTCGCCCAGCAGTACCGCGAGCTGGCCGCGCGACTGCGCGGAGGCGGCGGCCTCGACAAGATCCAACGCCAGCACGCGCAGGGCAAACTCACCGCACGGGAGCGGGTGGAGCGCCTCTGCGACCCGGGCACGCCCTGGATGGAGCTGGGATTGCTGGTGGCGTGGGATCGGTACGACGGGCAGGCGCCGGCGGCCGGGGTCATCACCGGCATCGGGGTGGTGGCGGGACGCGACGTGGTGATCGTGGCCAACGACGCGACCGTCAAGGCCGGCTCCTGGTGGCCGGAGACCATCACCAAGATGCTGCGGGCCCAGGAAGTGGCGATGCGCCAGCGCATCCCCATCATCTACCTGGTGGATTCCGCGGGCGTCAATCTGCCCTACCAGGGCGGTGTGTTCCCCGGGCAGTACGGCGCCGCGCGGATCTTCTACTATAACTCGATCATGCGGCGCTACCTGCGGGTCCCGCAGATCAGCGCTGTAATGGGCCCGTGCGTCGCGGGTGGGGCATATCTCCCCGCGCTGTCGGACGTCATCATCATGGTCGAAGGCACGTCCTTCATGGGTCTGGGCGCGCCCAACCTGGTGAAGGGCGCCACCGGCCAGGTGGTCGACGCCGACCAGCTGGGCGGGGCCGTGACGCACACCACCGTGAGCGCCGTAGCCCACTACCGGGCCAAGAACGACGATGACTGCCTGGCGCGGATCAGGGAGTACGTGGGGCGGTTGCCCGCGGCGCCGCCCGCGGCGCCGCAGCGGGTCCCCAGCCCGCCGCGCCGGGAGCCCGCCGAGATCTACGATCTGCTGCCGCACGATCACCGCATGGCATACGACATGCGCGAACTGCTGGCGTGCCTGCTGGACGACGGAGCGCTGGACCAATTCCAACCCGACGTCGCCCGCGAGATGCTGTGCGGTCACGGCGCCATCGAGGGGCGGGTGGTCGCGGTGATCGCCAATCAGCGGGGACTCATCCGGGGGCGCGACGCCGCCCGGCCCCGCGCGGGCGGGATCGTGTACACGGAGAGCGCGGAGAAGGTGGCCTATTTCATCGAGACCGCCAGCCGCGAGGGAATTCCGCTGCTGTTCGTGCAGGACGTGAGCGGGTTCATGGTGGGGCCCGAGGCCGAGCAATCGGGCATCATCCGCGCGGGCGCGCGCTTCGTGGAGGCGATGGCGGGCGCGGTGGTGCCCAAGCTGGTCCTCACCGTGAATCATGCGTCCGGCGCGGGCTATTACGCCATGGCGGGCCAGGGATTCGATCCGGACCTCATTCTCTCGCTGCCCACCGGGCGCATGGGCGTCATGGAAGGCGACTCGGCGGTGCAGGCGGTGTACGGGGGGCGGGCCACCGATCCCGATGTGGCGGATCAGGTGGAGCGGATGCGGGAGGACTACGAGCACCAGCTCGACGCGCGGTTTGCCGCGGCCCGGGGATTCGTGGACGCAATCGTCACCCCGGAAGAGGTGCGCCACCTCCTGGCGTTTGCGCTTCGGGTAACCAGCCATTACCGCGGCCCGCACATCGGACCGTTCGTGCTGCCGCCGCTGGATGCTCGCGTTGAATGAGATGATCCAATCCCACCCAGCCCCGGATTCACCGCAGAGGGAACGACCGAACGGAATCGCCCGGGTAGTACACGCCTGCGTGGTGCTCGCCTGGGCACTGGCGGGTTGTGCCCGCGCACCCGAGCCTGCGCCCGCGACGCCGGCCTGGCCGGTGGACACATCCGCCATCCGCGGTACGGAAGCCGCGCGTGGCGGCCAGCCGGGGAGGCCCGTGGTGACACCCCACGTCGCGCGCCTGGCGGGCCTGATGCCGCTCCGCAGCACCGGCGTCGAGGCGTTCCGCCAGCGTGATCCGGCCTGGGATGGCCGCGGTGTCCTGATCGCTGTGCTGGACGGCGGCATTGATCCCGGCGTCGCCGGGCTCCGCACCACCACGACGGGCGAACGCAAGCTGCTGGACCTGCGGGATTTCTCCGGCGAGGGGCGCATCGAGCTGAGCGTCGTTCGCTCGAACCGCACCGACACCATCGCGATCGATGGTCGCGCGCTGGCGGGGTTCGGGCGTATCGCGCGCCTGGCCGCGGGTCCCTACTTCGGGGGCCTGTTGTACGAGGCCCGGCTGGGCGTCGGGCCGGCCGCGGACCTGAACGGCGACGGCGACCACAGCGACGGGTTTCCCATTGTGGTCGCCCGCGCCAGCGACGGCTGGTTCATAGTGACCGACACCGACGACGACGGTTCCCTGGACGACGAGCGGCCGGTGCACGACTACGCCCTGGGAGCCGAAACCTTCGCCTACGGATCTCGGCCCATGACGCTGGCCGCCAACATCGCGGAAGCGTCGGGGCGTCCGGTGCTCGACCTGTTCTTTGACAACTCGAGCCACGGCACCCACGTGGCGGGGATCGCCGCGGGGCATCAACTCTACGGCGTAGAGGGCTTCGACGGGGTGGCCCCCGGCGCCCAGGTGCTCGGCCTCAAGATCGCGGATAACCGGTGGGGCAAGATCTCGGTTACGGGCAGCATGGTCCGGGCCATGGAGTATGCGGCCGGGGCGGCCGCCCGGCGGGGGATGCCCCTGGTGATCAATCTGAGTTACGGGGTCGGCAACGAGGTCGAGGGCGCCGCGGCCATCGACTCGCTGATGAATGCCTTTGCCGCGAGACATCCGGATGTCCTGGTGGTGGTGAGCGCGGGGAATGACGGACCGGGTATCTCCACCGTGGGCTTTCCCGCCTCCGCGGACCTGACCCTCTCAGTCTGCGCGCTGTTTCCCGGCATCTTCGCGCGCTCCCCGGACCCGGACCTTCCGCCCGCCCCGGACGTCTTGAGCTGGTGGAGCGCGCGCGGTGGAGAGCTGGCGAAACCCGATCTCTGCGCGCCCGGGGTCGCGTTCTCCACGGTGCCCCCGTGGCGGGCGGGCGAGGAGATCGCCGGCGGCACCAGCCAGGCCGCGCCGCAGGTGGCGGGCATGGCGGCCCTGTTGCACTCCGCGGCTCTGCCTGAGGGACGGCGCCTGCGCGCCGTGGACGTCAAGCGGGCCCTCATGGCCACGGCCGTTCCCCTCCCGGACGCCACGACGCTGGACCAGGGTTTCGGCGTGCCCGACGTCCGCAGGGCCTACGAGTGGCTGCGCGCCGGCCACCAGGCGGGCGTCTACGTCGTGCGGGCGTTGCCGGACGGTGGCAACACCTCGGGGGCGTCCGCGGCCTATCGCCGGAACGGGCTGGCATCCGCGGCGGACACGGTCCAGCGCTTCCAGGTGTCGACCGTGGGCGGACAGGCCGCCGCGCGGCTGTTGCTCACCGCCGACGCCGATTGGCTCAGCACCCCGCCGCAGGTCGAGCTGAGCGGCCAGCCGGAGCAGGTGACGCTCACGTACCACGCCGCGCGGCTCTCGCGGCCGGGTGTCTACGTCGGCAACGTCTGGGCTCGAGCGGCCAGCGACACGATGGCGGGGCCGGTGTTTCGACTCACCAACACCGTGGTGGTGCCGCACCAGCTGGGGCGTCCACTGGGGGTGACGCGCTCGCTGGAGCCCGGCGCCAGCGACCGGTTCTTCTTCGCCGTGCCGCCCGATGCCGGGGGCCTACGCGTGAGCCTGGGCGTCACCTCGGGCCGAGCCGCGATGCTGTATCTCTTCGAGCCTTCCGGCCAGCCGGCGCGCTCTGCGGCCAGCGTGGATGCGACGGTGGGAGACAGCGGCTCGGTGAGCGTCGCCGGCGAGGATCTGCTCCCAGGCGTCTACGAGGCGGTGGTGGTGGCCCCGCCCGCCGCCCGCGTCACCTACCGCCTCAGCGCCGCGCTGCCGATGGTGGCGGTTCGGGCGGTTGGGACCGGGCCCAGCGCGGTGCTGGTCAACCGCACTCCGGATCCTGCCCGCGTGGCGGTCAGCGCCCGGGTCACCGGGGCGGTGCGGGAGTACCCCATCCGCGGCGCCGGCGACCCGGCTGCGATCGAGATCGCCGTCCCCGCGTGGGCGGACCGCGTGGTGCTGGAAGTCTCGGTGCCGGAAGACCTCTGGAATCAGGTGACGGACGTGGGCTGGCTGGTGCACCATGGGGCGGGCAACCAGTTGAGCGAGCAGCCGATGGAATACCGGTTTGCCCGCCGAACCCTGGCACTGGATTCCGGGTCGCGGGCAGAACCGCTCACGCTGAGCCTCCTGCCCGCCTTCGCGCGGAGACCGCCGCCGGCCGGTTGGGAGGCCACGGTGCGGGCCGCGTTTCTGCGACCGGCGGGGGTCCCGCTCGAGGTGCTCGGCAGGGGTCTCGTCGGGCAAGTGGTGGTGCCCCCCGGAGGGACGGTCGGCCTGCAATTCTCTCCGGTGCCGCCCGAGGTGAAGCTCCCTCCCGAATACGCACCGCTGGTTGAGGTGGTCGCGGAGACGCCATCGGGCCCGGTGTCGAGTCGCCGGGCGGCCGTGTCGCCCTCGGCGGGTTCGCCGTGACGCCGGTCCGCATCGCCTCCGGGCAAGGATTCTGGGGGGATTGGCTGGAAGCACCGGTCCGGCAGGTCGAAGGGGGCCCCGTCGACTACCTGATGATGGACTATCTCGCCGAAGTGACGATGTCCATCCTCCAGAAGCAACACGCGCGCGACGCCCGTCTGGGGTACGCGCGTGACTTTCCTCCACTCATCGAGCGGTTGCTGCCCACCTTGGTGAAGCGGGGCATCCGGGTCATATCCAATGCGGGCGGGGTAAACCCCCACGCCTGCGCCGACGCCGTGGTCGCCGCGGCCCGGAAGCTGGGCCTGGCGGGCAAGGTCCGGGTGGGCGTGGTGAGCGGCGACGATCTCATGTTGCGGTTGGACGATCTGGTCCGCCGCGGACAGGCCCTCAACAACCTGGACACCGGACGTCCCCTCACCGACGTCCGACCCCGCGTGCGGAGCGCCAATGCGTACCTCGGCGCCCGGCCGGTGGTGGAGGCCCTGCGGCAGGGCGCGCAGATCGTGATCACCGGGCGGGTCACCGATACCGGACTCACGCTGGCGCCCATGATTCATGAGTTCGGCTGGGGCGAGACGGACTGGGATCGGCTGGCGGCCGGCACCGTGGCTGGGCACATCATCGAGTGCGGCGCGCAGTGCTCGGGCGGCAACTGTTTGGTGGACTGGGAGCGCATCCCCGGGCTCGACGACCCGGGCTATCCCATCGTGGAGGCCGAGCCGGATGGGTCGTTCACCGTCACCAAGCACGCCGGGACCGGCGGCCGCGTGTCGGTGGCGACGGTGACGGAGCAGCTGCTCTACGAGATGGGAGACCCCAGGAGCTACATCACGCCGGATGGCATCGCGGACTTCACCTCCATCCGGCTCCGCCAGCAGGGGAGGGATCGCGTGCGGGTGAGCGGGATCCGGGGGGCTCCGGCGACGGATTCTTTCAAGGTGTCGGTGTCGTATTTCTATGGCTACAAGGCGATCGGGACGCTGGTCTATGTCTGGCCCGAGGCGCACGCCAAGGCCCAACGGGCCGACCGGATCCTGCGCGCGCGACTCAAGCGCCTCGGATTGACGTTCGAGGAGATCCTCACCGAATATGTGGGCGTGGACGCGACGCACGGGCGACTGGCGGGCAAACCCCACCCGGACCTGGCGGAGGTCGAATTGCGGGTGGGGGTCCGCGCTCCCGATGCCGCTCCGGTGGAGCGCTTCACTCGCGAGATCGCGCCGCTGATCCTCAACGGCCCTCCCAGTGTGACCGGGTTCGCCGGTGGGAGGCCCAAAGTCGAGGAGATTGTCGCGTATTGGCCGGCCCTGCTGCCCAAGGTCGAAGTCACGCCGGTGGTGGAGATCATCGCCGCATGAGACATCGCGTCAGGCCGGCGCCATGAACCGCCCCCGCGGCAAGCGGACCGTCCAGTTGCTGCGCCTGGCGCATGCCCGCAGCGGCGACAAGGGCAACACGGCCAACGTGGGGCTGATCGCGCTCAGGCCCGACGACTACCCCTTCCTGGTGAAGCAGGTCACGGCGGCGCGGGTGGCGCGCCACTTTCGCGGGATGATCGCGGGACCGGTGGAGCGCTTCGAGCTGCCCAACCTCTGCGCTCTGAACTTCCTGTTGCACGGGGCGCTGGACGGCGGCGGGACCATTTCCCTCAAGACCGACGCACAGGGCAAGGTGTTCTCCACGGCGCTGCTCCGGATGGAGATTCCCGCGCCCCCGGGGTTCCGTGCCCGCTGACCGCGTCCAGGCCCACACCGAGGGCGGCGTGTTGCACCTGACACTCAACCGGCCGGACAAGCGGAATGCCATTGACTCGGGCCTGGTGGAGGCCTTGCTCGAGGCGCTCACCACCGCCGAGTTGTCCAGCGAGGTGCGGGTGGTGGCGCTACGCGGGGCGGGCACCGACTTCAGCGCCGGCGCCGATCTGGCGGAGCTGCTGGCATCCGCCGAGCAGCCGGCGGACGCCAACGCACGGAACGCCGAGCGCCTTGGCGAGGTATTCGTACGGATGCGCGAGCTGCCGCATCCGGTGGTGGCGATCGTGCACGGCCGGGCGGTCGCCGGGGGATTCGGCCTGGCGAGCGCCTGCGACATCATTCTGGCGCGGGAAGACGCGTCGTTCGGCTACCCCGAGGTCCAGCGGGGATTCGTGCCGGCCATGGTCATGGCCATGCTCCGCCGGGCGGTAGGCGAGAAGGTGGCGTTCGATCTGGTGACCACGGGACGATTGCTCACGGCGCGGGAGGCGCTGGACCTCGGCTTGATCTCGCGGGTGCTACCTTCCGAGAGCTTCGAGACCGCCGTGGCTCACGTGCTCGGTGACCTCGCCGCCTTGAGCCCAAGCGCCGTCGCCCTCACCAAGCGGCAATTGTATGCCCTGGACGGGATGGACTTTCAGACCGGTATCCGGCTGGGCGCCCGGGTGAACGCCGTGGCGCGCGGCATGCCGGATTTCCGCGAGGCGGTTGAGCGGTTCTTCAAGCGGTAGATTGTTCGCTAAACCCTGTGTGCCTGGGAGCGTTTGTATGATCCGCCGAGACCTTTGCCCTCTGACGAGCCTAACCGTGCTAATGATTGGGTTGATCGCCCAATCGCCGCACCTCGCGGCGCAAGGCGCCGCGTCCTCCGCCGCGCATCCCACCCTGGAGGACCTCTTCAAGGTGAAAGCGTTGGGTGGCCTTCAAGTGTCTCCCAATGGGGCGGCCATCCTCTACACCGTGCGGACCGCGGACCTCGAGAAGAACCAGGCCAATACCGACATCTGGCTCCTCACCCTGCCCGAGCGGGCACGGTCCGAGAACGTCCAGTTGACCCGGAATCCCAAAGACGACACCAGCCCGCGCTGGCGGCCGGACGGGGCCGCATTCGCCTTTCTCTCCGTCCGGCCCGATGCCGACGGCAAAGAGGGGAAGCGGGCCCTGTACCTGATGGAGCCGCGTGGCGGCGAGCCGGAGAAGTTGTTCGAGCACGAAACCGCGATCGGGAGCTTCCAATGGTCTCCGGACGGTAAGTGGATCGCGTTTGCCGCCCAGGAAAAGGAACCGGCGGACGCGAAAGACCAGCGGGACCAGGGCCGGGACGTTGCCGTGGAAGACGAGCCGGGGCAGTACACCCATCTCTGGATGCTGGACGTGGGGGCCCGGACAGCGCGTCGCGTGACCTCGGGTACCGGGTACTCGGTGAACGACTTCGGCGTCAGCCCGGATGGCAAGGCTATCGCGTTCGCGGCCGCGCCAAGCCCCAGGATCACCGACGGCTGGCGGAGCGACATCTACCTGGTGGCGACGGATTCAGGCGCCGCGCCCCGCAAGCTCACCACCAACCCCGGCCCGGACACCTCCCCCGGGTTCAGTCCCGACGGGGCGCTCATCTACTACCATGCGATGCAGACGGACAGCTATCGCGTGGGACAGAGCCGGGTGTATCGCATGCCGAAGGATGGCGGGACCCCGGAAGACGTCTCACCGGATCTCGACGTGGAGCCCTCCGCCTATCACTTCACCGCCGACGGCAAGGGCGCGTTCTTCATCGCCACCGCCGGCACCACGCGCGGGCTCTACTACCTGCCGTTCGCCACCAGGAAGGCCCAGCGTCAATCCGGCGATCAGGGCGTGGTGAGCCAGCTGAGCTTCTCGAAAGACGGCAAACGCATGGCGTACGTGCGCGAGACCATGACCAAGCCGCAGGAACTGTACGTGGCCGACGAGGCCAACCGGCCGGAGTTGGACGGGCTCAAGAACTTCACGCCCCTGACCCGCCATAACGCCGACGCCGCGGCCTGGGCCGTGGGATTGACCGACGTGATCCGCTGGAAGAGCGTGGACGGCCGCCAGATCGAGGGCATCCTGGTCTATCCGGCCGGCTGGACGCCTGCCCGCGGGCCCGCCCCGCTGGTGGTGAAGATTCACGGCGGCCCCTCGGGCGTCTTCGTGCAGAACTTCCAGGCGTCGTCGTTCAGTGCGGACGCCCAACGTTACGCGGCCGACGGCTATGCGGTGCTGCTCCCCAATCCGCGCGGTTCCAGCGGCTACGGCGACGCGACCCAGCAGGCGGTGGTCAAGGATTGGGGCGGCCTGGATTTCCAGGATATCATGACCGGCGTGGACACCCTGGTCGCCCGCGGGATTGCCCACCAGGACTCGCTGGGAGTCATGGGGTGGAGTTACGGCGGCTACATGACCGCCTGGACCATCTCGCAGACCGATCGTTTCAAGGCGGCGGTCGTGGGCGCCGGGATCACCGAAGCCATCGCGATGTGGGGCACACAGGACATCATCCACGTGTTCGAGGCGTACTTCGGCGGCAGCCCCTGGGCGGACGGTGCCTGGGAGGCGTATCAGAAGTCTTCGCCCCTGGCGCACATGCGGAACGCCAAGACGCCCACGCTCATCATCCACGGACGGAACGACCCGCGCGTGCCGCCGAATCAGGCCACGATTCTCCACCGCACGCTCAGAGCCCTGAACGTGCCCACGGAGCTGATGTGGCTGCCGCGCACCGGCCATGGTCCGTCCGAGCCGGGTCTGCAGTACGAGACGGCGAAGGCGCAGAAGGAGTGGATGGATCGGTGGATCCGGGGTCGAGATAAGCCGACCACTGAAGACTAAGGGGATGGAGGGCGATGGAGGGGGATGAACCGCCGCGGGATGAACCGATAGGAAGGACACGTAGCGCGTGAAAACGGTACGCGAACGTTCAGGTGTCGGGCGCAATATGTCCTTATGGGATCGTACCGCTCGCTCAAGGCATGGCAGGTGGCTCACCGCCTTGCCCGGGAAGTAGCTGCAATAACCAAGAAGTTCCCACGCCAGGAGCGTTTCGAACTAACTGCCCAGCTCCGCCGCGCCGCAACTTCGGCACCGGCTAACCTCGTCGAAGGATATGTGCGGTTCGTTCCCCTCATCGCCTCGATAGCCTCCGGCGAGAAGCAAGCTTCCTAGTGCATCGCTTGATCAGGTCGCTGGATGAGGGTATCAGGTAGTTCATCCCCCTCCATCGCCCTCCATCCCCTTCCATCCCCCTCCCTCGCGGAGGCCGAGCGGGTGGTGGAAGCGGTGTGGGGTTACCGGGGGTTGAGAGCAGCCCAGCGTCGCGCCATCGCCGCCCTGCTGCATGGCCGCGACTGCCTGGCCGTGCTGCCCACCGGGGGAGGGAAGTCCCTCTGCTTTCAGGTGCCTGGCCTGATGCTGCCCGGCCTGACGGTGGTGGTCTCACCCTTGATTTCCCTGATGCAGGATCAGGTAGCGGCCCTCCGGGCCCGAGGGGTCGCGGCCGCCTACCTGAGCAGCACCCAGACGCCGCAGCTCCAGGCCACGGTGCGCGAGGCCACGCGCGCCGGCCGGGTGCGCCTCCTCTACGTGGCGCCGGAGCGACTCAAGACCATCCCCCGGGTTCTCGGCCGCCGCGCCGTGTCGCTTCTGGCGGTGGACGAGGCCCACTGCATCTCGGAGTGGGGCCACGACTTCCGGCCGCATTATCGCCTCCTCGGCCGCCTCCGGGCCGCCTTGGACGGCGCCCCAACCATCGCGCTCACGGCGACGGCCACGCCCGAGACCCGAGCCGACATCTGCAGCGTGCTCGGCCTGTCCCAGCCGGTGTTGGTGCTCACGTCCTTCGACCGCCCCAATCTGCACTTCGCGGTCCGCCGCATGGACAGCGAGCCGGCGCGCTTCGCGGCCCTGAGCCACCTTCTCCGAACGGTGACCCGCGGCAGCGCGATCGTCTACGTCCCCACCAAGAACCGCGCCGACGGCATCGCCACCGTCCTCCGCTGGCACGGGTTCAAGGCGGCACCCTATCACGCCGGGCTCCCCGGACCCGCCCGCCGCGCGTTACTCCGGCGGTTCTCAGACGGAGAGCTCCGGGTCGTGGTAGCCACCACCGCGTTCGGCATGGGAATCGACAAGCCGGACGTGCGGCTGGTGGTGCACGCAGGCGTCCCCGCGAGGCCCGAGGCCTATTACCAGGAGGCGGGTCGCGCCGGCCGGGATGGGCAGCCCGCCCGCTGCGTGCTGTTGTGGCGGGACCACGACCTCGAGCTGGCGGCGCGGCTGGCTCGGGGGCGTGCGATGCCCGGGGATCAGGTCTCTCTCAGGCACGCGCAGGCGGCGCGGCGCGGCTTGGAGACGATGCGGCGGTACGTGGCGACGAGACAATGCAGGCGGTCGGTGTTGCTGGCATACCTGGGCGAACGGCTCACCCGGTGTTCGGGGTGCGATCGGTGCGGGTGAAATACAGCGGATGGAGGGGGATGGGCGCTGGGACTCCATAGTCCTCCATCCCCTTCCATCCTCCTCCATCCTCTTCCATCCCCCGTATATTCAGGGACGATGATTGCCTCGCCGTATCTCACCCCGCAGCACCACCAGCTCCGCGACCTGGTTCGCGATTTCGCCGAGCGGGAGATCAAACCGGTCGCCCGGCAGCTCGACCGCGACGCCGAGTTCCCCTGGACCAACGTGAAGAAGATGGGCGAGCTCGGTTTCCTGGGCAGCACCTGGCCCGAAGAGCTGGGCGGCGCCGGAATGGACTACCTGTCTTACATCGTGCTGATCGAGGAGCTGGCCCGGGTGGATGCCAGCCACGCCATCACGGTTTCCGCGCACACCACCCTTGGCACATCGCCGCTTATGGAGTTCGGCACTGACGAGCAACGAAAGCGCTTCGTTCCGCTGCTGGCCGGCGGGCGGGTGCTGGGCGGCTTCGGCCTCACCGAACCCGGAGCGGGATCGGACGCCGGGGGCACGCAGACGACCGCCGTGGACCGGGGCGACCACTACGTCATCAACGGGTCCAAGATCTTCATTACGCATGCCGGAGTGGGGGAGATCTTCGTGATCACGGCGCGCACCGATCCGGCGTCGGCCAGGAGCAGCCGGGGCATTACCTCGTTCATCGTCACCAAAGACACCAGCGATCTGGAGACCGCCACCCGGCTGGGCGTGGGACACGCGCCGGACCTGCCCAAGACGCCGGGGGTGACCGCGGGCAAGAAGGAGGACAAGCTGGGCTGGCGGGCGTCGGACACCCGCGAGCTTCATCTGGAAGAGGCCGTGGTGCCCAAGGAGAACGTGCTGGGTGAAATGGGGAAGGGCTTCGTCAACTTCCTGAAGACCCTGGACTCGGGACGGATCGGAGTGGGTGCCCTGGCTCTGGGGGTCGCCCAGGGGGCCTTAGAGGAGTGCCTGGGGTACACGACCCAGCGCAAGCAGTTCGGCCGGCCGGTGGCGGCGTTCCAGGGGGTCCATTTCGCCCTGGCGGACATGGCGACCGAGATCGAGGCCGGCCGGCACCTCGTGTACCACGCCGCCTGGCTCAAGCAGAACGGCAAGCGGTTCAAGAAGGAGGCAGCCATGGCCAAGCTCTACACCTCCGAGCTGGCCATGCGTGCCACCATCAAGGCCGTGCAACTCCACGGGGGGTACGGTTACACCACGGATTACCCGGTGGAGCGGATGATGCGCGACGCCAAGGTCTGCGAGATCGGCGAGGGGACCAGCGAGGTGCAGCGGATCGTCATTGCGAGGGAGTTGCTCGGAGAGTTGATTGATTGAGAGGCGCAGGGGCTTCCCTTTGGCCTCTCTGGCCCCTGCGCCTCTTGACGTAACTCTCGCCCTGGCATATACTTATTACCCGTGACCTCGACGCCGCCTCAAGCCGCCCGCCGTTTTCGCGCGGGCTTTCGCCTATCTGACCCCGTACAGGATTTCCCTCTTGAAACGAGAGATTCTCATCTCCGCGGCCCCGCGGGAGACCCGGGTCGCCATCCTGGAGGACGACCGCCTTGTCGAGCTCCTGCTTGACCGGCCTGAGGTCCGGCGGATCGTCGGCAACATCTACCGGGGCAAAGTCGAAGCGGTCTTGCCCGGGATCCAGGCCGCCTTCGTGGACATCGGCCTCGGCAAGAGCGCCTTTCTCCATGCCTCCGACGTTATCGAGCCGGAGGACGACGACTTAGACGAAGAAGAGGCCGGGAACGGGCGGGGGCGGGCCGGCGGGGGCAACGGGCGCAAGCTTCCCAACATCCAGGACCTCGTCAAACGGGGCGAGAGCATCCTGGTCCAGGTCACCAAAGAGCCCATTGGCACCAAGGGACCCCGGGTGACCGCCCAGGTCTCGCTGCCCGGCAGGAACCTGGTGTACCTCCCGTTCGCCTCCAAGGTGGGTGTCAGCCGCAAGATTGACGACCGGGAGGAGCGGACCCGGCTGCGGCAGATGGTCGGCAAGCTCCTGCCCAAGGACTCCGGGGGCGTCATCATCCGGACCGTGGCCGAGGATCTGACGGAAGACCACCTCCGGCGCGAGCTCAAGTCGTTGATGGGCCTCTGGAAGAAGATCAAGCGCAAGGCCACGTTCGTCCGTCCGCCGGCCCTGGTCCAGCGCGAGGCCTCCCTTACCAGCGGGATCATCCGGGACCTGTTCAGCGACAACGTGGACCACCTGTGGGTGGATTCCGCGGAGCTGCATGGAGAGATCCGCAAGTACCTGGATCAGGTGGATCCGGAGTTGTTGCAGCGGGTCACGCACTACGAGGACAGCGTGCCCCTGTTCGACAAATTCGACATCGAAGCCGAGATCCGGGACCTGTTCAAGCGCCGGGTGGACCTGCCGACCGGCGGGTATCTGATCATCGAGCCCACCGAGGCGCTGATCTCGATTGACGTGAATACCGGGCGGTACACGGGGAGCGCCAAGGACCCGGAGAAAACCATTCTCCGAACCAACCTGGACGCCGCCCAAGAAATCGCGCGCCAGATCCGCCTTCGGGACATCGGCGGCATCGTGGTGATTGATTTCATCGACATGGAGACCCGGAGTAACCGGGACCGGGTGCTTCAGGAGTTGCGGGGCCACCTGGGCCGGGACCGGGCTCGCACCCGTGCTTTTGCGGTGAGCGACCTGGGGCTGGTAGAGATGACGCGTCAGCGGGTCCGCGAATCGCTCTGGGCCTCCATGACCATCGCCTGCCCCGCCTGCGAGGGTACGGGCCGCGTGTTCCGGCCCGAAGTGGTGGTCCGGCGGATCGAGCGCTCGTTGCGGCGCGTGGCCACCGAGAAGCGGGACCGGCAGCTCACGGTACGGGTCCACCCCGAGGTAGCGCTGTACCTGCTGGAGCAGGAACAGAAGTTCCTCAAGGAGATGACCCAGAAGACCGGCGTGGACCTGGAGTTGCGGGACGATCCGATGATGCGGCTGGATGAGTTCCGGTTCGTGGCCCAGCCGGCGGGACGGGATGTGACGCAACGCTACGCTGTAGCGTAGGTGGATAGACGGATAGACGGATAGGCGGATAGACGGATAAAGGAACCAGATGCCCCATCTATCCGCCTATCCGCTCTATCCGCCTATCCGCCTATCCAGCTATCCAGCCGTTGACGTAAACACCGTCCGTGGTTAGGGTTCACCCCCTATGAGCTACGCAGTTTTCCGCACCGCCGGCAAGCAATTTCGCGCCGAGAAGGGCGTCACCATGAAGGTCCCCACGCTCGCGGGCGAGCCCGGGTCCAAGGTGACGTTCGATGACGTGTTGCTGGCCAGTGACGGCCAGAAGGTGAAGGCCGGGACGCCCACGGTCAAAGGGGCCAAGGTCACGGCGCAGATCGTGCGGCACGGGAAGGCCGACAAGGTCATCGTGTACAAGTTCCGGCGGCGGGAGAACTACAGACGAAAAGCGGGCCACCGCCAGCCGTTTACGGAGATCAAGATTACCGACGTCAAAGCGTGAGGGGTAAATGGCGCACAAGAAGGGTGTAGGCAGCAGCCGCAACGGCCGCGATTCCAACCCGCAGTTCTTGGGCGTGAAGCGATATGGGGGGCAGCTGGTACGCGCCGGCAACATCATCGTGCGGCAGCGTGGCACCAAGTTCCACGCCGGCAAGAACGTGCGGCGTGCCACCGATGACACTTTGTTCGCCGTGGCGGACGGGGTGGTCAAGTTCGAGCACAAGAACAAGAAGCGCTACCAGATCAGCGTCTACCCGGTAGCGCTCCCCGCCTCAGCCTAACAGCCGACCTACCGCGGCTTGCGGCGGATCGTCGGCTTCACCCGCTCCAGCGACGCCGCCCCGCTAGCCTCATCAGGGCGATCCACCACTCCATCTACCGCCCCGGACGGGCTGAAGCTTGCGCTCGCCAGTATCGGCACCGACGCCGGCCCAACCAGCACCTGACCCGGTGTCTTCCGGATCCCGGTGGCGCTCCCGCGGCCCAGCTCCCCTCGCTCGTCGTTGCCCCAGCAGTACGCCAGGCCGGCCGAGACGCCGCAGGTGTGAACGTCCCCCGCCTGGACCCATTGCCACAGTAACGCCGTCAGGACCGGGGCGGGGCTGGCGGTATTGTTGAAGCTGCCGTCGCCCAGCTGCCCGGTGAAGTTGTTGCCCCAACAGCGCAGCGCATCGGCGGAGGTGATGCCGCACGCACCAGAAGTCCGGCTGGCGCTGATCACCTTCCAGCTCAAGCCCCCGCTCACCTGCACCGGCGTGCTGCTCTCGGTGGTGGAGTTGTTGCCCAGTTGGCCGTCGACATTGTTGCCCCAGCAGTAGCCGGAGCCGGTGGTGGACACGGCGCAGGCGAAGTCGTATCCGGCGCTGATGGACGAGAAGGTGACGCCGGTGGGCGTCTGAACGGCCGTGGGGATGGTGACCGGCGTCCCCGAGGTGGTGCCGTTCCCCACGCCGCCGCTGCTGTTGTCGCCCCAGCAATAGGCCAGGTTGGTGGTGGTCAGCGCGCAGGTGAGGGCGCCACCGGCGCTGACCTGCTTGAACGTCAGTGCCGAGGAGATCTGCACCGGGTTCATGGCATCGGTGGTGGAGCCGTTGCCCAACTGACCGTCGACGTTGTCACCCCAGCAGTACACCAGTCCGTTCTGGCCCAACCCGCAGGAGTGCCAGTCGCCCACCGAGATGGCGGTGAACGGACTCGGGTTGCCGGTCACCATCACGGGCAACTCGCTGGTGCTGATGGTGCCGTCGCCCAGCTGGCCGTCGGAGTTGTCGCCCCAACAATAGGCGACGCCGTCGCTGGTTCTCAGGGTGCAGGAGTGCTCCTGCCCCGCGGCGATCTGGGTGAAATTGCCGACCAGCCCTCCCGAGACCAGGGCGGCGCTGCCCCGGTCCGTGAAACTGCCGTCACCCAGTTGTCCGAAGGCATTCCACCCCCAGCAGTATGGGGAGCCGCCTGCGGTGACGGCGCAGGTGTGTTCGTTGCCGGTGCTGATCTTGGCGACGGATGTCAGTCCACTCACCACCACAGGACCGGTCTGCTCGTAGCCGCCGCCGTCCCCCAGCTGGCCAAAGCCGTTCCATCCCCAGCAGTAGCTGTTGCCCGTCGTGGTTTGTACGCCGCAGGAGTGGAACCCTCCCAGACCCAGGGACTGGAACGCCACGCCGCCCGACACCGCCGTGGGCAGAGCCCGGTGGATAGTGGTGTTGTCACCCACCTCGCCGTCGAAGTTGTCTCCCCAGCAGTAGGTGACGCCGCCGGCCACGCCGCAGGTGGTGTAGCGCCCGGCCGCGATGGAGCTGAAGGTCAAACTCCCGGCCACCAGGACCGGGGAGTTCGAGCTGTTGAAGGCATTGTTGCCTAGTTGCCCGAAGACGCCGTATCCCCAGCAGTTGACGCTGCCGGTCGTGGTCAGCGCGCAGGCGTGGTACCCGCCCACTGCCAGCGCGGTGTACCCCGATCCCACCAACACGGGCAGGGAGTTGTCGGTGTTGGTACCGTTCCCCAGCTGGCCGTCGAAGTTGTCCCCCCAGCAGTACACGCCGCCGGTGGTGGTCAGACCGCAGGTGTGCTGATCCCCGGCACCGATGGCCTGGAAGAAGAGCGATGTGGCCACGGAATCGGGCGTCGAGGAGGCGGTGGTGGTGCCGTCACCCAGCTTGCCGTTCAGGTTGGACCCCCAGCAGTACGCCCGGCCACCAGTGGTCACGGCGCAGGTGTGAAAGCTGCCTCCGCTGATCCGCTGGTAGGTCCGTCCGCCGGATACCGCGACGGGGCTGGTGGCGTCGATCGTGGTTCCGTTGCCGAGTTGTCCGTTGCCGTTGCGGCCCCAACAGTACGCCGTGCCGGCACTGGTGAACCCACAGGTGTGCAGGCCCCCCGCGCCCACGCCCTGCCAGGTCTGCGCGCCGGACACCCGGACCGGTGAGGAGATGGCGTTCGCCGAGGTGCCGTTCCCGACCTCCCCGTAGATATTGCGGCCCCAGCAGTCCACGATGCCGCCCGAGCGCAGCGCGCAGGTGTGATACAACCCTCCGGTCACGGTCGAGACGGCCAGCGGCTGCACCTTGCAGGCGCTGCCGGTATTGTTGGCGCCGGGCTTGATCTGGACGACCAGCTTGTAATGTCCCACGGTGCTGCCGTTGCCCGCCACGGCGAGCTTGTAGGTGCCGTCGGTCATCAACAACATCCGAAGCCGCGCGTCGGTGCTGTCCGCGTCGGCGTTCCCGGCGATCAGACGGCCGGTTGCTCCGCTGAACACGGCCAAGGTCGTGTTGAGCGGCGACGGTGGACTGAGGCGTACCGCCTGAGCCGTTACCGTGACGGAATCGCCGTTGCACTCGCTCAAGGCGAACCAATCGGTGTCGGCGCTGGGGAAGATGTTCAACGAATCCAGGGTCCGGGTCGTGATCGTGCCCACGAAGCCCAGCGACAGGGCCGACGCGAAATCGTTGCCGCTGGTCCGCTGGTCGGTGGTGATGCGAATGGTCTGCGTGGCGCTCACCCGTCCGCCGTTGGGAACGGAGGTATTGGCGGCCCGGACCCGCACGTAATGGGTCCCCGTGTCCGAGACCGCGAACGATGCGCCGGTGGCGCTGGTCACCGTGGTCTTGACGGGATTGGGGAACGTGTTGGACCGGTCCACCTCAATGACATAGCTGGTGGCGTTCGGCACTGTCGTCAGCGTGACCGTGGGGCGGAAGGACCAGGTGGTGAGCGTGGGGAATGCGTTGAGCGTGGGAATGAACGACTGGAAGTTGATGACCGCATTCGCCGTGGCCCCGGAGGTGACCGACACGCCCGTGGTCTGCCCGTAATAATCCACCTCGGTCCCCACGAAACCCTGGACCGTCACGGTGTAGCTGCCGGGCGCGAGCCCCGTGATGGTGCCGGTAAAGTTCGAGGTCCCGGCGGTTAGCGTGAGCGTCTTGCTGGTCGGACCGGTGACCGAGGCGGTGGCGGACGTGAGATGCCCCGCGGGTTGGGCCGGGCTCCTGGCCGGCCCGGAGGCCGCGGGCTCGCCGGGAATCGTCACGTGCAGGGCGATGCTCCCGGTCGCGTCGGGGCGCGCCACGTCTTTGCAGGCCACCGCCAGGCCAAGGCCACCGAGGGCCAGCAGGCCCGCAAGGAATGGTCGTTTCACGTTAGCGTCCTCTGAGGATGCCGAGGATCGTGCCAAGGACCGAAGGATTGGGGACGGTGACGGAAATACTGCCGGGATCCGTGGTCGGTGTCGTACCGTTGCCGTTCCCGTTGTCCTTCTTGCCGGCGAGCAGGTACACGCCCGCGCCCGCGGCGCCAATGCCGAGAATGGCCAGCACAATGCCGCCCCCCCCGCCGCCCTTCTTGACCTGAGGCTGCGCGGTAACCGGCGGCGGCACTTGCGCCACCTGCTGTACCGCGACGTTCAGGCGATCCGCCAGGGCAGGCCGGATGGTGAACTCCATCTCCCGCCGGGTTTGGCCGGCCACACGCAGCTGGAGGCGGTAGCGGCCCATGGGGCCGCGGAAGGTGAGGGGCAGGGTACCGCTCGTGCCCGTGCCGGCCCATTGCCAGGCCTCTAGCGGCGTGATCTGAATGTCGGCGCCCGTGAGGTCGGACGTGATGGCCACCGAGCCGAACGCGTGATTCTCCCGCAGGGCCACCTGGCCCACGGTGAGGACGGCGCCGGTTGCCGAGTTGCGCCGGGCCTGTTCCACCACCTGCGACACGCGGGATGCGGAGGCCGCGGACCGTCCGCCGGTCGCATACCCCACGATCGCGCCGGTGGCGTTGAGCAGCGGGCCGATCCCCGTGCCCAGCGAGTCCGCCAGCCCGACATCGGCGGCGCCCACGGTGGCCACGTTGACTTCCGCGTCGCGCGGGGTGGTGCAGCTCGAGTAGCCGAAGCCCCAGGCCGGGCCCGCCGCCACCGACGCGGCGACGGTCAGAGAATCCCCCCGGATGGTGGGAATCTGCAGCACCGCCAGGTCGGCACCCACGTCGTACGCGGCTACCCGGACCTCGTCACTCAACCGCCGGCCGCCAGCCTGCTCGATCTCCACGCGTTCCGCGCCCCGGATGGTCTGGTAGCTGGTCAGCAGCAGACCGGACCGGCCCACGAACGCGGCGGTGCCGCAGGCCGCCCCGGCGCCGAACCGGCTCACGGTGATGGGCGACATCTGCCGCTGGACGCTCAGGCGGGTGGCTTCACTCAGCGTGGGCGGGACCGGCGCCGGCGGGGCGATGCGCGGCGGCGGTGCCACCACGACCGGTGGCGCCACCGCGGGAGCGCCCACCGGCGTGAGATTGAACGACAAGACCGTGGTGACGCCCGGGAGCACGTCGCGTCGCACCTGGGCCGTGAGGTAGCCCTCGGCCGCGGCCTGAATCTCGTAGGTTCCCGGCGACAGCGTGAGCGTGCGCCCGGACTCGATGAGCGAGCCCTGAACCAGCGCCCGCACCGGCGCGGCCATGCCGGGCGATTCGATGCGGAGCATGCCGCGATCATTGCCCGCTCCCGGGGCGACCCACTGCCAGGTGGTACGGGTCACCGAGTCGCCGGGGCTCCCGCCCGCGGTCGCGCCCTGCGCGGCCCGGGCAGCGGTGACGACTTCGGGGGCGCGGTTGACCTCGTCAATCTGGGCCCGGGGCGAGAGGCGGAACGCCCACCGGAGCCAGGTGGAGGCTTCGGCCTGCCGGTCATCGGCGATCAGGATTTCCGCCATGAGCTGCACGGCGCGGAACCACTCGGCGTCCTGGGGACCTTCGCTGGGGTTCACGGCGCGTTGCAGCAGGTCGAGCGCCTGGCCCGACTGGAAGTTGTCGTACGCGGCGAAGGCGGCCGCGATACGCTGGTTGCGGGTCTGTTGCGCGCGGAGGACGCCGGTGCAGGCCACCGCCACGAGGAACGCGAGCCCTACGCTTCGCTGCATCGTCATGGTCTTGGCACCATCCGAATCAGAAGCCTCGCGGTCTCACCGGGTCGGAGCGTGATGGTCGTGTCCTGGGTGACGTAACCTTCCCGCTCGAAGTGAAGAAGATGGGTGCCGGGAATGAGAGTGTCTACCAGCAACGGTCTCGCCCCTTTCGAGGCACCGTTGATGGTGACGTTGGCCCAGGGGTTGATGCGGAGCTGGAGGATGCTCACCTGAGTGGCCGCCGGCGACTCCGCACCAGCCTCACCCGTTGGCCGCGACCTGGTGGGTGCAGGCCCGGCACCGGCCGCCTGGACGCCATACGTCACCAGCGTGCGTTGCCCGGCCACGACAGTCACCGTGGTGCTGAACTCCGGCCGGTTGGGCGCGGTGACGCGGACCTGGTGCGACCCGGGGGCTAGCTCGATGCGCGGACGCAGGTGCGGGCGGCCGTCAACAAACACGCGGTGTGGTGTAGGGGCATCCCTGAGCACCACCAACCCCATCCCCGGTTGCGACGGCAGATCCGCAGGGTCCGGCGCTTGGGTCGTCACCGGCGTCGCGGCGGGTGGCTGGGTCCTGGGCCCCGTGGGCGGGGGCGGTTGCTGTCTGGGCTGCGGCGCCGGGCGCGTGGGAGTGGACGTCGTGGGGCCGGTCCCCCCGGTTAACGCCGCCGCCTGGGCCGTCGTCCCGGTGGGGGTGGCCTGAGCGGCCGAGGGCTGCGTGGCAGGGAGTCGTTGAGCCTGGGTCCCCGGTGCCTCACTCTGGGTTCCGCTCGCCGCGGGCTCCGGCGTGAGCGATTCCGCCGGTGCGGCGCTGGGAGCGCCGGAAGCAGCGACAGCCACGCCGGAGTCGCGGTGCGCCTCCCCCCCGCTGGCGACAGATGCGCCCTGCTGGCTGGTGAGGAGCCAGGCGCCGATCCCGCCGCCAGCCACCACCGCCAGCCCGAGGACGCCAGCTACCTTTTTCCAGCCTGAGGTGTGCCGGGCGGGGGGCGGGGGCGCGGGTCTGGGTGCCGGTGCCGGCTGCGCCGGGCGCTTGGTAGTGGGGAGCTGGGCCGAGGCCTGGCTCGCCGGCATGGCGACCGTGGCCGCCTCGCCGCCGGCCGCGGCGTGCGCCGGCAACGCGCCCCGGAGGGCTTCCACCAGTTGCGTGACCGAGGGAAAACGGGCGTCCTGCTTCTTCTCCAGCGCCCGGTGGATCGCCTGGTACACGTGCGGGGGCAACCCGGGCACCGCGTTTTGCAGCGGCGGCGGCGGCTCCATGACGTGCTTGTGCAGGATGTCGATAGCCGAGTCGCCTTCGAACGGCACCTGGCCGGCGAGCATGCGGTAGGCCATCACAGCGACGGAGTACTGGTCCGACCGGCCGCTTACGCCTTTGCCCACGCCCTGTTCGGGCGACATGTAGTAGGGTGTTCCCACCACCGAGCCCGAGGCCGTGAGGGTCTGCTCGGTCAGGGCCTTGGCGATCCCGAAGTCGGTGACGATCACCCGGTTGCGCGAGTCCAGCATCACGTTGGCGGGCTTCACGTCGCGGTGGATGACGCTGTGCTCGTGGGCGTAGTCGAGCGCTTCGGCGACCTGCGTCAGGATGTGGATGGTTTCATCCAGCGAGAGGCGTTTCTTCTCCTTGAGGATGTCTTCGAGGGAGCGGCCCTCGAGGAATTTCATGGCGTACCAGAAGAGCTTCCTGCCGGAGGCGATGCGGTACACCGGGATGATGTGGGGGTGATCCAGGGCGGCGGCGGTCTGGGCCTCGCGCTTGAAGCGGTCCACGCCGTGGCCAAAGGTCAGCTCGGGCGGCAGGACTTTGATGGCGACTTTGCGGCGGAGGTGGATCTCGGTGGCCAGGTAGACGACGGCCATGCCGCCGCGGCCCAGCATTTTATGGATTTCGAATTCGCCCTTGGTGTCGTCCCTAAGGAGTTGCTCCATGTGCTCGAAGGACTCCGAGTCCATGGATTGGCTGGCCGCCGCCTGGCCTTCGGCGTCCGAAACCTGGGAACCGCAGCTATAGCAGAATTTGGCGTCGTCGGGGACGGGGGTGGCGCAGTGCGCGCACTTGATCACGGGCGGGCAACTCGCTTGCGGAGACAGCCCAAACTGTCGGTTAGCTACAGGGGAGTCAAGGACTTAGGGCACATTCCGGTGGGGAGTGGGCCTAGAGGGGGCGCCCAGGTGCCTGACACTCGTATCCCAATTGCATTACATTCTCTTTGCCTAGGCCGTTCATCGGCTTGAGGGCTTACGGTTCAGAGAGGGACTGATCATGGAACGGCAGATTTCGGTCCGGCTTCCTTCGGATCTCGCGCGCCGGCTTGACCGGTTGGCGGCGACGCGCGGCGTGGACCGCTCGGGCGTGGTTCGGGAGGCGATTGCGGCGTATCTGGCCGCCGGCGCGGCCGGAGCGGATCAGCGGCCGTATGATCGCGTTTCCGACCTGGCCGGCTCGGTGAGCGGTGGCCCGCCGGACCTTGGGGCTCGGCATCGAGACTACCTGAGAGAGCGGTTCCGCGGTGCCTGAGCGTGCCCTGCTCGACACCGGAGTTCTGGTAGCGTACCTGCATCGCGACGACCAGGCTCACGTCAAGT
>DATECF010000063.1:0-28006 GCA_035287045.1 Gemmatimonadales bacterium | reverse complement strand
TACCGGCCCACCAGCCCGGTCCGGTTGGCGAGCCCGGTGGGGAACCGGTCGTTGGCCGAGAGCAGCAGGAGGTGCGGGCTCCAGACGTATCCGGCCGCCAGCACAAACGTCTTGGCGTGAAACTCCACCGGCTCGTCCGGCCGGTCGCGGTGGACTGCTACCGCGTGGGAGATCCGGTCCGCACCGCGCACCAGCTCCAGCCGCCGAACCAGCGTCCGGGTAACCAGCTCGACCTTCCCGGCGGCCCGGAGCGCGTTCCAGGTGAAGTCCGGCGAGTACTTGGCGCCCACGGGACAGATCGGCGAGCAGGTGTCGTTGCGGCAACAGACCGCGCGCCCCCGGTATGGCACCGAGTTCTTGGCTGACGGCTGGCTCCAAAACGGGGCAATCTCCTCGCCCCACGGCTTCAGCAGCTCGAGGTTGTACGTGAGGGGCAGCGCCGGCTGCGGGTACGGTTTGGATCGCGGGCCATCGGCCTCGGGCGGACCCTGCTCGCCCGCCACGCCCATCCGCTCCTCGGCCTCCTGATAGAACGGCTCGAGGTCCTCGTAGCTGATGGGCCAGTCGTCGCCGACGCCGTAGAGCGATTTGGCCCGGAAGTCCTCGGGCGTGAAGCGGGGTGTCACGCCGCCCCAGTGCATGGCCAATCCGCCGACGCACATGGAGCGCGACTGGATGCCGTCCACCTCGTAGCCATCCAGATGATCGTGTGGCCAGGGGTTTTCGCCGTAGTCGATGGAGCGCTGCCGCAGGCGGGACCGCTGGGCCAGCCGCGGCACGTCGTCGCCGGCTTCGACCACCACGATCTTGGCATCGCGCTCCTCGGAGAGCTTCTCGGCGAGCAGCGCGGCGGTGATGCCGGAGCCGATGATGCAGACGTCGGATTCAACGACGGTGGTCACGCCGTTATCACCCGCCCCTTATCGTTGCCGGCCTTTGGGTCTGCTCCCCCAACGGCCTGCACGTCAACGGATCAATCTTCGCTTGGTAGCACCGATTCGTCGCCTCGGGCGTCTGGGCCCAATACGCCAGGAGGCCTACCGCCACGTGGCGGGCTTGCACCGGGTCGGGCAGTCTCTCCACGCGCTCGCGGGCGATCAGACGGCGGAGCATCTCAGTTCGCCGTTGCTCGCTCAGTTGGGCGAACGCCGAGCCGAAGCGCTGGTCGGCTTCCAGGTTCAAGGCCTCGAGTTGCGCTGCCCAACCGGGCCCCGGATGGGCCGGCGTGTAGTCCAGGTTGCCAGTGCCGTAGCCGTGCGTGGTCTCCGCGGCGGGCTGATAGCCGGCGAGCCAGGTCTGGAAGCCGCTGACCGCCCGCTGGATGCCGTCTGACCCGAGCTCCTCAGGGAGGATCGCTTGGGCAAGAGCCAGCATCGTCGAGGGATCCAGGGCCGCCGTCTCGGTGGCGCACCCAGCGGCAGCTCCTCCTGCCGTCACTGCCGCCGCTGCCGCACCTGCCGCCGTCTTCAAGAACCGCCGTCGGTCGAGCGCGCTCATCGTGCCTCCCGCAAGGCGAACGCCTTGAGCACCGCGTGGTCGTCTTCGCCGGTGGCGATGACCAGGAACTGCCGTCCGGCGCTGGTCTGGTAGGTCATCGGGACCGAGTAGCCGACTTGTCCCAGATGGTGTTGCCATAGGATGCGGCCGCTGGTCTTATCAAAGGCGTACAGCACGGACCCGCCGCCGGTCAGGAACACCAGCCCACCGCCCGTCACGATCGGGCCTGGCGAGCCGGTGACCCCCAGCGGCGGAAGGTCGAGGCCTTTGAGCAGCGGGTGCTCTCGCATCCAGGGTGTATCGCCCACCGTCACCTGCCAACGGTGCTCGCCGGCGTTCATGTCAATGGCGACCAGCGTGCCGTACGGTGGCTGGTTCACCGGCAGGGGCCGGGGGGCTCGTCCCTGGGCGTCGCCGTCCGTGACCTCCGCCGGCGCGCGAATGCCCAGGGAGGCGCTGCGGTCGAACGAGTAGCGGGCGTTGATCGTATCCGATGGCGGAGGTTGCCACAGTCGCGCCAGATATGGCGAGTTGGTGGCTTTGATGTACAACGTCCCCGTCTCGGGATCGAACGCCGCGCCGCCCCATCCCGCACCGCCAATGATCCCCGGCATCTGGATGGTGCCCTGGAGCGACGGCGGCGTGAACACCGGGCCCGTTCGGTACTTCTGCACCTCGGCCAATGCCAGCGCCTTGATCTGCGGGGTGACATCGAGCACGTCGTCCAGCGTGAAGCCCTGCTTTGCGAACGGCGCCGGTCTGGTGGGGAACGGTTGCGAGGGCCAGGCCCGTTCGCCGGGAACGTCTGAGGGCGCGACCGGCCGCTCCTCGAGGGGCCACACCGGCTCCCCGGTCGCGCGGTCGAAGGTGAACACAAACCCTTGTTTCGTCACCAACGCGACCGCGTCAATGGTCCGGCCGCCCGGACGAATGGTGATCAGGCTGGGTGGAGCCGGGAGGTCGTAGTCCCACAACCCGTGATGGATGGTCTGGAAATGCCACACCCGCTTGCCGGTGTTGGCGTCCAGACAGACGATTGACTCCGCGAAGAGGTTGGCGCCCTTGCGGTCGCCACCGTAGAAGTCGTTGCTCGGCGTGCTCACCGGCAGGTACACCAGGCCGCGGACGGGGTCCACGGTGAAGGGCGCCCAAACGTTGGTGTGGCCGGTGCGCCGCCAGGCTTCGTCCTCCCAGGTTTCGTTGCCGAGCTCCCCGGGCTTCGGGATGGGATTGAAGCGCCACACCAGCCGGCCGGTGCGGACGTCGAACGCCTGCACGTCTCCCGGTGGATCGTTGGGATAGGTCAGGCGGTCGCCCACGCCGTTCCCCACGATGACCAGGTCTTTGTAGACCACGGGCGGCGACGTGTTGGTATAGTGGAGCTGGTTCACCTTCCAGAGAATGGTGGCGGTGAGGTCCACTTCGCCGTTGGCGCCGAACGTGGAGATGGGCTGGCCGGTGGCCGCGTCGATGGCGATGAGCCGCCAGCGGCTGTTCATGAAAATCCGGCGCTGGTTGCCGTCGGTCCACGTGGCCACGCCCCGATGCACGAATCCCGTGCCGTTCGACGGCTGGCCATAGCGGTAGGCGCCCGGATCGTACGACCAGAGCAGGCGCCCCGTATGGGCGTCCAACGCCACCACCCGGTTGAACGGCGTGCTCAGGAACAGCGTGTCGTTGATCATGAGCGGCGTCACCTGGAAGTTCCCCGGCCGCGCCGCCTTGGTGCTGTCGGTCTGCGGAATGGCCGCCTCGCCCACGGTCCACTCCCACGCGGGCGCGAGGTGGTTCACGTTGTCGCGGTTGATGCTGGCGAGCGGCGAGTACTTCATCCCGCCCGGGTCGCCACCATAGAAGGGCCAACTTGTGCCGTCGGCTGGCGGTGGGTCAGCCGGACGGGTGGGCCTTCCGCCTGTCCGCCCGTCCGCCTGTCCGCGCTCGTTCTTATAGACCACTCCTGCCCTCATGACCAACCTGACGCGCCGCAACGCCGTGATGTCGCTCGTGGGGTCGCCGTCCACCGCGACGAGGTCAGCCTGCATTCCGGGCGCGACGCTGCCAATCTGATCCGCCAGGTTGAGCGACTGCGCGGCCAGGGAGGTGGCGCCGACGATGGCGGCCATGGGGTCCTGGCCGCCTTTCTGCACCCGGTAGATGACCTCCTCGAAGTTCCGGCCGTGGGCGCCCGCCACCGCGTCAGTGCCGAATACGATCTTGAGTGTGGGGATCTTCAGGGCAAGCTGAAACGCGTTGAGCGCCAGCGGCACGGCCCGCTCCATCTGGGCGAAGCCTTCGGCGTTGTAGTTCCCGATGCCGAAATAGCGGTCCCGGTTCTCGAGGTAGTTCTGGAGCACCAGCCCGATGTTCGGATCGTAGTACACGCCCCGCTCCGCCATGAGACGGAGCGTGGGCTCGTCCAGCAGGGCGCCGTGCTCGATGGTCGTGCATCCCGCCATCACCGCGCGGCGGGCGCTCTCGGGGCCGTGGGCATGCACTACCGATCGCAGGCCCTGCGTCTTCGCTTCGCCGCAGGCGGCGTCGAGTTGTTCCCGGGTCAGGGTGGGCGCTCCACCGTCCCGGATGCTGGCGGAGGCGAAGATCTTGATGACGTCCGCGCCGTTCGCCTTGAAGCGCCGGACCGCTTCCCGCAGTTGTGCGGGCGACCCGGTGCGCTCGTTGAGGGAACCCAGGGACGTGATGATCCTGGGCCCCGGCAGCACGCCGCGGGCGATGGCGTCTCGCAGCTCCTTGTCGCGGCGGTCACCAAGGCTCTGGACCGTGGTGATGCCGGCCATGAGCGTCCGGTAGGCGTTTTCGGCCGTGAAGAGGGTGGCCTGGGCCGGCGTTTCGGCGGTGTCCGAGTGGAACCGGCCGTTGTCGTCGAAGTGCCACGTCGGGTGTACGTGCGTGTCAATCCCGCCCGGCATCAGCGTGAGGCCCGAGAGGTCGTACGTCACGCCCTCGGCGGGGCCGCCAATGCGGAGGATCTTCGAACTCTGAACGACAATAGCGGTGTTGGTCAGGGTGCCGCCCTTGCCGTCCAACACTCTGGCGGCCCTGAGCGTGACGGTGCGTTCCTGGGCGACGGCGGTGACCGAGCCGGCGACCAGCAGCGCCAGCACCGAGTTCAAGCGGCGCACGGCATGCCTCCCCGAATTGTCAGTAGGACTGGAGGGAAAGAAAACGGCTCAGTCGCTGAGCCGCTTCGGTTCGCTAGGCTCTCGTTCCTCGGTCTTGCGATCGGCGGGAGGGAGCGTGGTCCGCTCGTCGCTGCTGCTGCCGATTTCGCTCAGGCTCTTCTTGAACTCCCGAATTCCCTTGCCGAGCGAGGCGCCGATCTCCGGCAGCCGCTTGGCCCCGAAGATGAAGGCGATGATCGCCAGCAGGATGAGGATTTCGGGCATGCCGATGTTCCGCAGCATTCCACCTCCCGTGGGGGTCGCAACTGCCCGGCAGACGTCCGGAGGCGCTCCGACCCGCACCTGCAAGATGCAGGAGGTGGACCCGGAACGCCAGCCGGGCCCCCTACCGCCTACGCGTGGCTCACCAGCCGGGCATCGGAGGCGCGGGCCTGGAGTACCTGGGCCGCCCGCTCCGCGTTCAAGCCGAACGCTGTGGTGGCGGCGGCGTCGGCCGTCGTGCAGTTGGCCGCGGCCACGCTCACGCTGTGCTGCGTCGTGACCCGGGGCTCGGCGGTGGCCGGGTCCAGAAGGTGGTGGTAGCGGCGGCCCTGGTAGTCGAAGTACCGGAAGTAGTCGCCGGACGTAGCCACGGCGCCGTCCGAGAGCGGGAGGGTCGTCATCACGCGACCCGGGTCCTTGGGGTCGCGCACGCCCACCTGCCACGGGCCGCCATGGTCCGACTCGCCCATGGCGTAGAGGTCCCCGCCCGCGGCCACGAAGGCCTGGGTGATCCCCCAGTCCCGTAGCGTGTTGACGGCCTGATCCACGGCGTAACCCTTGGCGATGCCGCCAAGGTCCATCTGCATCTCGGAGTCATTGAAGCGGACGGCCGGATGGCCCTGGTAGGTGTCCAGGTCCAGGGAGCGATAGAAGCTGCGACCGGCAAGCCGCCGGACCGCGGGGGTCTGGGGCGGCTCGTGCCGGTGCTCCACGTCCCACAGCTCGATCACCCGGCCGATGCACGGATCAAACGCGCCGTCGCTGGCGTGGGCCCAGTCCAGGGCGGCCGCGATCACGGCCGCCGTGCCCGGTGTGACAAGCACGGCGTCTGCCGCGGCGCGACGGTTGGCACGGCCCACATCGGACTGAGCGTCGAACCGCGTCATGGTGCGCTCGACCGCGGCCATGCGCGCCAGCGCCGCGTCCATGGCCGCCTGCACGTATTGAGGATCGCGGTGCACCACCGCCAGCTCCACGATGGTTCCCATCGCCGGCATGGTGCGGCGAGCCAGCCGCGCACGGCGACGGGCGAACGGGACCGAGGCTACCACGAAGGCCCCGATCCCCAGGGCGATGATCTCGCGCCGGGTGGGGCGCCGAAGGCCCAACGGATTGGCATCATTCATGACCAACCTCGTGCAGCGGACAAGTCGAACAGGAATCCCCACGGAACTTGGGCGTACAGCCCTCGCATGAGCCGTGCTCCCGTCCGCGTTGGAGCCAGCCAAAGGCCGCGAACATGCCGGCCAGAACCAGAATCGCGATGAACGGGCTCATCCGGCCCCCAGGCCCGCGAAGCCCATGAAGGCGAGCGACAGGCTGCCGGCGATGATGAGCACCAGCGCCATGCCCTTGGCGAGCGCCGGCACGCTGGCCAGCTCGGTGGTCTCGCGGATGGAGGCCATCAGCACCAGGGCCAGAGTCAGCCCCGCCCCGGCGCCCACCGCGAAGAACAGGCCCTGCGCCAGCCCGTAGCCGCGGTTGGTCTGGAAGATGGCGAGCCCCAGAATGGCGCAGTTGGTGGTGATGAGCGGGAGATAGATCCCCAGCTCCCGGAACAGCGCCGGGCTCACCTTCTTGATCACCATTTCCACGATCTGGACCAGCGAGGCGATGACGATGATGAACGAGATCAGCCGGAGGTACGGGGCGTGCTCCAGGATGAACGTGTTGAGGAACCAGGCCGCCAGCGACGCCAGCACCAGCACAAACGTGTCGGCGGCCCCCAGCCGCAGCGCGGTGGACACCCGGGCGGACACACCCATGAACGGGCACAGCCCCAGGAACAACGTCAACGTGAAGTTGTTGACCAGCATCGCCGAGGTGAAGATCCAGACCAGGTCGCCCATTACGCGGCCCTCCGCTCGCCCACACCCTCAGGCCACTCGCGGACCCTGGCCTGCTCGGCCCGCCGCCGCTGGATCCAGCTCAAGAACAGGAGGATGAATCCCAGGGTCAGGAATCCGCCCGGCGGCAGCGCAAACACCACCCAGGGCTCGAAGGCCGCCCCGAAGACCTGGTATCCGAGCAACGTGCCGTTGCCCAGCACCTCGCGGATGGTGCCCATCATCAGCATCGCAATGGTGAACCCGGCCCCGGTCCCCAGCGCGTCCAGCATGGCCCGTCCCACGGGACGCCGCGACGCGAACGCCTCCTGCCGGGCCAGGATGATGCAGTTCACCACGATCAGTCCCACGAACGCGCCCAGGGCCTTGTGGATGGTCGGCACCAGGGCTTCGAGGGTCATGTCCGCCAGGGTGACGAACGTGGCGATGATCAGGACGTAGGTGGAAATCCGCACCTCGCCGGGCACGAACCGCTTGAGCAGCGAGACCAGGAAGCTCGATCCCAGCAGCACGAACATGGTCGCGGCGCTCATCGCGACGCTGTTGGCGACCGAATTGGTGACGGCGAGGGCGGGGCAGAGGCCGAGCAGCTGGATGAGCACGGGATTCTCGCGCCAGATCCCCCGGAGCAGGTCCTGGTTCGGCGTCGTCGCCTGCCTGGTCACTGGGCCTCCGAGTACGCTTCCAGCATCGGCCCCAGCCGTGCCAGGGCGTTGTTGATGATGCGGATCACGGCGCGCGACGAGATGGTGGCGCCGGTGATCATGTCCACCTGATGCCGGTCGCCGGGCTGGCGGCGCTCCGGCTTGACGCCCACCAGCGGCGCCAGTGCGGTCCGGAACTGCCCCACGAAACTGGAGTCCTTTTCGATCTTGTCTCCCAGGCCCGGCGTTTCCTTGGACTCGAGCACCTTCATGCCGATGAGCTGGTGGGTCGCGGCGTCGTACCCGAAGATCAAGCGGACGACGTCCTGGAAGCCCGGCTCACCGGCCACCACGGCGAAGCCCACCCGCCGCCCGTCCGGGCCGTACCCCAGGTACACTCGCTCGACCGTCTTGAGGTCGGTTCCCGACGGCGGCGTGACGCTCAGGGCGCCGCGCACGACGTAGAGCGTGTCACACCGCTCAGGCTGTTTGAGAACTTCCTGAATCGCCGCCTGGAGCGCCAGCGCTTTGTTGTGGGCGATGATAGGGGACGCCCAGCCCCACACCACCACGATGAGCAACCCGGCCATGGCGCCGGCGGAGGCCAGGGTCCGGAGCAGCTTGCCGGCGGGGACGTGGGCCGGAGGATCCGGGGCGCGCGGCGCGCTCATGCCGGCGTCCCCCGGGTGGCGTGGCCGAACACGGCCGGCTGCGTGGCCCGATTGATGAACGGCACCATCGCGTTCATCAGCAGGATGGCGTACATGACGCCCTCGGCGAGGCCGCCCCAGATCCGGATGACCACCACCAGGACGCCGATCCCGAGCCCAAAGAGCCAGCAGCCCAGGTGCGTCACGGGCGAGGTCACCAGGTCGGTCGCCATGAACACCGCACCCAGCATCAGGCCGCCGGAGAACAGCATGAACACCCCGTCCGGGAAGCGACCGGGGTTGATGGCATGCATGATTTGCGCGAATACGGCGACGGTGAGCCAGATGCTGATGGGGATGCGCCAGTTGAGGTAATTCCGAGCGGCGAGATAGCCCCCGCACAGCAGGATCAGCAGGCCGGACGTCTCGCCGAGCGAACCGCCGGTGACGCCCAGGACCAGCTTCCACAGCTCGGTGCCGGCCTGATCGAACTTCATGAGCCCGAGCGGGGTGGCGCCCGTCACCACGTCAATGGGGTGTGGGCTCACGAAGGGGAAGGCGAAGTTGTCGCCCTTGAGCTCCCAGAAACCGCCCTCCGGAACCGGCCAGGTGGTGAGCGCCACCGGGAACGCCGCTTGCAGGAATGCCCGCCCCAGTAGGGCGGGGTTGAACACGTTCTGGCCCAGCCCGCCGAAGATCAGCTTCCCGAACCCAATGGCGAACGCCCCGCCGATGAACGCCATCCACATGGGGAGACCCGGCGGCAGGGTAAGCGCCAGGAGGATCCCGGTGATCGCGGCCGATCCGTCCCACAGCGTGCGGCGCGTCCCGAACACCGCCTCCGTGATGACGGCCCCGAGCGTCGCGGCCGCAAGCACCAGCAGCGCGCTCACCCCAAAGAAATACGTGGCGGCGGCCACCACCGGGACCAGGCTCAGGACCACGTGCCACATGATCTTGGGCGTGCTGTCGCGCGCACTCAGGTGGGGTGAGGCGGTAATCAGCAGATTCGGCTCAGTCATGCAGCCTTGGGTTTCCGGAGCGCGGCCTTGGCGAGAGCGAACAGCTGGGACAGCGGGATATTCGACGGACAGGTGTACGAGCACGAACCGCACAGCATGCAATCGGCCAGGTGCTGCCGGGTCATGTCGTCATAGCGCTCGGCCATCGCGAGCTTGCCCAGGAGCTGCGGGTTGAGGAATACCGGACACGCGTCGAGGCAGTGTCCGCAGCTGATACAAGGATACGACGCCCGCGGCTTCACGTCAGCGCCGGTGAGTACCACGACACCCGTGGTGCCCTTGATCACCGGCGCATCGAGGTCGGCCTGCGCATTGCCCATCATGGGGCCGCCGAAGACGATCTCCCGTGCCTCGGGCGTGAGTCCGCCACACGCCGCCAGCAGGTCGCCCGTCTTGGTGCCCACCGGCACGATCAGGTTGGCGGGACGCCGGACGCCATGGCCGGTCACGGTCATGATGCGCTCGATCAGGGGTAGCCCGGTCTCGAACACCTCGGCGATGGTGGCCACCGAGGCCACGTTCTGGACGATCACGCCCACGTGCATCGGCAGCTTGCCGGACGGCACGTCCCGCCCCAGCAGCGACTTGATCAACATTTTCTCGGCGCCCTGCGGGTACTTCACGTGCAAGGCCTGCACTGTGACATCCAGGTCTTTGGGGAGCGTGGCGCGGAGCGCCTCGATCGCGTCCGGCTTGTTTTCCTCCACGCCGATCACCGCGCGGGTCACGCCCAGGGCCCGCATCATGATCCGAATCCCGAGCTGCACCCGCTGCGGGTACTCCACCATGGTGCGATGGTCGGTGGTGAGGTAGGGCTCGCACTCGGCGCCGTTGATCAGCAGGGTGTCAATGTGGGCGTCCTTGGGCGGCGAGAGCTTCACGTGCGCCGGAAACGCCGCGCCGCCCAGGCCCACGACGCCGGCCTGACGGATGGCCTCGATCAGCTCCTTGGGCGCCAGGCCGTGCCAGTCGGGGATGGTCCGTGGCCGGTGCGGCTGGGGCGAATTGGGATCCACGGCGATCACGATCGCCGGAGCGTAGGCGCCGTCCGGGTGGGGCCACAGGCGCACGTCGCGGACCGTGCCGGCGGCGGACGCATGCATCGGGACGGACATGTTGCCGTCCGCCTCCGCCACCTTGTCGCCGCGTTCCACCCGGTCGCCCGGCCGCACGATGGCCCGCGCGGGTTTCCCCGTATGCTGCCGAAGGGGAATCACGATCTCGTCCGGAAACGGCATCCGCCGGATGGGCACCCCCGCCGTCAGGCTCTTGAGCTCGGGCGGATGAACTCCGTGGCGGAAGTCGGTGAGCCTCACTTGAAGCGCTCCGCCCGCTTCAGCCACTTCGGAAGGTCCTTCTCCTTGGGATTGAGCGGCGTCCCCGGGTGGATGATCTGCGCCGGGCACTTCTCCGCCGCGGTCACCAGGTCCTTGAAGGTCCCGGCCTTGGGGTCTTTGATGTACGCCTGTTTCTTGTCGTTGTAGGCGAACATCCGCTTATTGAGATTGGTGCACTCATCGCAGGTGGTACACCGATCGCTGTCGATGTAGGGCTCCATGACGAGGGCTTCGGCTTCTTCGGCGACAGCCGTCGCCGCGGTGGCGGCCGCAGGGGCCGGAGAGGCCGCAGTGTGAGCCGGAGGGGCCGCAGGGGCTGGAGGGGCCGCAGGTCTACCCCCGACCAACTCTGCGGCCACTGCGGCCGCTGCCGCCCCTCCGCTGCGTAGCGGCGGCAGAGAGCGCGCTTGGGTCAGGATGTCGGCGAGGGACAGGTTGTCCTGAGCAGCGCCTAACAGCGCCTCGGCCATGCGGCGCGCGATGGTGGCGGGGTAAGTGGCCCGGAGGTCGGCGAGCTTCGTCTCGTAATCCGCGCGCAGCGCGTCCAGCTGCTGCTGGAAGTCGCCCTCGAGCTGCTCTTGTACCAGCCCGCGCGCCGTGTCGCCGATCTCGAGCCCGGCCAGCTCCCTGAGCAGGTGCCAGAAGCTCAGCCGGTCGACGGCGAGCTGCACCATCTCGTCGGAGACCAGCTGCTTGCCCAGCCGGCGGTCGCGGTCCAGCACGTGGATGAACGGGCGCTTGCCGTCGCGGTCCTCGGCCGTGAGCCGGAGGTACTCGTGGAACGGCACCAGGGTCTCCTCGGCAAGGTCGTTGGGAACCGCCGAGAAGTGCTTCTTGAATCGCGCCTCGGTAGCGGCCCAGTCGGCCGCGGTGAGCGGCAGCTCCATCGTCTGCTCGTTGCCCTGCTCGTCCAGGTACTTGAGGTCGTAGGTCGGCCAGACCTCGTCCATGGACGGGTTGCCGTCCAGGCTCAACCGGTCCGCGAACGTTGCTCCGGCCGCGGGATCGTAGAGCACCAGCGGGATGGCACGCGCCTCCAGCGCGAGCTTGGCGGCGTCAGGCGCCTGGTCGTCACCCAGCCCGTGCTCCGGCGGGCAGGGCGAGTGCAGGATAAGCACCGAGGGATAACGAGACTGGAGCCCGCGCAGCACGCCGCCCAGGAGATGCGCCGGCGCCGCCTGGGATGACTGGAGCACGAAGACGTTGCGATGCGCCATCGCGATCAGGGCCAGCTCCTTCCTGGTCTCTTCCTTGCCGTGCTGGCCTTTGCCGTACTGGGCCATGTCGCTCACCTGGCCCGTAAAGCCGCTGGTGCAGGCCTGACCGCCGGTGTTGGAGTACACCTGGGTGTCCAGCACCATCACGCGGATGGGTTTCCCCGAGGCCATCAGCCGCGAAAGGTTCTGGAAGCCGATGTCCAGCATGGCGCCGTCGCCGCCGGTGGCGAAGATGGGCGGGCACAGGGCCGTTTCGTCGTCGCTGAACTGGTGCCAGTCGAACCTGGCGAGCTGGGGCTCGTGCACCTTGGGGTCGTACTCGCCATCCAGCTCCAGGCGGGCACGCCGCACGGTCACGAAGCCGTCCGCCATCTTCCGCATGTGGGCTTCGAAGATCCCGATGGCCACCGACGGGGAGTCCTGGAACAGGTGGTTCACCCAGGGAAACGGGTACGGATTGAACGGATAGGTGCTGCCCCACACGGACGAGCAGCCGGTCGAGTTGACCATCCCCAGCGTCGCCCGGCCGCGGCTGGTGGGCCCCTCGGTGTAGCGCCACCGCAGGTCCTTGAGGTCCGCGATCATCCTGACGATGCGGTCCACCTGCGCCTGCTTGGCGGGATCCAGCGCCACTTCAACCTTGGCGCCGCCCTGCTTCACGGCGGCGAGGTCGGCGTCTGACGCGAGCAGGTTCCGCGCGCGCTCGTCCAGCCTGGCCAGAAGCTCATCCAGGTCCTTCACGTGTTTCGACACCCGCGGGAGCATCAACGCGTTCACCGCCGAGAGCACCAGGTGGACCACGGTCTTCTCGCCACACCCCATGCAGGCGCCGTCACCGCCCACCATGGAGCGGTAATTGGCCTTCTTCAGGAGTAGTGACGACAGCACCCCGATCCCTTCTTCCAGGCTCGCGATGTTGATGTAGCGATCCGGGGTCTCGGGCAGGCGCTGCCACAGCTTCCAGTTCCGGCGCAACCGATCCACGATGTCGTCGGTCTGCTTCACCGTGCGCAGGGCTTCGTCGGGGCAGACCTGCACGCAGATGTTGCAGCCCTTGCAGGCATCGGGATTGATGGTGATCGACAATAACCCGCCCGCGCCCTTCTCCCGGGACTCGGGCCCGTCGAAGAACGGGCTGGTCTTGGCGAGCGGGAACTCGGCGAGGGTCGAGTGCACCGCCGCGAAGTCGGCGTCCATCGCGGCCCGCCGCTCGGGATCCAGGTTGAGCTTGGGGCCTACGGTCTGGTACGCCTGCGTCAACACGTCCCCGAACGTGGTGAACGGCACGGTCTTGAGGATTCGCCGGGATTCGTTGGCCAGGGGTTTGACGACCTGGCGGAAGCGGTCCATGGACCGGCCGTCGGCGGCGACCGCCCCGACCGCCGTGCTGATCACGGCGTCAATGTCGGTCACCACGCCCGGGATCGCGGCGTCCGGGCATTGGGTCCAGCACTGCGCGCAGCCGGTGCAGTTGGCCGGAATGAAGTCCGGCACCTCGAACCGCACGTCGGTCATGTCGCGGATGGTGCTGGACGCGGCGGGAATGGCGCTGATCGCCGCGAACGGGTCTGCGATCCCGTCCTGCCCCGTCTTGTACAGGTAGCACACCTGCTCCCAGAAGCGCCCCGGGTTGGCCAGTCCGGGCCGGACCCGCGAGCCGTCCAGCATGTCGGGCATGGTGGGAATGGTCCCGGCTTCCTCGGTCCGCATCGGGAGCGCTTCGACGTCCAGCCTGCGGACTTCGTCGAACCCGCGGCGAATGACACGGACGTTGTCGTCCACCACCCGTTGCCCCAGGTGGCCGAATTTCTTCCTCATCTGCGCGCCGATCCCGCCGAACAGCTTCTCCTGGCCCACGCGCTCCTGCTCCATCAAGGGGCCCAGCCGGAAAAACGCGCCCATGAATGCCGCGCCCTGCATGCGGTAGCGCAGCTCGGCCTCGGAGGCCTCGTCCATCGCGATCTTGAAGGCGTCCAGGTAGCCCAGCGTGATGTGGCGCTCGCGGATGGTCCGCTGGGTGGCCGCGGGCAGGCTGTCCCACAGCTCCTCGGGCGACTTGTCGCTCTGGATGATGAACACGCCTCCCTCCGCCATGCCCGCCAGCGGGTTGGAGTGGCGGAAGACGTTGGGGTCGGGCGAGAGGACCACGTTCACGTGCGACAGCTCGCAGTTGAGCCGGATAGGCTCGTGCGCCAGGGTGGCGTAGAAGGTGGTGGGCTGCCCTTTCTTCTCCGAGCCATACTTGGGATTGGCCTTGATGTGGAGCCCCATCAGCTCGGACGCGGTGAGCGCCAGGTTCTTGCCCATGGTGATGGCGCCCCAGCCGCCCACCGAGTGGATGCGGATGGAAGTCGCGCCCGTGGGCAGGAGGTTGGCGCCGTCGGTCGCGTGCAGGGCCAGATCCGTCAGGTCCGGGTACTGCTCCAGCAGCGATTCTTGCCAGATCTGGAGCTTGGGCAGCTTGGTGCCCTCGCGCACGAAGTCTATCCCTAAGTAGAACTGGCGGCGGTGTTTGCCGCCCGGCAGCATGTTGTCCACGGCCGCGATGATGTCGCCCGGCTGCAGGTCACGGCTGCCCAGGCCGAAGCAGCCGGAGTAGAAGTCCGGGGCATCCGCGCCGCTCCACTGAGCCAGGTCGGCATAGGGCCGCCCGTTCTTGGACCGGCCGTTTTCCCGGGCCTTGTCCGCGGCCGCCCGGATCTCCCGGAGCAGCGGCTGGTCTACGGCCAGCGGCTGATCCACCCGCTCCAGCACCACCACGCCTTTCTTACCCTTGAGCGCCCGCGTGATCAGGTCCGCGGGGAAGGGACGGAACATCGTGACGTTGAGCACGCCGACCTTGAGGCCCCGCGTCTCACGCAGGTAGTCCACCACGGCCTCCGCGTTCGCGACCACCGACCCCTGGCCGGCGATCACATACTCCGCGTCCTCGAGCCGGTAGGTGCAGATGCGCCCGTAGGTCCGGCCGGTGAGCGCGGCGAACTCGGCGAACGCCTGGTCCGCCAGCGGCGCCACGTGGTCGAAGTAGAACGGCCGCTGCGCCGCCACCCCCTGCTGGTAGCTGTCCTGGTTCTGCACCACGCCGAACATCACCGGGTAATCCAGGTCGAACAGCTCAGGGATCCGGCGGCGCGTTTCGCCGAACACCCAGCGCTGCGCCGGCGTGGGCGAGGCGATCAGGTCCGAGGGGTCTCCCAGGTATTCCTTTATCAGTTCCCGTTCCGGGAGCAGGATGGACTCGATCACGTGGCTGGTGAGGAATCCGTCCTGCGCACAGAGGCCGGGATTCAAGGCCAATTCGGCGATCCGGTGCGCGATCAGGGTAAGATCGGCCGCGTCCTGGGCCCCTTTGGCGAACAGCTGGAAGAACCCGGTGTCGTCCACCGCGTGATAATCGTCGTGACCCGCGTGCACGTTCAACGCGTGCTTGGTCATGGCCCGCGCGGCGACGTTCAGCACGTAGGTGAGCCGCTTGCCCGCGGCGGCATAGAGCGACTCGTGCATGTAGGCGATGCCCTGGCCGCTCGAGAAGTTGGTGGCGCGAAGGCCGGCCATGCTCATCCCGGCAGTCACGGCCGCGGCGGCATGCTCGCCCTCGGGCTCGAAGAAGATCAGCTTCCGCCCGTTGACGTTGGTCTTGCCGGCGGCGACCGCCGCGGCCCATCCTTCGCCCATCTGGGTGGAGGGCGTGATCGGATACGCGCCCGCGCCTTCCGACGCCGCGGTCTCCACTTCCACCACGGCCGTGGTCCCGTCCACCGCCGCCGGAATACCCGGGTATTTGGGTTTCACCGGCTCCGGATCCTTCCGCCCGAAAATCATGCGACCGCCTCCATCAGCTTGGGGGCACGCGTCTTCTGGAATTGCGCGCCTTCGACCCAGACGATCGCGCCGGTGGGGCAGCGCGCGGTCGCCTCGGGGCCCGCCAACTCGTTCTTCCCGTAGTCCACCACTGCCAACCCGTTCACCATGGCAATCACGCCCGGCGCCGCGTCCAGGGCGCACCGGCCACACGCGTTGCACGCCACGCGGCAGACCGCCGTCGCGTCGTCGCCCTCGAGCAGGTTCTTGCACTGGACGATGAGCTTGTAGTCCTCCGGCATCAGCGTGAACAGATCTTTGGGGCAGGTCTCCACGCAGTCCCCGCAGGCGGTGCACCGCTCCGGGATAACCACCGGCAGGAGCGCCTCGTTCATGTAGATCGCGTCGAAATCGCACACCACTTCGCAGTCGGCCAGGCCCAGACATCCCCAGGCGCAGGCCTTGCCGCCGCCGACCACGGCCGCCGCGGCCTTGCAGGTGGCGTAGCCGCGGTACTCGGCCTGGTTCGGTGCCACGTCGCAGCCACCGGCGCAGAGCAGGCGAGCAACCCGCTTGGCCGCCTGGCCGGCGTCCACTCCAAGGTAGGCCGCGACATCCTCTCGATCCCCCGGGCTCATCACGGTGCAGCCCGCCGCCTGGACCGCGCCTTTGACCAACGCCTCCGCGAACGCCCGGCATCCGGCCTGCCCGCACGCGCCGCAGTTGGAGTTGGGCAACATGTTGGCCACGGCGTCAACCCGCGGATCTTCAAAGACCCAGAACTTCCGGTGCGTCAGGGCGATCAGCAGGGCGAAGACCAGTCCCAGGCCGCCCAGTACCAGCACGGACAGCAGGATCTGCGTCATGAGCCGGCGTGGGTCTGCGCCAGGAGCCACGCCGCCAGCAGGTCGGCGGGATCCGCGGTGGCCGCCGCCCCGGCACGTGCCTCCGTGGCGGGGGCCATGGGTTGCGTCAGCGCGGCCAGCATCGCCAGCTCATCGGCCTGCTGCGGCGCGCTGATCCCGTCAATCGCCTTACGCGGGGCGGCCGCCGGCATGAACGCCACCCGCAGGCGCTCGGACGGTGACCGCCCGGCCTTGGGATCGTGGGTAAAGCGCGCCGCGGTGTCAGGGACCAGGGCCGCCACGCCGGGGCCGTCCGAGGCGCTCAGGCCGGCCAGCTCCGAAGCGGCGCTCGCCTGCTGCACGTAGACGTTGGGCGTGATCAGCCGCGCCAGCGGCGCCGGCGACGCATCGCCGGTCACCACCAGGACCAGCTTCAGGTGCCCGTCGAGGAACTCGGCCAGGCCGGCGGCCCACAGGTCGGCGCCGCGCACGTCGATCACCAGCGGCGGGGCGACGTTCCGCTCGGCGCGATTCCACTGTGCGAAGGGGAAACGCTCGAGCGCCGGGGCGTGACGATCCGTGGCCGCGCCGCTCTGGGCGTCCCGCGCCACCCGCGCCGCCCCGAACGCCCGGCCCAGGTCGGCCAAACGAGTCGCCACCGCGTCGCGGAGACTGGTTCCTTGGTCCACGGTGACGAGGAACAGGTCCTCGCCCCGGTTGAGCAGGGCGACCAGCGTCTCATGCGACCGCCGGAGCACGGCGGCCGCGCCACCATTAACGCTGGGTTGGTGCTCGAAGGTCTGCGCCAAGCGGTCCACCGCGATGCGGCCGCCGGCAAAGGTTCCCAGCTCGGCCGCGAACCGGGCAGCCCTGGCTTCCTTGGTGGCGGCGCGGACCCGCACGAGGTGGCCGACCTCGTCCGCCGTCCGGGCCAGGGTGGACCGAAACGCCTGCGCCGGCCCCGTAAGCGCGTTGAGCGCGTCGCGCACCCGATCGTCAGATGGCATAGCGGTCAAGCTCCGTGTTCAGCAGCGCCAGTTTCTCGGCTCCGGTGGGCGCCGGTACGCTGCGGACTTCGTCGTACACCGGCAGGTCCTCGTTTCGGTAGAACACGCCCAGCCGGATCTTGCCGTCCGGCTCCGCCAGCCGCCGCGCCTCGTGCAGGTTCGACGGATCGTGGGGTCGCCGGTTCTGGTAGAGCGATTCCAGCTCGGGCGCGGTGACGCCGTCCGGGTGCACCAGGAGCTCCACCAGGTCCGGATGGCGCATCGCCTCTTTGAAGAGGTCGTCGGTGTACTGCGGGCAACGCTGCAGGATGCGCACGAACGCGAAGCCGTGATGGTGATAGGCGGCCCGCAGCGTGGCCAGCAGATGTGCCGGCACCCAGTCGCCGGTCTGCGCCACGAACGAGGCATTGGTGACGCCCAGCGTGGCGGTCAGCGGATTGAGCGGCGGCAGGTACGCGCCGCGGGGCTGGGTATTGCTCGCCAGGCCGCGCGGGCTGGTGGGTGAGGTCTGGTTCTTGGTGAGACCGTACACCCCGTTGTCCAGCATCATGGCGACCATCTTCGGGTTGTATCGGGTGGTGTGAATCCAGTGCCCGGCGCCGATGGAGCAACAATCGCCGTCTCCCATCACCACGAACATGTGCAGGTCCGGCCGGCGCAGCCGGATGCCGACGGCTACCGGCAACGCCCGGCCGTGGAGGCCGTGAAACCCGTACGTCTTCAGGTAGTGGGGGAAGCGGCTGGAGCAGCCGATCCCGGACACGACCATGGTGCGCTCCGGCGGCAGCTGCTCGGCCTCGAGCAGCCGCTCCACCGCGGTGAGCACCGCATGGTCGCCACAACCCGGACACCACTTGGCGGCGGGACCGGCATAGTCCTCCAGGTCCCAGGCGCGGTCGTCGTCCGTGGCGCAGCTCAGCAGGGAGCACGTGTAGTCGGTCATGGGCGGCCTCCCTTTCCCACGGCTGTCCGGATGGCCTGGTGGATATCGGCTGGCCGGAGCGGCTCGCCCGGCACCCGGGTCCAGCAATCCACGTCCACCAGGGTGCTGGCGCGGAGCAACCAGGATAGCTGGCCGCGGCGCCGGTTCTCGTCCGTGATATGGGGGTCGGCCGGATCGTCACTGTAATTGATCTCCACCGTCATGACCCGCTTGAATCCCTTGAAGATCTTCTTGAGTCCCGGCTCCAGCGGCGAGAGGAACCGCAGGTGGAGCGAGGACACTTTGAGCCCCTCGGCCCGCGCGCGATCCGCGGCCTCTTCGATCGCGCCCAGCGTCGAGCCCCAGCCCACCACCAGCAGATCGCCCCTGGGATCGCCGCGGACCGTGGGCGGCTCCAGCATCTGCTGCAACACCGCCATCTTGCGGCTCCGCATGCGGCATCCCCGCTCGTGCACGTCGGGGCTGTAGCCCACGTGGCTGTCCTCGTCGTGCGAGAGCCCGGTCAGGGTGTACATCCCGCCGAGCTGTCCGGGGAGGATTCGCCGGGAGAGTCCGGTGTCCTGGTCCCAGGCGTAGGGCTTGGCGCCTTCGGCGACGGGCCCCAGGTCCGGCGGGGCCGCCAGCCAATGTTCGGTGACCTCGGGTCGGGGGAATGCCTGGACGCCGGTCGCGAGGTTGGCGTCCGAGAGGACGATCACCGGCGTGCGGAACGCCTCCGCCAGACGCCGCGCCGTGGTCATGCAGGTGAAACACTCCCCGATGGTGGCGGGCGCCATCACCACGTGCGGGGCGTCGCCCGTCTGGCTGTAAATCGCGGCCAGCAGGTCCGACTGCTCCACCTTGGTGGGCAACCCGGTGCTCGGGCCGCCGCGCTGCACGTCCACGATGACCAGGGGGATTTCGGTCATCACCGCCAGGCCGGTGAACTCGGTCTTCAAGGCGAGGCCCGGTCCCGACGTGATGGTGAACGCCGTCTTCCCCGCGTACGAGGCGCCGATGGCCGCCCCGATGGCGGCGATCTCGTCCTCCGACTGGTGTACCACGCCGCCGAAGCGCTCGAAGATCTCGCTCAGGTAGTGGGAGGCGGACGTCGCCGGCGTGATGGGGTACATGGCGCACAGCTCCATGCCCGCGGCGATGCCGCCCACCGCGATGGCCTGGTTGCCGTTCATCACGACCATGGCGCCTGCGGGCGGGGCGGTGGGGACCTCGATCCGGAAATCGAGGTGCTCCTCGGCCCACCGGTAGCCTAGGTCCAGCAGGGCCACGTTGGTCTCCAACACCGTCTTGGACTTCTTGCGGAACTCCTCGGCGATCTGCTCGCGGATCCGATCCATGTCGCGCGAGTAGATCCACGACAGCATCCCCAGGACGAACATGTTCTTGCCCTTCCGGGGATTGTCCACCACGGTGAGCGACTGCTCCTCCATCGGCACCGGGATGAACCGATAGGCCCGGTCCGCCATCTCTTCCATGGCGACCGCCCAGGCCCGCCGGATGTCCGGGTCCTCGTGGGTGGCCCACATGGCCTCGATCAGAATGACCGCGTCGCCGGCGAGCGCGCCCAGGTGGTGGCGGTGCAATAGCACCTGCTCGTTGAACGCTACGACCAGGTTGGCGGAGTCGCCCCAGTTGGTGACCGGCCCGGTGGCGATTCGCACCCGGTTGCCACTGGCACTGGGTGGCGTTCGCGCGGGCGGCTGGATCTCCGCCGGAATGATCTCCACCGTCCAGACCCCGTTGCCCATCTTGGCGGAGACGCGACCGAAGATCTGGCCGCACTTCTGCGCGCCCTCTCCGGGGTCCGAGACGATCTCTAGAACGTGTTGTGGTACGGAGAGGGTTCTCGGAGCCGGACGCGCAGGCGCGCGTACCGACTCACGTGCGGGGCCAACTTGCGTACTCCCCATCGGCGCCCCTTCTGGTGGAAGGCCCTGGCATTAGCGGTTGTTGGTCCTGGTGTATGAAGCGGCCGGGGTGGGCAAACGGGGTCGAAGATTGGGTGAAGAATCCTTAAAGGCGGGGAGGGCGACGGGCGGAACTGGGACGGCGTAAGAGGTGAGGGGTGGCCCCCTTACCCCTCACCCTTCACGCACTCGTGCGTCCGTTGCCCGGTGGGCGCGTCGTTACGCACCGAAGGCAAAGGACAGGTTCGCGGTCCCGCCTTCTGTCACCGTCACTGTTGCCGTTCTCGTGCCCAGCGTTTCGTGCCAGGCCTCCAGCGTGTAGGTCCCGGCGGGGAGGCCCGTGAGCTGGAAGCTGCCGTCGTCGCCGGACGTCGCGAAATACGGCGCATCCATCACGAACACCCGCGCATGCATCCAGCCGTGCACGCTGCACTCGATCGGGATGGCCGCCTCCGGCTGGCTGAAACGCCGCTCGGACCGCATGCCCTCTGTGGGTTGGCTGATGTTGAAGCCGCGATTGGCCGCCGGCACCGCCTTGATGTTGTGGAGGACGGCGTCGCCGTTGCGGATCTCGATGGGCTGATTCGCCATCACGCCCAGCACTCGCGGGTGGTAGAGGCATCCGCTTTGGTCCAGGACCACGGGAGTCTGGGGCGTTGGGAAGGCCGTGCCGCCCGGCAACCCGCCCGTCACGTGCACGAAAACATTGGCGAGCTTGCCGTTATTGACCGCCACCACCGGATCCCGCGGCTGCTCGGGGTACTTGGCCCTGCACGTGGGCTCCTCGCTCATGTCAATGGCGGGGTTCTGCGGGGGCGTGCCGGTGAAGGTGACCGTGCCGGTGATGGTGGCACGGCCGGCCGGGGCGGCGGCTGCGCCCGGCGTTTGCTCCCGGCCGCCGCCGGCCTGGTCGGCGCCTCCACCGCAGGCAAGGGTGACCGCAAGAACTCCCAGCAGTGGACGGTGCATGGTGCTCTCCCCGGTAAGTGGCTCCAGGTTCGATGGGACGTGGATCCCGCGACCGATGTCGCATACACTCCGCCGCCGGGACCGGTTCCGACGGCAGCCGGCGGAGGGTAATGTCCAGGTGTTTCGGGCGCTGCTAAGCGCCTTAGCAATCTTGAGTTACGCGGTTCGATGGGCAAACCCCTTTGGGCTTCTGCCGAACGCTGGGCGTGGCCCTCGATCTTGGCGGCCTCATCGAGCTGTACGAGGCCTGTTCCAAGTCCTGGGGCCGCTCACCGCACCCCTTACCCTTTGCGCTTCTCTTTCCCCGCCTCAAAGTCCAACGCGCACGAGTTGATGCAGTAGCGAAGTCCCGCGGGGTTGGGCCCGTCGTCGAACACGTGCCCCAGGTGCGCCTCGCACTTGGCGCACAGGACCTCGATGCGGCGCATGCCGTGGCTCAGGTCGTCCTCGGTGCGCACGGCCTCGGGGTTCACTGGTCTCCAGAAGCTGGGCCAGCCCGTGCCGGACTCGAACTTGGTGTCGGAGACGAACAGCGGGTTGCCGCAGCACACGCAGTGATAGACGCCGGTTTCCTTGTTCTGGTAGTACTTCCCGGTGAACGGCGGCTCGGTGCCCTTTTGCCGGGTGACGGCGTACTGCTCAGGTGTCAACTGCTTCTTCCAATCGCCGTCGGACTTTCTCACCGTTCAGACTCCGGTTGAGGTGGTACGTACCTAACCCGCCGGCGGGCGCGAGGGTTCCCCCGCCAGCTGCAGCGCCGAGTTAGCCAGCGCCATGTCATGCGACCGTCGCCATTAGCCTTTAGGCTTGATGAAGGCTTGGAAGGGCGGATAGTCGAGCAAGGTCTCGAAGTCGATATCGGCGTGCAGCTCGATCCCAAGGGGGATACCGTCGTCAGCGGCCTGCCGCAGCAGTCGCATGGCCAGTTCTCGATCGCCCAGCAACGCGGCGATCTGCGCTCGCCAGCGGGTATTGAGCCCGCGGATGTCCCGTTGATTCACGCGTGCCAGCTGGCTGTCCACCGCCGCAGCACGTTCGTGCTCACCCAGCCGAGCGTAGGTCGCGCCGAGGAAGCCAAGGTAGTCCACGTTCTCGGGGCGGGCATGCGCGAGAGGATCGAAGACGGCTCGCGCCTCGGTCCAACGCTCCTTCAGGTACACGGCTCGCCCGAGTGTGTATGGCTCGGTGTCGCCCAGGGCGCCGCTCCTGATTCGCGCGATGACCCGATCGAGCGCCGCGTGGGACGCGGTGCGGTATCCGTGAGCGCGGAATTCCTGGGCAGCGACCAGCGCAAGCAGCGTGGGCGAGACGCGCGCCCGGCCCTGCCCCTGAGCCGGAAGCGAGAGACTCAACTCCAGCAGCCGCTCGACGTCGGCCCGGCGCCCCAGCGCTGCGAGCGCCCGGACCTCCACCTGCAGATCGCGAAGCTGCGGCGGGTTCGTCCCTCGCCATTGCCCAACGAGCCGCAGTTCTCGCCTATACTCGCCCAGCAGGTGATGGGCCTCGCCGGACCGCTCCCAGTACGGGGCCCAGTTCCTTGCAAAGGGCGTGTCACGAGGATAGCGAGAGAGCACCTCCAGCGCTTGCCGTGGCCTGTTGGATCTCACCAGGTTGAGGCCGAAAGGGTACGCCCAGCTGCGCGCCAACCGGTACCCCTCCTCGGCCCAGCGGAGTTGGCCCGCACGGTCGCCGCGGGCCACCGCGGCCTGCCACTCGTAGTTGACGCGCTCGAGCGGCATCAGGCGATCCACCAGCGACCCGATGGTCATGAGCATGGTGTCGGCCGCCCCCGGCCGCGCCAGGTTGTTATACGCCGTTGCCGCCCAGACCACGGGAGGAGGGTAGGTGCTATCAATCGCGATGGCCCGCTTGAAGTGCACGATGGACTGGTCCCACTCGCCGCGCGAAAAGACCTCCAGGCCAAGTCGATACTGGCGAAATGCCTCGAGACTCGGTGGGTTCGAGACCAGCGTGCCCACGGGCTCCGGACCGAGCCGTGCTACGAGTGCCCCGGTCACGCGTTCCGCCAGCAACGCGACGGCCCGCATGGCGGAATCCCCCGCGGCCGTCACTGGCTCGATGTCCGTGACCAGGCGCCCGGTTCTGGCGTCCACGATGTCGGCGTCGAATCGGACAAGCGGCCCGTCCAACGAATACGCGCCGGACACAATGACGGCCGCGCCAGTACGTTCGGCGAGCGTGCGGACTTGGCCCCCAGGCGTGGCGTCCGCCGCGGTCCACGCGTCCCTCGCCACGGTCGCCGCGATCACGTCGAAGGCCCCAGAGCGGGAGATCCCTCGAGTGATCCAATCGGCCGCCAATTCCCCGAGCTGCGCCAGCCGGGTCTCCCCCGTCCGGTCCTCGAGCGGCGCCACGGCCACGCGGTGGACGTCGAGCGGACTGGAGCGGCCGACCGCGTACCAGCCTACGGCCACTACGAGTGCCAGCACTCCGGTGGCCCCGGCGAGCCGTTTTGGCCAGCCCCGCTTGGCTCGATCGCTGGGTGCCACCGGCTCTGCGGTGCGCGGGACGCTCGCGGCGCGTAGCGCATCCTGAAACTGAGCGGCGGTGGCGAAGCGATCGGCCGGCGCCCTCGCCAGGGCTCTTGCGATGACGCCCGCCAGAGGCAGCGAGACACTTTCCCGAGCCGCTCGGATCTCGGCCGCCGGCCCCTCCGTCGGGAGGGTGCTCGTGCTTGGGCCGAGCGGGACTTCGCCGGCCAGCATCTCGTAGAGCACGCCGCCCAGGCTGTAAAGGTCAGTACGGCTGTCCAGGTCCTTTTTGCCGGCGATCTGCTCGGGACTCATGTACGCCAGCGTACCAAGGGCGATGCCGCTCGCGGTCATCTGCGCGCCAGCTGTACGCGTCACCGGGCTCACGGCCCGGGCGATACCAAAGTCGCTGACGAGCGCGTGCCCCGCCTGGAAAAGGATGTTCTCGGGCTTGATGTCACGGTGAATGAGCCCGAGTGAGTGGGCGTAGCCGAGGGCATCGGCGACCTCGTGAGCGATCTGCACGGCCTCGTCCAGCGGCAGTTGCTGCTCCCGTTGCAGCCGGCCTCGCAGCGTTTCGCCCTCGACGTACGGCATGACGTAGTAGAGCAGCTCGCCAGCTTCTCCCGAGTCATGGAGGGGCAGGATATTGGGATGGGTGAGCCGTGCCGCGATCTCGATTTCCCTGAGGAATCGGTCGGGGCCGAGGGTCGGCACCAGATCCGGCCTCAGGACCTTGATGGCGACGCGGCGGCGATGTTTGAGATCCTGAGCGAGGTAGACGATCGCCATTCCGCCTCGACCAATCTCACGCTCGATGCCGTAGCGGTTGCCAAGGGCTTTCTGAAGTCGGCTCAGCAGGTCGTGCACGCAGACCAAGATGGTTCGCCGCCAGCGCGGACGCTATGTCGAAGCGGACATTCACTCCGCATACGTCCTGGGGGCTTCCGGCGAGCACTGTTCGAGGACTCAGCCGCGTTTACGACGTGCATGCGCGGTCCAACGGATCGCGCCTCAGCTGCGGGCGACTCGCCGGGCAAACACAAAGACACGCTTCCTTAGCGGTCACGGCGGCGCCAGCCGTGGCACGAGCGCCCGCCGTGCGAGCGCCCGCCAACTGCAGCCGCCTGGTTATGCCGCTCGCCTGGCCCGCCGTCAGCCGAGGTGCACTCGCTTGATGCGGTCCAGGTCGTGGCTCTCGGCCTCCTGCGCCTCGTACAGGTCCCAACGGAGTTGGAGGTTCATCCATAGGTCGGGAGTGGTACCGAAGAACTTCGCTAAGCGCAGGGCCGTGCTCGGCGTCATGCCACGCCGCCCATTCACGAGTTCGTTGATGCGCTGATACGGAACCCGAATGCCTGCCGCGAGATCCCGCTGACTGAGCCCCATGGGATTCAGGAACTCCTCCAGCAGCATCTCGCCAGGATGGGTTGGTGCACGGTGAGTAGGGATGCGAACCATAGCAACTCCACAACGCGCGATTAAGAGTGGTAGTCCACGATCTGCACCTCGGCGGGGCCGAGTTCCGTCCACACGAAGCAAACGCGGTACTGAGCGTTCACTGCCGGCGACTCGCCGGCCAGCGAGATGGGGCTGTACGTACCGCGATTGCGGTGGGCGCACAAATACATGCTTTCCTGAGCAGACGTAGCTGCCGGGCAGCTGCATCTGCGCGTTAGGGTGCGTCTGACTGGCCCCGTAATTCGACGCGGCGCCGGCGTAGCACCAGAACTCCGCCCACCCCAACCGTGACGAGGCCGATACCGAAGACTGGAACATAGGGGGCCTGCAACGTCAGGCGGGCAGCAGCTGCGCGTTGGAGGCCTGCTAGGTGGTACCCGATATTCGAACGGACGTCCGCCCGCTGGGCGGGCTCCAACGACATGGTGTCGACTGCAGCAAGCTGAGCCTGAAGTTCCGTCATGCGACGGCGATCGAGAGCGCTTGTCAAGGCGGCCGCAGCAAGCGCACCGGCCATGAGCAACGCGCCGATGACTACGAGGTGACGAGGATCGACGAGCATATCTCGGTTTGTCTCGACATTTCGTCCGTTATCATCTCCGGAGGATCAGGCAGCTGGCCAGTGGCGAGCTCAGTCCTCAGCTCACCGCTTTCTTCACGAGCGCGCCGATCCTTGCCTCTTCGGCGGCGGTCAACTCCTTCAGCGCGAAAGCGACCGGCCACAGGGCGCCTTCGTCGAGGTTCGCCGCGTCGCTGAAGCCGAACGTCGCGTACCTCGTTTTGAACTTCTGCGCGCTTTGGAAGAAGCAGACGACCTTGCCGTCCTTGGCATACGCGGGCATCCCGTACCAGAGTCTGGGCGAGAGGGCTGGCGCGCTGGCTTTGATGATTGCATGGAGCCGCTTGCCCATGGCGCGATCAAGTTCCGGCATCCCCGCGATCTTCGCGAGCACGGCGCTTTCCCCGTCCGCCTTGTCCGTGCGCGGGCCGCGGCGCGCCTCCGCCTTCAGCTCTTGGGCGCGCTCCTTCATCGCGGCTCGTTCCTCGTCCGTGAATCCCTTGAACGTCTTGCCGCTCGCGGTGGTGCTCTTGGCGGACTTCTGCGTGGCCTTCTTTGGGCTCATAGAGACATCCTCATGCTGACTTGCGTTGGAAACCTCGCCGCAGTTCGAATGCGGACCCGGGCTATTCTAACAGGCGCCGGGGTAACGGTCAGGGCTCAGCTGCGGGCGTACTTCACCACAATGGGTGCGTAGCGCGCCATCTCAACAACGGCGCCCGTCTGCTGCCGCCCTCGTTAGGCAGCGGGCCAACCTGGAAGCGTAGTTCATTTCAAGCCGAGCTTCTTGCCGGCCGAGAGTAGCTCGATCGACTGGCGGATACGCCTGTCTCGCGTCTCAGGTTGTTTGGCCGTGTGAATCCACACGACGAAATCGCGCCGGTACGTCCGAGCAAGCGCCTGGAAGTGTTGCCAGGCTCGGAGATTCGCCTTGAACGCCTTGGCAATGTAGGCCGGGAGTTCCGGGATCGCAGGATGTGGCAGGTAGCTGTTTGCCGTAGGAGCCGCAGCGAGGCCGGGACGCGCGAGCCGGCCGGCCGCTTTGAGTCGCTTCCAACGTTTCCGGTTGATGTCCGACCATTTGCTCGTCCCTTTGCGCGGCGTGACTTTGATGGCGTAGCGGTCGTCGTCCAGGCGTTTTATGAGGCTGTCGATCCATCCGAAGCAGAGCGCCTCGCACACGACGTCTTCATAGAACATCGACTTGACGCCGGAGTGTTGCTTATGGCGGACGAGCCAAATGCCGGGGCTAGACGCGTGGTGTCTCGCAAGCCACTGCCGCCACGCTGCACGCGTTCGCACGTCGAGCGTGATCAGATTCACTGCCATGTGACCACCCGCGATTCTCAAAAAAGCGACGTTACGCGCCTAGCGTCCCGGTTCAGCGGCGGGCCGCGCAGCGGGCAGCTGCAAACGCCGCCTCTGAAAGCGCGGGTGTCAAGGGACGCACGTGCCCGGCGGCCGCCGAAGCGGCCCGGTCCTGCGCCCCGCGAATATGCCAGCCGCTCCCTCACCTCAACGCAGCACGAAGCTGGCTTCACGCGCCTCTGCGGACGCCACGGTCCAGGAGCATCGGTTCGAAGGAGGTGGCCCATTCGGGTTACCGGGGAGACGGCTACCTACGCCGCCGAACCCAGCGGTTGCACCGGGCGCACCTCCAGCCGCTCGTGCTGCCGGAGCCACGCGTCGTAGCTCCAGTCTTCCTTCAGACACCAGTACAAATAGCAACACAGCTTCCGCGCCGCCGCCACCGTCGCCTTCGCCTTGCCGTTGGAACGGAGCAGCTTCTGATACTGCTGTCCCACCGGCCCCGGCGCCAGCTTGAGACTCTGCACGATCTCGATCAGGATCCCCCTGAGCCAGGGGCTCCCCGCCCGCCCCACCGAGCCGTGCCGGGTCGTGTCCCCCGAGCTCTGGGTGCTCGGCGTGAGCCCCGCGTAGGCCGCGAGCTCGTGGCTGGACCGAAACCGGTGGATCGTGCCGATCTCCGCGAGCAGCAGCGCCGCCCGAAGGTCCCGATCCCGGGCCACGTCTGGAACCGCTGGGCCACGGGATCATGCTTGACGAGTCGCTTCACCCGATCATCCAGTCGCCCGATCCGCGCATCCAGCGCGTCCACCAGCTCCAGGAGGAGGTCCACTTGGGCGGCCCATCGGGGACAGCGCCACCGTCTGGAGCCAGGCGCGTCCCGCTCTCCCGTAGAGATCCGTCACCGCCGCCCGACAGTTCTCCGCCGTGAGATGGCCATGGATGCGGTTCTTCACGCTCGCCCGGAGCCGCACCAGGTACGCCCGCCCGCGCAGCAACTTCCGCCGCGCGCGGACTTCGACGTCCGGGACCCAGATGGACGGCAGGAGGTTCGTCCGCAGCAGATCGGCGAGCTTCCGGGCGTCGATCGGATCGGTCT
>DATECF010000062.1:0-2372 GCA_035287045.1 Gemmatimonadales bacterium | reverse complement strand
CCAGTCGGCCTCGGAGGCGATCCGGTCGAGCCAGACGGGCATCCCGAGGGCCTCGCCCACCTGGACGACGTCCATGGTCGCGCGGATCTCGCACCCCATGGTGGCCTCGGTGATGCCGTAGTGGGCGAGCACCTCACGCTGCCCCTCGGGGGTGGCGCCGCCGTGGCTCCCCATGGCCGGGAAGATGAACGGGCGGGCGCCGAGGTCCTGCAGGGAGCCGATCGCCGCCTTGACAATGGCGTCGATGTTGGTGATGCCGCGGCTGCCCGCCCCGACGGCGACCGTGTCCCCCCGCTTGATGGGCAGGCGCGCCGCGCCAAGGGTCGCCCGAACACCGCCGGGGATATCGGCCAGTCGTGGGCGCGGGAAGATCTGCCGAACCCGGAGCATCCTGGGAAGAGGCATCGGCGGGATCATACGGAAGGGATTTCAGCCTGTCAATGTCCTTGACTTTGAAGGGGTCTGACCGTACCTTCCTGACGAATGCGCCCCAGGTCGCTGACCCTTCTGCTTCCCGCGGTGCTCGCGACAGCGCTCCTCGTCGGAGGGTGTTCGTCCGTCGGCTCGTATGTCGCCGATCTGTTCAAGCCACGGCCGCAGCCCCTGCTCCCGGCGGCCGACCTGTACCAGATGGGCGAGACCGAGATGAACAAGAAGCGGTACGAGGACGCGCGCACCCACTTCCGCAAGATCGTGGAGCGCCACCCGCAGTCGAGCTACGCGGCCCGGGCCCGCTTCCTCGTGGGCGAGACCTACTACCGTGAAGCGGAGTGGGACAGGGCGGTCAAGGAGATCGAGGGCTTCCTGGCCTTCTTCCCCCGTCACGAGATCGCCGACCTCGCGCAGTTCCGGCTCGCCATGAGCTACTACGACCAGCTCAAGCCCGTGGAGCAGGACCAGGGCATCACCGTCAAGGCCATGGAGGCGTTCAAGAAGCTGGTCCGCGACTATCCCGACAGCCGCTACGCCTCCGATGCGCTGGCCAAGATCGACATCTGCCGTGGGCGGCTCGCCCAGAAGGATCTGTGGGTCGCGAGCTACTACATGGACCAGGGGAACCCGGCGGCTGCCCGCCAGCGGCTCGAATCCCTGCTGAAGGAGTACCCGCGCACCCTGGTGGTGCCCGAGGCGCTGTTCCGGCTGGCCGACGTGTATGCCCAGGAAGGTCGGGTGCCGGAGTCCCAGGACAAGCTCCGACAGCTGGCCACCGAGTTCGCCTACACCGACTGGGGCCGGCGCGCGGCGCAGCGACTCAGGGCGGCCGCGAGGTAACGCCATGCACGACATCGTGGATCTGCGCTCGGACACGCTGACCCTCCCCACCCCGGCGATGCGGGAAGCCATGGCGCGTGCCGAGGTGGGCGACGACGTGTGGGAGGAAGACCCCACCGTCAAGCGGCTGGAGGAGGAAGCCGCGCGGCGAGCGGGCAAGGAGGGGGCGCTCTTCGTCAGCTCCGGCACCCAGGGCAATCTGGTCTCGGTGCTGGCCCAGACACGGCCTGGGCAGGAGGTCATCCTCGACCGCGACTGCCATATCTTCAACTACGAGGTGGCAGGTACGGCGCTCATCGGCGGGGTGCAGACCCTGGCGATCCCGACCGAACGGGGCTTCCTCACGCCCGCGCAGGTCCGGGACAGCATCCGGCCGAGCAATGTGCATATCCCGCAGACGGGGCTCGTGTGCCTCGAGAACACCCACAACCGCCACGGCGGCACCTGCTGCACCCCGGAGGAGATCGAGGCCGTCGCGGCCGTGGCTCACGCCGCGGGCGTCCCCGTGCACCTCGACGGGGCCCGCCTCTTCAACGCGGCCGTGGCGCAGGAGCGCCCGCTCGCGGACTTCGCACGCCACGTGGACTCGCTCACCTTCTGCCTGTCGAAGGGGCTCGCGGCCCCCGTGGGCTCGCTGGTGTGCGGGACACGGGACTTCGTGGCACGGTGCCGCCGCCTCCGGAAGATGGTGGGCGGCGGCATGCGCCAGGTAGGCGTGCTGGCCGCCGCGGGGCTGGTGGCGCTGGAGACCATGGTGGAGCGCCTCGCCGAGGACCATGCTCATGCACGGCGGCTGGCGGAGGGTGTGGCCCGGCTGCCCGGGTGCCGCGTGGACCTCACCAAGGTGCAGACCAACATCGTCATCTTCCGGGTGGAGCGCGAGGGCGGTGTTGCGGAGCTCGTCACGGGCTGCCTCGCCCGCAAGGTGAAGATCCACCAGATCGGGCCCGCCGCCATCCGGTGCGTCACCCACAAGGACGTGGACCGAGCAGACATCGACCGGGCGCTCAACGCCTTCCGGGAGATCACCAGCGGCTGGTAGCGAACGCAGATAACGACACGCGGGCCGATGCGACCATCTGGCCCACGGTCAGCATGCC
>DATECF010000061.1:0-22869 GCA_035287045.1 Gemmatimonadales bacterium | reverse complement strand
GGGCACGAAACAGACCCCTCCCGTGTCAGGCACGCTTCGGGCCAGGTCCTCCGTTTCCGCCGCGCTCCGGATGATCCCCAGACCGTCGCGTAACCACTGCACCGCCGCCCCAGCGATGAAGACGGAGCCCTCCAGCGCGTAAGCGGGTTGGCCGTTCGCGTCACAGGCGATGGTGGTGAGCAGCTTTGACTGCCTGCCCCCGCTGCCGCCTCTGCCGCCGACAGGCATCAGGAGGAAGGCCCCCGTCCCGTAGGTACACTTGGCCTGGCCGGGCATCCAGCAGCCCTGCCCCCACAGCGCCGCCTGCTGGTCTCCGGCCAGCCCTGCGACGGGCACCTCGGCGCCCAGGTGACGCCGGTCCGCCATCCCCACGGTCCCGGACGATGCCACGATGGTCGGGAGCGAGGCCGCCGGCACGCTGAAAAGCGCCAGCAACTCGGGGTCCCAGCTCCGGGTCCCCAGGTTGTAGAGCAGCGTGCGCGAGGCGTTGGTGTGATCGGTGACGAATGCCCGCCCGTCCGTGAGTCGAAACGCCAGCCATGCGTCGACCGTCCCGAACACGACCTCGCCGGCCGCCGCGCGCCGCGCGAGGTCCGGCACTTCGCGGAGCAGCCATTCGATCTTGGTCGCGGAGAAGTAGGGGTCCCAGATCAGCCCCGTGCGCTCCGCCACGTACACGTCCCCCAGCTCGGCACGGAGCGCCCGGCAGCGTTCGCTGGTGCGCCGATCCTGCCAGACCAGGGCCCGGTGCACCGGCCGGCCGGTGGCGCGCTCCCAGGCGACCACGGTCTCGCGCTGGTTGGTCAGCCCCAACGCTGCGGGGGTCTCGCCGGCCGCACGGAGCGCCTCTCGCGCGGCGTCCAGCACGGAGCGCCAGATTTCCTCGGCGTCGTGCTCCACCCATCCGGGCTGCGGAAAGTACTGGGGGAATTCGCGGTACCCACGGCCCAGCACCCGACCGTCCTGGTGGACAACGAGCGCGGTGCTTCCGGTGGTTCCCTGGTCGAGGGCGAGCACGGAGGTCACGCTGGGAAACTAACCCTCGGCCGGTGCCGTCACAGGGGCTTCATCGTCGCTTAACACCCGGCCCGGTACGCTGCATCCACGAGTTCGGCCTATCCGTGGCGCCTCTTGGGGAGCCGGGAGCGGCTCTCGGGCGGAGGCGCCGCGACTATATAACCGGGAGCCTGACCATGAACCAACCACGGGAGCATTGGGCGACACCAGGACCGCTGGAACGCCGCACCCAATCCATCGCCTACGGTCTGTTCGTCCTGGCGCTGGGCGTGCTGGCGGGCGTGGGAGCCCGCGAGGCCAGCTCGCGCGAACAGGCGCAGATCGACAAGCGCATGCCGATCGCCCTGGCCGCGGACCAGCGGGACGCGATCCTGCAGGACATGCGCGCCATGCTGACATCCATGCAGACCATCATGGATGGCGCCACCAAGATGGACGTCCCGCGCATTCGCACCGCCGCGCAGGCGGCGGGCACGGCGGCCATGGCGTCCTACGATTCGGCGACGCGGGCGCAGCTCCCCGAGGCGTTCCGGAGGCAGAGCGTGGAAGTCCGCGCCACGTTCGACGGATTGGCAGAGGCGGTTCGCGGCTTCACCGCGCGCGACACCACGCTGGCGTACATGTCGCGCCTTTCGGCGCAGTGCGTTTCGTGTCACACCCAGTTCCGGTTGATCACCAAGGAGTAGTCGAGTTCGCTCCGCGCTTCGCGCCCTGCTGACGCTCGGTCGGGGCGTCGTCCGCGGTCTGCCGGACCTGACCGCGGCCGATGACCCGATCGCGTTTTTTGAGCGGTGGTTCGGCGAAGCCCGCGCGGCGGGGATCTACCTGCCGGAGAGCATGACGCTCGCGACCGCGACGCCGGACGGCGTCCCGGCGGCCCGCATGATGCTCCTGAAGGACGTGGACCAGCGGGGCTTCGTGTTCTTCACCAACTACGCGTCCCGGAAAGGCCGGGAGCTGCTCGCCAACCGCCAGGCCGCCCTAGTGTTCCACTGGGCCGTACTCCAGCGGCAGGTGCGGGTGGAGGGAACGGTCGAGCGGCTCCCCCAGGCCCAGTCCGAGGCGTACTTCCAGACGCGACCCCGCGGCAGCCGGATCGGCGCCTGGGCGTCGCGGCAGAGCGCCGAGCTGAGCAGCCGGGCCGAGCTGGACGGACGTGTGAAGGAGTACGAGCGGAGGTTCGCCGGCCAGGATGTTCCGCTGCCGCCGTTCTGGGGCGGGTTCAGGCTGACGCCGGCGGCGATCGAGTTCTGGCAGGGCCGGATCAACCGCCTGCACGACCGGATCCGCTATACCCGCACGGGAACCGGCTGGGCGGTCGCGCGCCTCCAACCGTAAGCCGGGGCCCTCGAGCAGCTTGCAGCGAGGGCCCCGGATCCCGGGCCGACGGGCGACCTCAGGCGGTTACGGCTTGAGCGTCCGGATGAAGGCGACCACCTCTTGAATCTGCTCCGCCGAGAGGGTCTTCCCGTACCCCGGCATGCCTCGGCGTCCGGCCGTTATGACCTGGACCAGCGAATCATCCGGGAGCTCGGCGACGCGACCAGCCGCCCGCAGATCGGGAGGCCGGGGGTTGAGTGCCGTCGCCGCCGGGCCGTCACCTTTGCCGGCCTGACCGTGACACGCGGCGCACTGCGCTTTGAAGATCGACGCACCCACCTTGGGGTCGCAGCACCGAGCCGCGGCCTCGATGAACAATCCGCCGTTCGCCGTCGAGGCCGCCACCTGACCGCCGTTGGCCGCGGACCCGGCCTGCCGAGCGCGGGCCGACCCAACCAGGAACTCGCGCACCGCCTGGGTCTCGTCATACGTGAGGCGAGCTGCGAGGGCCATGTGTGTCACCACCGTCTCCCACTGCCGGGCGTCATACGCGTCAACCGCGCGTACCCGGTGGCACCGGCCGCAATTGCTGGACCATACTTCCGCCCCGCTGGCCTTCTGCTGAGCTGTGGCGGGAGCGACGAGGACGGCAAGGGCGAGCGCAGCGACCGCCCACCGTCCCGCCCACTGTTGTGTGTGCTGGCGTGCAAGCGACATGTCCCACCCCTCCTTCAGAAGCCCACCGTGAGCTGGGCGATGAACTGGTTGTCCCTCACCTCGGGTACCGTGACCTGTTTGTTGACGCGGTAGAATAGGCGCAGGGCGCCGAGGTCGGACGGATACACGCTGAAGCCGAAACTGAATTCCCGGAGATCCCGCGGCGAGTCGCCGGGGAATTCCATCTGCGAGAACCGCACCGTCGGCTCCATCTGCGGAATCAGCAAGTAGGAGGCCTGAGCATAATACCCCCGTTTCTTCTGGTCTCCCGCCGCGGCCTGTTGCGTGGCCTGCACCCACTCGCCCTTCACCTCAAACCCGGCCTTCTGGAATGTCGCGTCGGCGCCGAGGAACGTCACGTCGAGCGCCAGCGAGTCGTTGTACGTCCCGGTATGAATAGAGGCGCCAAGATCGAACCCCACGCGGGACACGTACCCCAGGCGGCCGCCGACGGCCTTGTTCGCGTCCACGTCGAGCAGGTTGTCCCGCATGCCGCGGAGATCGCCCCCCGGGGCCCCGGCCAGGCCGTTCACGATCCAGGCATCCCACGTGACCCGCGACAGATACCCGGCGGCCAACGCGCCCCGCAGCAGGAGGCCGACGTCGCTGTACGTGGCGGGGAGTACGCGATCGAAGCCGAAGGGGCGTCCCGGCACCTTGTTGATCCAGGCCGGGTGATTGACGTTGAAGCTCCCGAATGGAACGATGAACTTCCCCGCGACCACGTTCACGTATTTCCAGCGGGTGAACGCGAGATAGGCGTACTCCAGCGCGATCTCCTCGCCGCCGTGTTCGTATTCGATCTCGCCGGCCGCGAACAGGTCGCCACGCAGCTGCCCGATCACGATCAGGTTGAGATTGTGCGCGTCGAAGGTGCTCTTGCCGCCCTGCGGGGCCACGAACTCCATGTTCCCGTACCCCGTCACCATCAATCCCTGTCCGGCTGCCGGCGAAGTCGTAGCCGCGAGCGCGAGCATGCCCCCGAGGCAGACCGCCGCCTTCTTCGCCATCGCTGCTCTCATTGCTGCCCTCCGTTGTCTGCAGGACTCTTCATGAGTGCATCACAGTTGGCATCCTCCACGTGCCATCCCGACCGTCTCCCTCCTTTTTGGGAACTTCATTAAGCCCGCCGAGGTGAAGGCGTCGTGAGTCGTTGATGAAGGTCTATGGAACGGCGTCTTGGTGCGGAGTGTTGCAGGCGAGTCAGGACGACAGGCGCTCGATCCCCTCAGCCAATGGCGGGTGGAGCACGCCGCGGTCGGTGATGATGGCGGTGACCAGCTCGGCCGGCGTCACGTCAAACGCCGGGTTGTAGGCGCTCAGGCCCGCGATAGACCCGGCGATCTCGCGAGCGGCACGTTCCTCGATGGGGATCGGGTCCCCGGAGGTCAGCGATCGGTCGAACGTCGTACGTGGGGCGGCGACGTAGAACGGAATCCCATGGGCCCGCGCCAGCACCGCGAGCGCGTAGGTGCCGATCTTGTTGGCCACGTCACCGTTGGCCGCAATCCGATCCGCACCGGTGATCACCAGATCCACCTCGCCCTGCGCCATCAGCCACCCCGCGGCGCCGTCCACGATCACCCGGTGGGGAATCCCGGCGCGCTCGAGCTCCCAGGCGGTGAGCCGCGCGCCCTGGCCCAAGGGCCGGGTTTCGGTCGCGATCACGTCGACGCCTTTGCCTTGCCGGTGCGCCGTGTGGATCACCCCGAACGCCGTCCCGATCCCGCCGGTTGCCAGCATGCCGGTGTTGCAATGCGTCAGCACCGAGGCGCCGTCGGGAACCAGCGCCGCGCCCGCCCGGCCGATGGCGTCACACATGGCGGCGTCTTCGTCCCAGATGGCCTGGGCCTCTTCGCGCAGACGCCTGGCGAGGCGGGCGGGCGGCTCCCCTCGCGCCACGGCGTCCGCTCCCACCCGTCGCATGCGTTGCACTGCCCAGGCCAAGTTGACCGCCGTGGGGCGGGCGGAGGCCAGGCGCGAGGCCGCGCCGTTGAGCCACGCAGGCGTCAGCCCCACCCCTCCCCCTTCTGCCGCCCCTGCCGCTTCTGCCGCCATGGCCAGGGCCGCGGCGATCCCGATAAGCGGCGCCCCGCGCACCCGGAGCGCACGAATCGCCTCGATCATGGCGTCCACACTCCGGAGCTCGAGGTAGCGGACTTCGCCGGGGAGCAGGGTCTGGTCCAGGACTCGGACGACTCCGTTTTCCCCCCAGCCAATCGCGTCGGTGTGCACGGCGGCCAAAGGTAGTGTCTGAGCCGCTCTTCTGCCCGGTTTCATGAATCACTTAAGGGACTCGGGCTAAATAGGCCGGCACCGATCGCCCGCAAGGGGTTTGCCCCGTGAAGCTCCCGCAGCAAGTGGTCCATCTGGGAGCCGTGTTCGCCGTGGCTGTCGCGGCGCTGGTCGTGGCCCGGACGCTGCTGGTCCCGACGACGTTCGGCGATCTGGGGCATTACCGCGCCGCGGCGATCGACTCGATCGCGGCGCACCCCAAGAAATACGCGGGCCACCAGGAGTGCGCGCTCTGCCATGACGACCTGGCGGCCAAACGCGCGGCCGGCAATCATCGCGGCGTGGCCTGCGAGGTGTGCCACGGCCCCCAGCAGGCGCACGTGGACGCCCCGCTGGATGTCAAACCGCCCGCGCCGCGCGACCGCGGCTTCTGCCCGCTGTGCCACGCCTACAATCCGTCCCGGCCCACCGGGTTCCCGCAGATCGATCCGGTGGCGCACAATCCGCTGACGCCGTGCATCACCTGCCATGACCCGCACGCGCCGGTACCGCCCGCGGTCCCGCAGGAGTGCGGCGCCTGCCACGGCCAGATCGAGCGGCAAAAGGCCTTGTCGCATCACGCCAACCTGCCCTGCGTCACCTGCCACCAGGTACCGCAGCAGCACAAGGTGACCCCCCGCGGGGTCCGTCCCACGAAACCGGAGGACCGCGCATTCTGCGGCCGGTGTCACGCGGAAGGCGCCTCGGGTCGCGCGGAGGCCCCGCGCATCAGCCTGGCGGAGCACAACCCGCGCTATCTGTGCTGGCAGTGTCATTACCCCCACGACCCCAAGACCCAATGAACCCGGACCGCCGCCGCTTCGTGGAGGACGCGCTCAAGGCCTGCGCCGCGGGCTGCCCGCTGCTGCTGGCGGTGATCCGACTCCCCGCGGCGGCCGCCCAGGGACCGGCCGGGGAATCCGGCTACGATGCCACCGAGCACCTCTACGGCATGGGGATCGATATCCAGAAGTGCATCGGGTGCGGCCGGTGCGTCGCGGCCTGCAAGGCGGAGAACGACGTCCCGATGGACGGCCACCATTTCAATACCTGGGTGGAGCGGTACGTCATCGACGAGAACGGCGACGTGACGGTGGACAGTCCCAACGGCGGGTTCGACGGCTTCCCGCCGCCGAAAACCGAGAGCCAGATTCGCCGCTCGTTTTTCGTGCCGAAGCTGTGCAACCACTGCGCCAATCCGCCCTGCGTCCAGGTATGCCCGGTGGGCGCCACCTTCAGCACGCCGGACGGCGTGGTGCTGGTGGACGACACGTATTGCATCGGGTGCCGTTACTGCATCCAGGCGTGCCCCTACGGCGCCCGCTGGTTCCACCCCGCCAAGCAGGTCGCGGCCAAGTGCACCCTCTGCTACCACCGGCTGGTCAAGGGGCTGGTGCCAGCCTGCGTGGAGGTGTGCCCCACCGGCGCGCGGACGTTCGGGGAGGTGGAGCATCGTCCCACGCCGCTGGCGCGGTTCATCCGCATGAACGACGTGCAGGTGCTGAAGCCGCACCTGAACACGAAGCCGAAGGTCTATTACGCCAACCTCGACGGCGAGGTGCGGTAGCGTGCAGGGCTACATCTACCCCAACGAGTTCGAGCTCCAGTGGAGCCTGCTCATCGTTCTGTACCCCTACATCACGGGCCTGGTGGCGGGCGCGTTCATCCTGGCGTCTCTGGAGCGGGTGTTCAACGTCAAGGAAGTGCAGCCCACCTATCGGTTGGCCCTGCTCACCGCGCTGGCCTTCCTGCTGGTGGCCCCCCTGCCGTTGCAGGGACACCTGGGCCATCCTGAGCGCTCGTACGAGATCTTCCTCACGCCGAACCGGCAGTCGGCCATGGCGATGTTCGGCTTCGTGTACGCCTGGTACCTGGCGGTGGTGCTGCTGCTGGAGATCTGGTTCGATTATCGGCAGGACATGGTGCGTTGGGCCGAGGAGTCGCACGGGGCCCGGCGCTGGCTGTATCGGGTGCTCACGCTGGGCGCCACCGACGTCTCCCCGGGCGCTCTCAAGTTCGACGACGCCGCGGGACGCTGGATCACCATCATCGGGATTCCCTCGGCGTTCCTGCTCCACGGCTACGTGGGGTTCATCTTCGGCTCGGTCAAAGCCAACCCGTGGTGGAGCAGCGTGCTGATGCCGGTGGTGTTCCTCTTCTCCGCCATCGTCTCCGGCATCGCGCTGGTCCTGATCATTTATATGGTGACCAGCCTGTTCCGGTCCCGCCCGGTGGACATGCGGTGTCTCGACAAGCTGGCCAGCTTCCTGTTCTACGCTATGATCGTGGACGTCTCGCTGGAAATGCTCGACTTCGTGCATCGCCTCTACGAGTCGGAGGAGTCCATCACCATCCTCTCGCAGATGATCGAGAGCCGGCTCTTCATCAGCCTGATCGTGCTGCAACTGGTGGTGGGGACCGTGATCCCGCTGGGGTTCCTGGGCGTGTTCTCGCCCGCCCTGCACCGGGGCCTGGCGCGCGGGTCGGACGAGCTGCGGCGGCTGATTTACCTGATGTCCGCCGTCCTGGTGGAGATCGGCATTTTCAGCATTCGCTGGAACGTGGTGATCGGCGGACAACTCTTCTCGAAGAGCCTCCGAGGGCTCACCGTCTACAAGGTGGAGCTGCTGGGGCTGGAGGGACTGGCAGTGACGATCGCCCTGATGGCACTTCCCTTCATCATCCTATGGCTGCTGGTGAAGGTGCTGCCGCCTTGGGAGGAAGGGCCGGTCAGGGTGGCGCAAGCCTCAATGTGAGAAGTGAGGGGTGAGAAGTGAGAGGGGCGCGTGAGGCCGGCTCAGCGCGCCCTTCTCACATCTCACCTCTTACGTCTCACTTTTCACGTCTCACTTCCGCGCCAGCGCCGCGAGGTAGGCGGCCAGGTCGCGCATCTCGTCGCCTTCAAACCGGGGCCACTCGACGCGCTGGGACTGGGTGACGTCGAACATCTCGGGCGCGTGGTTCCACATGGCTGTGGCCAGGCCCAGGGGGGTCCGAGTCACCAGCGATTGCGCCAGATCCGGCCCGATGGCAGCGTCGCTCGACGCCGCATGACACACCACACAGCCCTTGCTCTCGAAGACGCCCCGGCCCGCTCGCGCATCGCCATTGGCCTCGTAGAATCGCAAATAATAGAGGAACGCGATGACGTCGGCCATCTCGGCCCCTTGAAACTGCGGGAAGGTGAATCCGCGGGCGCGAATCGCCTCCGACATCTGGAAGGAGTGGTTCCATAGCACGCCGGCGATCTCGGACACCCGCAGCCGGGAGGTGGCCATGCGCAGGTCGGGACCGAAATCGGTTCCACGCCCCGACGCCCCGTGGCACCGGCTGCACCCTTTGGAGGTAAACAGCCGCTCGCCATTCCGTGGATTGGGCGCCTGAAAGAACACGATGCCCCGGTTCCGAAGGGTGGACGCGCGCCGGATGTACGCCTGGATGTCGGCCATTTCGCGACCCACGAACGTGGGGATGGGGACGCCCCCCGCCGTCTGCCGGGCCTGCATCGCCGGTCCGTGGTTCCACATGCCCTCTGCGAGCATGAACGGCGCGATGTAGCGGGCGTAGCCATCCAGCGGCGGTCCGACGCGCCCGCCGGCGCCGCCTACGGAGTGGCACTGCGCGCAGCGCTTATCGCTGAACCAGCGCTCGCCCAGCCCGGCGTCACCCGGCTCGTCGAACAACTTCACGTAGTAGACGTAGCTGATGAGGTGGGCCAATTCGACCTCGGTGAAGGTCGGCCACTCGAACCCGCGCGACCGCACCGTCTCGATCATCCGGGGCGTGTGATTCCAGAACAGCCCGGCCAGCTGCTGCATGCTGCGCCCAGCGCCCACGATCGCAAAATCCGGCCCCAGCGTGCCGCCGTTGCCCCAGATGGAGTGGCAGCGCAGACAGCCGCGCTCCTCGAAGAGCCGGCGGCCGGCCGCCGGATCTCCGGGCAGCGGGAGCGGCGACTGGGCCGGCAGGCTCGGGGCCCACGCCAGGAAACCAAGCAGCCCCAGCACCCGTCCCACCCGACCGGTTTCCCGGTCCCGCCCAGGGCGTCGCATCTCAGTCCCCCGCCGGCGCCGGCGCATGCTCGGGCAGGTATCCAGCCACGCGCTCGGCGACTTCGTGCACCGATTGTTCACGGCCTTCCTTGATCTCCCAGATCGAGACGATCGGGAACAGCTTGGTCGCCAGCATGTAGAGCAGGATGAACCCCGCGAACGTCCCGGCCATGATCGAGAGCTCCACCCACGAGGGGAAGTAGTAGCCGCCGGCCTCCATCTCCCACCGCGGGTTGACCGAGGTCGGGACCACGATGTTGAACCGCTCGAGCCACATCCCAATGACCACCGAGATACCGGCAATCATGGTGCCGCGGGGCGTCCGCATGGAGCGGCGGCACATCAGGGCCAGGGGAATCACGAAGCAGGTGGCGACCATGGTCCAGAAGGGAATCGCGAAGGGTCCGGACACTTTCGCCCAGAAGGTGCGCATTTCCGACGGCTCGCCGCCGTAGAACGCGGTGAGGTACTCGGCGAACGTGAAGTAGAACCACAGCAGGCTGAACACCAGCAGCAGGCGCCCCATGTAATCGAAATGGATGTCCTTGAAGTACTGCTCCAGGCGGTAGGCCCGGCGCAGGATGGTCATCGCGATCAGGATGGCGGCGATGCCCGAGTAGATGGCGCCCATGACGAAGTACGGGCCAAAGATGGTGCTGTGCCACATCGGGCGCAGGGTCATCGCGAAGATCCACCCGATGATGGTGTGGACCGAGATCGCGATCGGGATCACGGCGATCGCCAGCACGCCGATCACCCGCTCCAGCCGAGCACGCTGCGTCGGTGTATCCCGGTAGCCGGCCGCCAGCAGGCGGTAGAACCACGGCGCCTTGATCCCGCTGTCCCGGATGATGGCGAGGTCGGGGAGCATGGGGATGTAGAGGTAGATCGTACTGGCCGTGAAATAGGCCCCGATGCTGATCACGTCCCAGAGGAGCGGGGACCGTAGTTGCGCGTGGAAGAACACGTTGAGAAGCCGGTCCGGCCGTCCCAGGTCCACGATGGGCTGAATCGCGCCGAACCCCAGGACCAGCACCGTGATGAACTCCGCCGAGCGCGTGATGGCCCGCCTCCACTCCGCTTTGCTGACGCGCAGGATGGCCGAGATCAAGGTTCCGGCATGGCTGATCCCAATGAAGAAGACGAAGTCGATGATATAGATGCCCCAATACTCCGGACGATTGAGGCCGGTGCGTCCCAGTCCGTAGCGAACCTGGAGGTAGTAGGCGAACACCCCCCACAGCGCGACGACGCCGAGTCCTCCAGCCGCGAGGTAGAACCCCCGGCTCGTCTCGACCAGCGGCCGCAACAGCCGTTGCTCGTCGGCGCCCAGCTGGGCCAGCTTCGCTCCCACGTCGCCGCGCATGGGTCAGATCCTCGGCTGGAGGTAGTACACCTTGGGCTCGGTCCCCAGGTCTTCCAGCATCCGGGTCGCGCGCGCGTCGTGCCGCAGCTGGCTGACCCGGTGGGCGGGATTGTCCAGGTCCCCGAAGACGATGGCCCCCGTGGGGCAGATCTCGGCGCATGCCGGCTGGTAGTCCTCTTCCCGCAGCTCACGGCCCGCGGCCCGGGCCTCCTCCCGCGCCGTTTGCAGGCGGTGGTGACAGAACGTGCACTTCTCGATCACCCCTTTGGGCCGGACCGACACGTCGGGATTCAGGTAGGCACGCTCCGACTCGGGCCACTCCGGGGGGAACCAGTTGAAGTACTTCACCGTGTAGGGACAGGCGTTGGCGCAGTACCGGCAGCCGATGCACCGGGGGTAGATCTGGCCGACGATGCCCTCCTCATTGATGTACGTCGCGGCCACCGGACAGACCCGGACGCACGGTGGATTGTCGCAGTGCATGCAGGGACGCGGGATGAAGCGCATGCTGGTATCGGGGAACTCGCCGTGGACCTCCGTCATCACTTTCATCCAGGCCAGCGTGCGCCCCATGTCCGACTGATCCGACGACACCGTTGGGACATTGTTCTCGCTCTTGCAGGCCACCTCGCACGCTCCGCAGCCCGTGCAGCGATCCAGATCGATCACCATGCCCCAGCGCGTCATGATTCCTCAGGCGGGCTCGAGCCGCACGAACGTAGTGAACCAGGCGCTCAGGCCGGTCAGCGGATCGCCGGCGTCGTCCAGCAGGTGCAACGGATTGGCGGACTCACCGCTCGGGTGGCGTAGCCCGTATGGGGCGTTGACGTTCTCCTTGGCGACACCCGGGTAGGTCTTGACGCGGGCCCGATACCGCCCGCGCGCGGAGACGACCCATACCATGGCCCGGTCAGCGAGTCCCATACCGTCGGCCGTCGCCGGATGCACTTCCACCCAGGGGATCCAGTGTTGATCGGGAAGCACGGTGGGCTGCTCATGCAGCCAGGGTTGCAGCGCGACCCCGCCCGAGGCGATCCCGGCGACGCGATAGGGGATCAGGCGCAGCGGGAATTCAGTGGCGGGCCCGGGCTCGGGCTCCGCCGGACGAGCGTAGATCCCGCGACCCTCGGCCGCGACCGCCTCGGCCAGCGTCGGCGGCAACAAGGCGATCCGGCCGTCGGGGGTACGCGCCAGCTTGGCGGGATCGGTGTCATCGTAGAACTGGTCGGTCCATCCGCCCCGTTCGAGGGCGTCGGCCCAGAAGGCGTCGAACTCGGTGTGCTCCGGAAGCCACCAGCCACGTTCTTCCATCTGGCGATAGTGCGTCCGGTTGAACTCGTCGCCGAAGAGCAGGCCCCGTTTAGCAGTGAACAGACCACGCGCCCGGGCCTTGAGCAGGGTCTCCATGTTCTCGTAGGGCAGGCTGCGGGCCACCGACCCCCCCAGCGCCCTGGCGAGCTGCAGCACCGTGTCGCCCGTCGCCACGCCGGCGTGCCCCGGCGCGACCAGCGGCTGCACGATGCTCCACGTGGGGTACGCATAGGTCGTTGGGCCGACGCCGTCCTGCCAGCGCTCGTACGGCAGCAGGTCGGGCAGCACCAGGTCCGCCCGCCGGCTGGTGCCGTCGAGGAAGGGGGAGAAGCTCACGACGTAGGGGATGCGCTCGAGCACTTGCGCCCACAGGTCGCCGCGAACCGAGGATTCTACCGGATTGGCGTAATAGAGCAGGAGCACTTCGGGTGGCTCCGCACGGCCGCTCGCGATGCTCTCCGCGAACTGCCGAGCGCCGTCGCCGGCACCGAACGGCGGCGCGCCGACGGCAGCGGCCCGGGCCAGGCCGGCCGCCGCCACGCGATCCAGCACCGGCTCGGCGAGGGAAGTGAGCGGCGGGTCGGCTCCCACCAGCACCCCGCCGGGCCGGTTGATGGATCCCATCAGGACGTTGAGGCTATGGACCGCGGCACCTTGCAGCAGGCCGTCCGGCGCGAGCATGACGTCGGCCCCGCAGACGGCCACCATGGGCCGCCGCTCCGCGATCGCCTTGGCCAACGCGACGACCCGCTCGACGGGCACGCCGGTGATCGCGGACACTTCTTCGGTGCGGTAGTGCCGCAGCACCAGCGAGCGATAGCCCTCGCGCACGGTGCCGGAAGTGTCGGTAGTATCTTCGAACCCTGACACGTGCCTGGCGAGAAAGGCCGCGTCCACCAGCTCCTCCTTGAGGAGCACATAGGCGATGCCCAGGGCCAGCGCGCCGTGCGTGCCCGGCCGGATCCCCACCCATTCGTGCGCCCGGGCGGCGGTTCGCGAGAAGCGGGTATCCACCTGGATGAAATGCGGGCGACTCGCCGACCGGGCGTTTCCGTTCGCCGGCCGGCCGAACGCGACGTACGCCTGTAGCGGGGACCACCACGCGTCGAATAACGGGGCACCGAACGAGAGCACGACGCCGCTTCGCTCGAGGTCATAGGCGGGACGGCGCTGGATCCCATGCATTAGACCCAGCATGACGTCGGTGGCGTCGTTGCAATCATCGGCGACGTAGGTGGGGGACCCGAAGGCGCGCAGGAATTGCCGCCAGAGATCCTCCATGGTGCCGCGACTGTAGCCGCTGACCAGCGCCAGCCGGTCCGGACGCCCGCTGGTCCGGAGCGCGCGGAGGCGGGCGGCGAGTTGCTCCAGCGCCTGCTCGGGCGCGAGCGGCTTCCACTGCCCGCCGCCGCGGGGTCCACCCCGCTCGAGGGGTGACGTCAGCCGGTCCGGGTGGTACAGCAGCTGGACCCCCGCGATGCCGCGGGGACAGGCGCCGCCCTGGCTCAGCGGATGGAGCGGATTGCCCAGTATCCGCACCAACCGACCATCGACCATCCGCCCGCGGATGCCGCAGCGCGAGGGGCACAACAGGCAGGTACTGTTGCGCAGAGCCTCGATGCCCGGTTCCCAGCCGGCGGCCTCCGCCTGCTCGGGCGCCCAGGTGACGTCGGGCAGCCCCTGCGCGGCGAGCACCGCGGCCGCGCTGCCGGCCGTCCAGAGAAACTCACGACGGGTGGGCATGGTCCGTCTCCCTAGCGGTGACACGCCACGCAGTCCAGCGATTGCTCGCTGGCCCGGTGACAGTCGAGACAGAAGTCCATGTCGATCTTCACCAACGGCCGAGCCGGCGGCCGCGCCGTCTCCGCGATGCCGCCATGGCACTGTTGGCATTCCAGCTGGGCGATCCCCACGTGTCGCCGATGGGTGTACTTCACGTGTGACGCGAGCCGGAAGAGTTTCCGGAACTGCAATGAGTCACCTCGGGACAGGATCTCAGTGAGCCGGGCCGCCTCCTTGGACTCGCCCAGGGGCGCGCTATGGCACATGGAGCAGGTGGCGTTACCGGGGAGACCCGGGTGAGCCCCCGTCGTCACGTACGGATGGCAGAACTCGCAGGTAAGCTGCAGGTCCTGCGTGTGCTTCCGGTGATTGAACGCCACGGGTTGCGGGACCGCCGGGCTACGCCGCGCCAGGCCGACCAACACGAGCGCCGCGACCGGCAGCCCGACCAGCAGCACACGGCGCCAGGGCACTACTTCGCCTGGGCTCCCAACTGCCGGATGTAACCCACCAGCTCCTTGATCTGCGCCGGTGAAAGCTGTTTGCCATAGGGCGGCATCGGCGGCTTGCCGTTGGTCACCGCGGCTACGAGTTGTTCGTCGGTCCGCTCCGCCTGGAACGTCGCGTCGGCGAAGCTCGTGGGGGGCGGCTTGAGCGCCTTCGCCGCCGCGCCATCACCCAGGCCCAGCGGACCATGGCACGCCACGCAGAGCCTGTCGTAGAGCGCTTTCCCGCCCGCTTGTTGGGCCGATGCCGTCCCGCCCCAAAGCGCGAGGAGCAGCAGCAACGCGAAGATCCTCATCCCTGCCTCCCCGTGGTTGCCCAGCTCCCCACACAGCCGACGGGGAGCGCAACGATCTGCTTCTTATTGAAATCACAATGAAGAAGGCGGGTTAGCCGGCAACTGAAATGGAAATGAAGCTGCCTTTACACCACCTGCTCGGGTCGGCGCTGGGGCCCCGCGCCAGGCGGGCACCAGCGCCGATCACGTCATCTGCGATGCGGCGGGCGAGACTCCTCGTGGCAGTCAAAGCACGATAACATCACCTGCAGAAACTGATAGTAGCTGGCATGCACGTCGCTATCCCGGGCGAACTTCGCCAGCTGCGCGGCGCGGCGCTGGAACTCGGCCTCGTGCACGGCGAACCGACCCTCCCGCGGGTCAACGCTCCAGTTGGCCTGCGCGGCGATTTGCACGAGCTCATCGGCCGCTCGCTGCACCGCCTTGAGATCGCCCTGGGCCAGACCTCTCAGGATCAGCTCGGCACGCGCCACCTTCTGGGCCATCAACCGCCGCAGCGCCGCCCGGGTCGTGTCCTGTCCACGTTCTTGTGCCGGCGCTGACACGGCGGCCCGCGCCGGCGGGTTCGGAAAGGAAGCGGCCGCAGCCACGCCGGCCGTTGCCACCAACACCAAGACACCCACTCGAGGTCTCACTGGCGATCCTCCTGCGTGGTCCCGTTGTCTTGCAGCAGCCGCTTCAAACTGGCCCGCCGAACCGGCTGTCGCTACCCGGCTTTCGGCTGGTGACACATCTGACACTGCTTGTCCGTCCGGCCCGTGTGATCCGCCGGCACATCCGGCACGGCCGGCATCACACCCACCTTGTGGCACATCATGCAGACGGCGCGCCCCTGCAAGGTATGGGCAATAGGGGGCACCGGCTTGCTCTGCACGGCCGCATCCTTCGCGTGGCACCAGCTACACGTATCGTCGGTGCGGTCTTTGTGCGTGGCCGGCACGTCCTTGACGGCGTCCATCACGCCGACCGCGTGACACGTCATACACTTCTCTTTACCGGCTCCGTCGTGGGTCATGACCGGCGGTTTGGCAGCCTGGCCCAGTGCCGTAGCGGGGATCCCCACCAACAGCAAGACGCCAGCGATCCCACCGAGTCTCCTGAGCTTCATTGGCTCCTCTCCCTCATCAGAGGTGAAACAGCGTCGTGACTACCATCCCGACGCGCGTCAGTTGATACCCCGCGCCGTCGGGCAAAGCTCCGTGCGACGAAGTAGCTCGCACCACCAACTCCGAGTGGAACGATCACCATTGCGAGGCGCAACGATCCCGTGCTCAACCCCAACTCCTGGTCATAGGCCGCCAGCGTGAAGACACCAAGGAGCGCCACCAGACCAATACCCCACCCCAGCCGCGCCGGGCGCCAGGTCGGCGGTTCCAGGTAGTCGAGCTTCTCGCGGTTGGTGCGATCGAGCCAGGGCACCAGGAGCAACGCCAGGCCCACGAGTCCCGGCAGGATGATCCCGCCAATGGCCTCGGAGCCGATGGTCGCCCCCAACACGTGCACCTCCATCCAGCCGGGCACCAGGCGCAGTGCGCCGTAGACCCAGAGGAGATACCAGTCCGGCTTGACGGCCGGGGTCTCCGGCGACGGCGGCCCGTAGTACTCCACCGGATGCACCGGGAACAGGGTCCCCAACAGCGTCACCGCGCCGCCCAGCACCAGCAGCAGCACCACCATGATGACCGCCTGCTGCGGCCACAGCGGCATGCCGATCAACCGCCCGCCCGTGCTGTGCGCCCTGGCGGCCGGCGGCTCCGTGTGCTTCTGCTTCACCAGCAGCAGCAAATGGATGCCGATGCCCCCTAGCAGGAGCAACGGCAGCAACATGATGTGATAGCCGTAGAACCGCGGAATCAGCGACGACCCAGGGAACTTCCCGGCGAACACCAGGTCCGCCAGGTACTCACCCACCCACGGAACCGACAGGGCGATGTTGTACCCGATGCCCGTCGCCGTCACCGAGAACTGGTCGTACGGCAGCAGGTACCCGACGAACGCCGCGAAGATCGTGAGTCCGAGCAATCCCAGCCCCACGATCCAGTTGAGTTCCCGCGGCTTCTTGTACGCGCCGGTGAAGAAGATGCGGCCCAGGTGAAGCACCAACGCCACGATCATGATGTGGGCGGACCAATGGTGGATCTGGCGGATCAGGTGCGCGGCGGGGATCCGGTCCAGCATCACCACGCTGCCGTACGCCGCCGGCAGCCGGATCCCCTCGATTTCCACCTCGGCGATGGACGGTTCGTACAGGAACGCGAGGTAGACCCCGGTGAATATCAGCACGGCGAACGCGAACAGGGCGATCTCGCCCAGGAAGAACGTCGAGTGTACCGGAAAGGCTTTCCGCAGGTACTTCTGATACAGGCGCTCCACGTGGAGCCGCTCGTCCAGCCAGCCGAGCAACCCGCCGGCGGGGCGGGTCATGCGGTCACCACTCCTACCGCTTCCGAAAACTCGCCGCCGGCCACGACTTCTCCGGCGTCGTTGAGCCGCACCGGCAGCTGGGGCAGCGGGCGCGGCGGGGGCCCGGCCACCACCGCGGCGCCCTTGCGCGGGTCGAACACGCCGGCATGGCAGGGACAGTGGATGTGCGAAAACGGCGCCGCCGCCGCGCCGGTGGCGGAGAAGCGCACCGTGCAGGCCAGGTGGGTGCAGATGGCGCTGTAGGCGGCGAAGCCTTCCGCCGTCCACTCGACCCGCGTAGGCGCCTCATACGCGGAGGGGTCCAGCCGCACCAGGATGGTGAGGTTGTCGTGGTTGTTCTCCTTCCCCTCCGGGAACGCGAGCACCGCCTCGCCCGTCTGCACCGCGTCCCGGGTGATGACCTTGCCCGTGTTCGGGCCCATGGCGAACATCAGCCGGTCGCCCTCGACCACCCCGGGCGCGCCGGTGGATCGCCGCACCGCCCGGATCGAGGCAATCACCGAGCCCACGGCCACGATCGCCCCCACGATGCTGGTGCCGAGTATCGACGTCGCGAACTTGCGTCGGTCCACCGCCCCTCCTACCAGGGAATCTCTTCGTCCCGGTCCTGTTGAATGATCTCCGCCACCATGAAGTAGCGCCGGTACAGAACGACGGCCATGGCCAGCGACCACATCCAGAAGGTGCCCGACAGGCCCAGCGTGAGGGCGGCGCCGGTTCCCGCGACCACCTGAGCGATGAACCACACGCTGCCGGCCAACGCCGCAACCGCGAAGACGGTCAGCGCGACTACCGCACCCACCCCCGCGCGCGGCTCCACCCGCTCGGGCACCGGCTCCACGCCCTCCAGCCACACGGACGCGAGCCCGATGATCCCGTACACGCCCAGCACCAGGACCCAGGCCAGCAGACCGATGTGGTACTCGGTGAGATGCTCCGGGATCAGGCGGCGCTGGACCGCGGTCGCGCCGAGGAAATCCAGCTGCGCCGTGGCACGCTGCGATTCGTGGTACGACATGAAGTCATCCAGGTCGGCGTACCCCAGCAGCACCGGCATCGCGCCGGCCTGGAAGGGTCGATCGTAGTCGGGGTCGCCGGTCTCCAGCTTGCGCCGCACCTCGAGGGTGGTCCCTTCGGCGGTCTCGCTCACGGCGGCTTCGAGCAGGTCGGGCTGGCCACCCAGCGCGGTGTCGGCCACGTGGCCGGCGGCATCGTTGGCGAAGTTGTCCTCGACGTGGGCGCCGGTGCCGTCCACATAGCCGATGGCGATGTCGAACCCCTGCATGATGGGGCCTTCGCCGCCCCAGCCCACCGCGATCCATCCCTTGGCGGCAGCCTGCGTCGCCAGCCGGATTTCATCCCCCTCCACCGTCCAGAACACCGTCTGGCCGATGTCCTCGGCCACGTATTGATGCGCGTACTCCCCGGACGCGACGGTCCCGTCAATGGCGCCGGCGCCCGGTGACGCCGCCGACGCGGTCCGGAACCATCCCAAGTCCGCCCCGAGGGCGCCCAGGCCCAGCACTGCGGCCAGCAGCGCCGCAACCGGCAAGCCAACGGCGTTGCGAAACACCCTGTGCGTGCTCCTTCAGGTTGTCAGCGTCTGGCTCCGCCGGCCAGTACCGAGTCGGCGCGACGCGCGCCTTGGGCGGCCTGCAAGAGCGTGGCTTCCACTATTCCCAGGGCAAACGAATGCCATCCTTCACGCGCCCGCTGCATGGTCTCGCGGGCCTGCCGCAGGTGTACCGCGGCATCCCGGCGCGCCGGCTCGGGAGTGCGCGCCGCCAGGCGCTCGCTCACGTCAATACCGAACTCCACCTGTCGCAGCAGCACCAGGAGGTAGCGGGCGGCGACCGGCGCGGTGGACGGAAGGCCCCGCTCCGCGTTGTGGCAGGCCGAGCAGGTGTTCTCCATGTCGCCCGGAGACAACACCTGGATGGCCATCGAGCCGTGGCAGGTGACGCAGTTGGGCCCTCGGCCGGTAGTGACCAGCTGATTGTAGTGCCGGCTGTGCGAGAAGAACTCCAGTTCCGGCTGGTGACAGGACCCGCAGGTGGCCGGAATGCGGGTGTAATACACCAGGCTGCGAGACTCGCGCGAGGAATATACCCCCTGGTGTGCGGCCTCGGCGTTCGCCGCGGCGGGATTCCCACCGTGGCACTTGTCGCAGGTGGCGCCGGCGCGCCCGTGCGGCGACGCGCGCCAGTCCTGGAACGAGTGCCCGCCGGCGGTGGTCGCCGGTAACCGCTCGTGACAGGTGACGCAGGCGTTGGGCGCCGCCCTGCCGGACGGAGCCTGGGGCATCAGCAGCGCCGTCACGACAAGCACCGCCCCAGCCGGGGTCATCGTGGAGATCTCCCGGCCAACACGGAATCGGCGCGACGCAACCCCGTGGTCACCTGCGATGCCGACTGCTCCATCAGCGCCAGATCGAACGCGTGCCACGCCCGTCGGGCCTCTTGCGACGCCTCGCGGGCCTGCCGCACGAACCGTGCGGCGCCCGCCCGCCGCCGGGCATCGGTGGCCTGCATGCGCGCCTCCGTCGCCGGAAGGGCGGAGTCCGCCTGCTGGAGCACCGCCAGCAGGCGCCGCGCCGCGACCGGTGCGTCCGGCGGCGCACCCTGCTCCGGATTGTGGCACCCCGAGCACGTCGCGGCCAGTCCGTCGGCCGTCAACACCCGGATCGCCATCGAGCCGTGGCAGGTGACGCAGCTCGGACCCCGCCTCGTGGCGGTGAGCTGCGCGTAGTGGCGGCTCTCCGTGAAAAACCCCAGCTCCTGCTGATGACATGCGCCGCAGGTGGCGGGGATGCGGGTGCCGTACACCTTGCTGCGATAATCCTGCGACGGGTAGACGCCGCGATGGGCCGCTGGCTGCTCCGCCGTGGTGGTGTCCCCGTCGTGGCACTGGTCGCAGGTCACGACCCCGCCGTGGGCGGACGCCCGCCACTCGGCGAAGGAGTGCGCCGCGGCTTCCGGCTCCGGCAACCCCTGGTGACAACTGACGCAGGGATTCCGGGCACCGGGCGGGCCGACGTCCTGCGGCGCCGCCAACAACACCACCAGGACCAGTGAATGAGCCGTCATGCGTCCCCTCTCACGCCGCTCCTCCCTAATGCTACTCTTCCCCGCCCGGTACCGTCACGTGGCAGGCCAGGCACATCTCGGCGTTTCGCTGCCTGAGCCGGGCGGCGTCGAACCCCGGACCGTGCGGATTGAACTTGTTGGAGCCCAGCGCCGAGTGACACTGCAGGCAATCACGCTCGGCGTGACAGGCCACGCAGCTCTCAAGGCTCTGCCGGGCCGCCTTGCCGTGCCCGGCGAGGAAGAACTGCTTCCCGTCGTGATAGCCACCGCGCAGGGTCCGTCCGGACGCCACCAAACCGGCGGTCTTGTGACAGTCGGCGCAGAACGCGGTGGTGTTGTGGCATTCGCTGCAGGAGTTCTCCCGCCCGTACGCCGCGGCAGGGTGCCGGGACAGAAAAGCCGCGGGATGGAAGCCGGGCGCGCCGGACCCCCCGTCGGGCCGGTGGCAGCTCAGGCAGTCCGACCGCACGTGGCACACGGCGCAGTTCTGTGGGGCGGCCGCGGCCGGCGTCCCGTGCCGGTTGCGGAATCCGCCCTGGTGGGACGCCGGCGGCTTCCGCTGCACCTGGGCCAGCCCGGGATCCTCCGGCGTCGCGAGCGGCAGGGCGTTCGCCACCTCCGGCATGCCGATGTGGCACTCGAGGCAGCTGTTCCGCTTGTGGCAGACCGCGCACGTCTCCGTAGACTTGCGAGCGTCGGTACCGTGCCTCGTCAGCCAGCCGGGCTCGTGCTGCGCCAGGACCGGCGTCGTGACGCCCCACGACGCCGCACCCAACAGCGCGGCCGCGGCTACGCTCAAGATCCTCGTCATTGTGGCCTCCGACCTTCCGGAATCCGGAGAATCGCCGGGTGCAGGCGGCGGCTGTCGCTGCTTGACCCGAACTCGATGATGGCCCCCAGGTTGAACCGCATCTGGCTCCAGGAGAGGTTCGCGGCGTCGTCGCGCTGGCGTTCCTCGCTGTAGCCCCGCGCGTCCGCCGTGAGGCGCAGGCCCTGCGCCGCCTCGAAGTCGATTCGCAGCCCATAGCTCCACAGGTGGGCGTCGTTGAAGCGGTACTCCAGCGGGCGCACCATCCGGGCTCCATCCACCGTGACCAGCAGGGCGCTCGACGGCCGATAGGTGGCCGCGGCCTCGATGCTCTGCGACGACGCGCCAGGGCCGATCGCCCGCTCGTATCCCGCGTCGAACGACCAGTTGGCCACCCTCAGCACGGCGGCGCTCACCGACGCGCGCCAGCCGTCGCTTTCGCCGGCCACCAGCGGGGTCGCGGCATTGGACTCGTCGAACGTGTAGTACTCGCCACGGGCGCGCACTTCCAGGCCGTCCATCGCCCGCCAGGCGGCGGACCCGCCAGCCGCGGAGTACGCCACGGGCGAGAAGGCGCCCCAGATGGACCACAGATCGAAATACGGTCGATACCGGCGGCCGTTGGCGGTGAACCGCACCCGCCGGTCCTCCGTCAGGACGTTCAGCGCGACATCCGCCTTGCCCCATTCGTCGGTGGCGATGTTGTAGTCCGCGCCGCCCGACAAGCTCACCTGGGGCGACGCCTCCAGCGACCAATCGGCCGCGATCCGCTCCGACACCGTAGCGTTTGCCCCTCGGCGATCCTCCCGCTGGTACAGGGCCCGGCCTGCGAACGGTCCCAGGAACCACCCCAGACCGCCCGCCAGGAGGATCTGATCCCGGTTCGGCAGCTCGAGGGCATCCCCCAGCGGGTTGAGATCCGCGCTGGTGACGGGGAGCGGGAAATTCCGGGCCAGGGAGCGGCCGCCGTAGCCGAAGACCCGGAGTGCGCGGCCGAACGGCCGGAGCTCGAGCGTGGCCCCGTCGAATCCCACCCAACCCAGGCGGTTGACGTCATGCGTGCGCCCGAGCTTGAGGGAGACGACATCCCGCGAGTAGGCGGCGTATCCCTCCAGCAGTTGCATCGCCGGCTCGGTGCCCGGCCACCCGGCGTCCCGCAGGTCCGTAGCCGCGCGCGCGATCATGTGGAACTGCAGGCCGGGCACTCCAAAGCCCCACAGGGTGGCGCTCGCCGTCCCCGACACGGGGCCGGCGCTGGTCTTGGGTCCGGGGCGGAAGTAGGTGCAGTATGCCGCACCCTCCGGGCAGGAGACGGCGAAACCGTCCGCCGTCAGGAACCCGCCGGTGGGCCCACCGGTGACGGCGGCTCGTAAGACGCTGTCGACGGCGACGCCGCGGAACGACAGCGACTGGAACCGCGTATCCAGACGCACGCGGTAGCCCTGCGCCTGCAGGGGCGTGGACCACAGCGCTGCGGTCGCGACGGCGACCGGGACCATCCATTGCCTCACTCGACTCATGACGCCTCCACTCTCCCGTCCGGGCACCCGGACGTGTGGGTCAGCGGTAGCCAAATAGCATCGAGTACACGATCAGCACGATGAGGGAGATCCCCACCGCCAATGAAACGTAGGCGAAGATCCGAGCCACCCGCTCGAGCTGCCACGGGTAGGGCTCCACCATCTGGTCCTCGAGCTTCCCGTCCTGCGTCAGCTCCTCGTACTCTCGCGGCTTGTCCCGCTCCAGATCTTCCAGGGGAACCCGGCCCGTGAAGATGACCGGATCCATGGGGAACTTGTCCGGCCGGAAGTGCGTGTTGAAGAAGTGCACCGTGAAGATGAACGCCACCGCCAGCAGCGCTTCGTCGCCGTGCAGGATGGTGGCGATATTCACCGCCTGGCCAGGCAGCA
>DATECF010000060.1:0-2012 GCA_035287045.1 Gemmatimonadales bacterium | reverse complement strand
ATTCGCTTTCCGGTGATCGGCCGGCGTCATCTCCTGGCAAACAAGCGCGCCAGTGGGAGACCGCAAGACCTCGCCGACGTCGAGCGCATGGAGGGTCGTTGATGCCGCTGGACCGTCTCTCGGCCGCCCTGGCCGACCGCTACCGCATCGAGCGTGAGCTCGGCCAGGGCGGGATGGCCACCGTCTCCGGGCCGGCGGTGGGCCCCTGGGCCTTGTCGGAGCGGTAGGTGACCTGCTCGCTCTCCGCCTCATAGCTCATCCGCTCCAGCGCGACCGGAGCGCGGGCGCAATAGCGCGCCAGCCGCAGGGCGAAGGCGCGATCGTCCTCGGGCACCCCGACGCCGGCGTGGACCTGAAAGCCCGAGTGGGGCCACTGGAGCATCCCATGGGCTTGCTCCGCGTCGAAGAGGCCGCGGCGCACGAAGAGCCGCAGCACCGCGCGGCGGAACGCCTCGGTCAGGTGGAGGGTGTCGTGGCTCGACCACCCCGGCCAGCGCACGAAGCTGCCATCGGGGCGGAAGCCGCCATCGGTGACGACGAGGTGGAGATGGGGGTGCCAGTTGGCCAGGGAGCCGTGGGTCTGCAGGCAGGCGATGATGCCGACCCGGAGGTCCGCCTCGCTGGTGGTGGCGCGCACCGCGGCGGTCACGGTGCGGGCGGCGACCCGGGCGAGGTCGCCGAGCAGGGAGCGCCGGTACAAACAATAGGCCCGGAGCCGTTTGGGCAGGGTGAGGACGACCTGCCGGTGCGGCACTGCCGCGAGGAGGGTCTCGTCGAGCCACAGGCTCCACCGGGCGAGTCGTTTCGCGTGACAACTGGGGCAGAAGTACCGGGACTTACAAGAAAACGCGAGGAGATACTCGTGGGCGCAGGCGTCGCAGCGAATCCGGGCGAAGCCGTGCTCCAGGAGGCCGCAAGCGAGGAACTGGTCGACGACCTTGGGAATCACGCCGCGCCAGGGGCCGTGGGTCGGGACAAAGCGGTCGTCCCACACCAGGCCGAGCTCCCGGAAGTGACCCTCCAAGAGCCGGTAGAGCGGAGGGGCCCGGGGCTGGTGGGGGCGGTAGACCCCCACCCTGTCCGCCGGGGGCTGCCGCGGCTCGGCGGTGGCCGGTGCCGCCATGCTCCCACCTGGATGCGCGGACCGGCATCATGGGGGGGAACGCGAGCGGGTGGCGGAGCCGATGAACCGGAGCGTCACCAAATTCCCGCGGGTACCTCTGCCCTTCCTCCCTGGCGGTGGCGCGATCGGCGCGATTCGGCCTTGACGGGGCGCTACGTATGGCCTCGGTCTGTCGGGGGAGATCCCGCTCCACGGGGTTAGGCACCAACCCTGATGACCTGGCCAGGTCGGATCGTTGTAAGAGCGGTGAGAGCCGCGGGGACGAGTCGAAGAAGGTCTTTGCGCCGGTTGGTTACCGCCTTGAAGACGATCACGGCCATGCGACCGGACGGGATGTTCTGCTGGATTCGGCTCGGATCGACGTGGCCGCAGTGCAGGAATGCAGGGATAACTTCGGTGACCTCTGCCGGATCCGCGGGTACCTGGGGAAGCGCTGGCAGGTGGTGATGTCCGACGCGGGGGGCAAATTGAAGGCGTTCTGGTCCGAGCGGCTCGACGCGCTCGGTGCCACACTCAGTGCCGCGCGAACACTCTCGTCCGCCCGTCCCGTGTGAACGCCATCACCTGGTAGGCCTCGCGGCGCGGGCCTTCCATGCCGGGCGAGCCCGCGGGCATCCCACCCACGCCGATGCCGGCCACCGCGGGCTGCTCGCGCAGCAGCCGCTGCACGTCCTTGGCGGGTACGTGGCCTTCGACCACGTAGCCGCCCACCTGCGCGGTGTGGCAGGACGCGAGCACGGGCGGCACGCCGCTCTGCTGCATCACTTCCTGCAACCGGTCGTCATCGACGTCGCGCGCTTCCACCTGGAAGCCGGCACCGCGCATGTGCTCGATCCACGCGGTGCAGCAGCCTCAGGTGGGGCTCTTGTAGACGATGACCCGTGGTTGC
>DATECF010000059.1:0-5841 GCA_035287045.1 Gemmatimonadales bacterium | reverse complement strand
TCCAGCGATCGACAGGTGTTGGAACAGTTGTCGCACCTTGGTACCTCTCCCGCGCGGCCAGACCGCGCGCAACGGTGTTCCACCGCGGCGCGGGTGCGACGCGGCTGGGCACACTACTTCCGGGAGAGGCTAGGCTATGGGTGGTGGAGTGAGCGGAGGCCGCCGGTCCGTGGGGGAGTCGTCGTCGGTCGGCAGCGGGTGGAGTTCGACGATTGAAAGCGCCAAAGCGAGCCCGAGCGGAATCACGGGAGCGGCAACGAAAGGTGTCGCGCATTGCCCCAGATCGCACGACGGGTGGCCTGCACCGGTCGGCGGAGTGGAGTGGTCGGGACAGGGCTCCATAGCCTCTGCGACGCTGGGGGCCTGCAACAGGGTGCACAGCGCCGGCCCGCCGTAGGGGAGCGCGGTCGTGATGAGCAACAGCAGCGCGGCAGAGCAGTGACTGCGCGACATGAACCTCACCCTACATCAAGCGGTGCTGGAACGTCAAGGTTCCCCAACCCGCCGTGCGTTGCTCCAGAAGCTCCGCGCCTGGCCGGTCGGCCACTCGGAGGAGCAGCGGTGTCTTGCTTCCACGCTGGCTCTCCGGCACGGTGCCGTCGAGGATCACGGGTGAGCCGGCTGCCCCGGGGGCCAGGTGCTCGAGCGCGTCGGGAGACCCCACCAGCAGGAACGCCGCCCCTGAGCCTGGCACTTGGAGGAGCAATTGTTCACCCTGCCGCACGACGGTGCCACTCACCCGCACACGGGCCTCCCGCGGGGTGAATCCGTTGCGGCGGATGGCCTCACGGATCCGCTCCACGGTGACGGTGTTCTGAGATGTCAGGAGGATGTCGGCGTATCCGTCGTTGAGGCTCACCGTGACGGAGCGTACGCCATCGAGCTTCCGCACGGCCACGCGCACGGCGTGGGCGCAGACCGCTCAATCCATCCCGAAGATGGTCTGCCGTACTTCCTGGAGCTGTGCCGCTGCCGGGGAAACCCCCAGGCCGCTCACCAGCGCCAGCGTGATCATTGCGCGTCGCATCGAAGTCTCCCCTCGTGGCTTAGAACCACGCTACCACATTGAAGACCCACCGCAAGCGGTCTTCAGGTTGCGTCCCGTTGAAACGCCTATACACCGGAAACACTGGTCCGGTGGCTATCCCCCAACCGCCGTACAGCCCCAGCACGGTGGGGCCCACGAAAATCTGATGTCCCCCGGTGTTGGGGACGTCCGCGCCTCCGATCTCATCCGCCGCCGACCGTTCGCCCACGGCCTCGAGAAACAGGCGCCAGTCGGGACGCGGGTAATCCTTGCGGAACACGGCCGGCCGGTAGCCGAGAACCATACTATACATCACGAGGTCACCCGGATGGCTGGTCGTCGGGCCGGTGGGGGTCATGTACCGCCGGTATAACCCGCCGCCCCACAGGTACAGCACACGTGAGGCGTACCCGGTCACGACGCCTGCCGTGAGCCCCGGAGCCGTGGGGAGCCCGCCACGGACCGCGTCGGTCGGGTAGTCGAACCCCACGTACGCGGTGGACTCGAAGCGCGTGCCGACGGCCGTCCCCATTCGGTGGAACCGCCAGCCCAGCATCAGCTCGACGTCAGGGGTCGCGGGCATGCGGGACGCGGCGCGCACGGGGCGCAGTCCTTCGCGCCGGTACAGCGGCATGGGGAAGGACGCGGAGACCTGGAGATCCTCCGTCACGCCGTAACTCAGCATGGGTCTCAGCATCACCAGGTCACCGCCATCGGTGACCCGACCCATGGTCGTGACATCCACGCTCCAGCCGCCCGCCGCAAGTGTGGGAGTTGAGAGCCCGAACACAGGGCCGTGTCCTTGAGCACGCACGGCCATCGGTATCGCAAGCAGCCATGCCGTGGCGCGGAGCGCCGAGCCACGGTTCACGCTTCCAGCCACGCCAGCACCTGCGGAAGGCCATATGCCACGGCGGCTCCGACGACGTAGAATCCCGTGGCTATCCAGAGCAACGCACCGCTCAGCCGGTCGAGTGCCCGGCAGCGCGGATCGTCCGGTGCGCACGCGAGCTGTCGTGCCAGAAACCCGGGTGCCAGCCAGCGGCGATACGCGAATGCGGCCGCGATGAGCATTCCAGCAACGGCAAACATCCAGGCTTTCTGCCGCGACAACGTCACCAGGACCGGCACGCTCGCGACGACCGAGGCGACGGCAGCGCCGAAGCCCAGGAACACGAGCAAGGTCGGCAACGCGCAGCACAGCAACGTACCCGCCGCCGTGAAGAGCGACAGGGCGCCAAGCACGCGGCCCGGCGCGTCGCCGGCCCGCCTAACTGGCTGGCTCACGCCGCGCAGCACGACAGCTTGGCCACATCCTTGGTGAACGTCTGCGCCGTGAGCTTGATGCCCTCCGAGAGTGTGAGGTAGGGGTGGAACGTCGAGGCGAGGTCCTCGATGGTCAGGCCCCGCCTAATGGCCAGCGCTGGCTCCGTGATCATCTCGCCCGCCTCGGCGGCCAGGATGTGGCCTCCGATGATCCCGCGAGTCGCGGCGTCGGCCACCAGCTCGATGAACCCCCGTGTGTCGCGTGCCGCCAAGGAACGCGGAACGTGCGCCAGCGACAGCTTCGCAACCAGCGGCTCAACTCCCTGGGCGCGTGCCTGGTCTTCCGTGAGCCCCACACTCGCCACCGCCGGGTCCGTGAACGTCACCTTGGGTAGCGCCGTGAGATCGTAGCGGCGCTGGTTGCCGGTAAGCGCGTTCTCCGCCGCCAGGGCGCCGGCGTACCCGGCCACGTACACGAACATCGGGTCCCCAATCACGTCGCCCGCAGCGTAGACGTCCGGATTGGTGGTTTCCAACCAGCCGTTGACAATGATCTCGTTCTTCGTTCCTAGGGTAACGCCGGCGGCATCGAGCCCGAGGCCCGCCGTATTGGCTCGGCGACCCGTGGCCACCAGCAACTGCTCTGCACCGATCGTGCGCCGGACGTTCCCAGCCCGCAAGGAGACTTCATATCCGTTCGGAGCCCGGCTCACGCCGTCGATCTGCACGCCGGCCTGGACGTCCAGGCCTTCCTCGCGCAGGTACTCGCCCAGGGCTTCGCCGATGTCCGGATCCTCGCCCGGGACGATGCGGGGCAACGCTTCGAGCACGGTGACGCGGACGCCAAGGCGTGAGAACAACTGGGCCAGCTCCAGCCCTACGGCGCTCCCGCCCACGACGATCAGTGACGCGGGGAGCTGCTCCAGGGCCATCGCGGAGGCGTTGTCGAGAAAGCCGGCCTCGGCCAGGCCGGGAACCGGCGGCGCCCACGGCGATGCACCGGTGGTCACCAGGATCTTGCCGGCCTTGAGCGTGCGGGCGCTGGCCAGCCGGATGACGTTACCCGAGGCGAGCACCGCGCGTTCCTGGATCAGGGTGATCGCCGAGTAGGCGCGCAAAACGTTCCAGTACTTGGCCTCGCGCAGCTCCGCCACGAGCCGGTCCTTCTCGGCGCGCACCGTGGGCCAGTCGGGGCCACCGTCCGTCGTGGCGATGCCCTGGAATCCATGGTGGGTACGGCGCCACTGCGCCTCGGCGGCACGAATGAGTGTCTTGGACGGCACGCAGCCGACGTTGACGCACGTACCACCGAGGGTACTGCCCTCGATCATGGCGACGCGTGCTCCGAGCTCTGCCCCTTTGATCGCGCCGGCGAAGCCCGCGGACCCGCCACCAATGATCACCAGGTCGAAGCCGTCTTGCTCGCGCACGTTCATCGCCAACCTCCTACGACAACAGCAGACCCACCCACCAGGGGAAGGTCACCAGTGGGACCGCGACGATGGTCGCGATCCACAGCCCCCACTTCATCCGGCGTCGCCAGGCGTCGGATGCGCATGGTGTTCCCGGCTGGCACGCCTTGCGCTCCTCGCGGCGAACCGCAACGAAGCCGACGGCAAGGAAGATCACCGTGGCACCCGTGAAGTACGGCCGCAATGGCTCGAACGTATTCGCGAGCCCGGCGCCACTCAGGCCCAGGAACACTGCGGCAAGGGGGCCTGCGCAGCACATGGCCGAACCCAAGGCCGCCACGACACCTCCCGCGGCGGCCACGGCGGCCTTACCGACGAACGACGGCATGGTCCTCCAGGGCTTCCAGGATGGGGCATTCCTCCGTGAGCTTTCGCGCCGCGCAGGCGTTGGCAAGCTTTTGGAGAGTTCGCTTGATGCGCTCGAGGTCTCGGATCCGCTGTTCGACCAGGTCGATCTTCTCCCGAGTCTTGCGCTCTACTCCGTCGCAGGCGGTACCGCGCCGGATGCGGAGGGCGAGCAGCTCGTCAATCTCGTTCAGGGAGAACCCCAGCTCCTGCGCGTGCTTGATGAATCGCAGGCGGGCCACGGCGTCCTCGTTGTATTGTCGGTACCCGGACGGTGCGCGGCGCGGCGGCGACAACAGCCCGCGGCGTTCGTAGTAGCGGATGGTCTGGATATTCACGGCGGCCGCCGCGGCGACCTTCCCGATGCTCATGGTCAGCGACATGGATAAACCTCGTCACTCTCAGGAGCAGTATACACCCTATACCAAAGTATAGAGTCAAGGGGTCGCGGGACTGGACTCAGGGCCTGTCCCAGAGCAGGGACGTGGGCTCGAGTGGCGTGTTCGACCGCCGGGTGGATGGTCGCACGCTCAGCTTCACGCCGGCTGGCGACCGCCGGTTCCGTGACCGAGAGACCGGTACCGAATGGGATGTGTTGGGCCGCGGGCTCAGTGGGCCGCTCGCGGGCAGGCGGTTACAACCGGTGCCTCATGGCAATCACTTCTGGTTCGCCTGGGCGGCGTTCAAACCGGACACCCGCATAGGGCGCTGAACCAGCAGGGCGCTGACACGGGAGCCACGCTTCCCCAGGCGCCGTCAATGATGGTGTCGGTGCTCGTCGTCAGCGCCGCCGGTTCCCAGCCTGCCGGTGCCGCTCGTCTCCCGATCGAGCTCCGCTCGGGCCAATGTTCGTATAGCCTGGATCTGCTCCGGCCCGGCGAACCCGACCCACCGTTGCACCACGCGTCCGTCGCGGTCCAGCAGCACCGTAAACGGGAGCCCGAGGTAGTGGTACCTCTGGCGTAGCTTCCCGCCGCCCAGCAGGACCGGGAAGTCGAACCCGAACTCGCGGATGAAGTTCTCGGCGTCCGAGCGGTGCACGTCCTCGTTGAACGTGAGGAACTGGAAGTCGGGGTCCGTCACAGACCGTCGTAAGCTGTCGAGCGTGGGCATTTCGGTCCGGCAGGGTGTGCACCAGCTGGCCCAGAAGTTGATCAGGGTAACCTTGCCTCGGAGATCAGATTCGCTCATCCGGCCGCCGCCGAGCCGTTCGAGCTCGAAGGGCGCGAAGGCCTCGCGCTCGGCGGGTTGAGCGCCGGCGAGCAGCCGGAATGGGTCGATGACGTAAAGCCGCCCCTCGTGGTCCGCTGCCAACGTTGGCAGCGCCTCAGACAAGCGCGCCGATCGGACCAGTCGCCCGTTGAACCGGTCCAGGACGTCCAAGCGCGCCTCGGTGGTAGTAAACCCCGGCGTGCTGAGCACATAGAGCCGGTCGTCCGGTCCAAGGACGACGCCTAGGTTCACCGGGTGGTAATCGATCTGGGCCGTCCCGCCGGCGAGGGTGAACCGGGGGTGCAATGTGCTCTGGGGCAACTCTCGCCGCGTCACCCACAGGGTGTCGCCCGCCGCCGAGAACGCGATGATTTCGTCGCGAATGAACGGCACGAAGTAGACCGTGTCGCCAGACACCGCGATGTGTCCGGCGTTCACGAACTCGGCGAGCAGCTGTTCTTGGGGCACCAGTATCCTTCCAACTTGCTGCACTGCCGAGCCGCCGTTCGTGAGCCGCAC
>DATECF010000058.1:0-13721 GCA_035287045.1 Gemmatimonadales bacterium | reverse complement strand
CGAAGAAATCCATCTGCGGCCGCTTGGCGCGCTCTTCCTGAACCTGAAACACGATGTCCACCGGCGTGCCGAGCCGCTCCGCCGCCAGCCTGGAGAGGAGCGGCGCGTGCTTGGAGCCGTTCCACTCGGCCGCGAATTGGTCCGGCGTACCGAGAATCAACCGCCCGTCGGAAAGCGCGATGGCTTCCGCAGGCTCCAACCACGTCCGGACAGTCGCGTCGGGCAGCTCACGGCGCGCCTCGTCCAGAAGGCGGGTCCATGCGTCTTTTGCGGACAACTCCATGTGCTACGTACGAAAGTACGGTGGGAGTCCAACAGGGCGCACGAACGTAGTCTTGGCCTGTGGAAAAGTCAACCTTGACCCGCGCGCCCTGGCGCCGATAGCTTTCCCGCCCACGTGAGAACGAACGATGCGACCAACATACCAGCCGCGTAACAAGCGGCGTACCGCAAAACACGGCTTCCGCGCGCGCATGAAAACGCGCTGGGGGCGCGAAGTGCTGAGCCGGCGCCGCAAGAAAGGCCGCAAGCGCCTCACCGTTCGGGTGCCGTCGAAGCACGGGGGACGCTGACGGGCGAGGGCCTGCCCCGGAGCCGGCGACTGTCCCGGGCGTACGACCTCAAGGCGGTGCTCCAGCAAGGCCACCGCACGCGCACACCACGAATCGAGATCTATTGGGCTTCCAACGCAGTGGGCCATCCGCGCCTCGGCGTGATCGTGCCACGTTACGGCGCGAATGCCCCGGCCCGCAACCGCCTGCGCCGGCGGCTTCGGGAAGGAGCCCGGCGACTGCTGGCCGCGCTCGCGCCGCTCGACCTCGTGATCCGGGCCAGGATCGACGCCTACTCGGCCCAACCCCGGCAGCTGGCCGAGGATCTCGAGCGATGGGTGCACTCGCTCAGGAACTAGCGCTGTGGCCACGTCGCGGGGTCGCGGGGCTGATCCGCGCCTATCAATGGCTGGCCGCGCCATTCCCCTCCGCCTGCCGGTACACGCCATCCTGCTCGATGTACACGCTCGAGGCCGTGCGGCGCTATGGTGCCCTCCGCGGCAGCTGGCTCGGCATGCGACGGATCCTGCGCTGCCATCCGTTCCGGCCCGGCGGCTACGACCCGGTTCCGTGAGCGCCTTCTGATGGACCGCAAGACGCTCCTGGCGATCGGCCTGATGCTGGTGGTCGCGATCGTCCCCACCATCCTCTTCCCTCCGAAGCGACCGGTGCCGCCGGTGCAACCGCCGGCGGATTCCGCGCTCCGGGACACCACGCCGCTCGCCGCGCCGGCCACGGAGCCTCCGCTGCTTCCCGTCCGCGCCCCGACGGTTGCGGCGGCGCCGGAGTCAGCCCCGGAGGTACCGGTCACCGTCACGGCACCATTGTACCAGTACGCCTTCTCCACCCGTGGTGCGCGGCTGATCGGCGCGTCGCTGACGGAGTACAAGACTTTCGCCCCCGGTGACACCGGGCTGGCTCAGCTGATACCGGACGCATCCGAGTTCCTGGCCTACCGGCTGGTGGTGGGAACGGATACGGTCTCGCTGGCGGATTGGCGCTTCGAGCCGTCGGCACGCGAGCTGAGCGTGGGCCCCGGCGCGGCGCTCGATTGGGTGGCCCGGCGTGGGTCCGTCGAGGTACGCCTGCGCTACACCTTCCTGCCGGAGCAGTACCTGTTCCGGGTCGAAGGAGAGGTCTCGGGGCTGGGCACCGGGGGTCTGGTGCTCATCGGCCTCGGTCCGCGGCTCCGCGTAGTGGACGCGGACAGCGTGGGCGACATCCGCTCCTACGGGGTCGTCACCAAAGCGGGTGCGACCCAGAACCTGGCGTTCGGGTCCCTGGATCCGGGGGAGCGCCGGGAGCTAGCGGGGTCGTTCGAGTGGGTCGCGATCAAGTCGAAGTATTTCATGACGGCGGTTCTCACCACCGATGAGGGCGGGCCGCGCCTCGGCGGGGCGGTGGCGGTGGGAGGCCAGCGCCCGGGGCGGCACGAATCGCAGGTGCATGTCGCCGCCTCGCTGGCGGCGCCCGCCGGACGGTTCCAGTTCGCGGTGTACGCCGGGCCGCAGGAGTACCGGCGCCTGGCGCGCCTGGGTCACGACCTGGAGGACATCAGCCCGTACGGCTGGATCTTCCGACCCATCATTCGACCGTTCTCGATCTTGATCATGCAGGTTCTGCTCTGGATGCATGACGCCCTGAGCCTGGCGTACGGCTGGGTGCTGGTGTTGTTCGGCATCGGCGTCCGGGTGTTGCTGTGGCCGCTCAACCAGAAAGCGATGCGATCCAGCGTCGCGATGCAGGCCATTCAGCCGGAAATGAAGGCGCTGCAGGAGCGCTACAAGAACGAACCGCAGAAGATGCAGCAGGAGCTGTTCAAGCTGTACAAGGAACACGGCGTCAACCCGCTGGGTGGGTGCCTGCCGATGCTCCTGCCCATGCCGGTGCTCTTCGCCCTGTTCTTCGTGTTCGCCAACACCATCGAGTTGCGGGGCGTGCCCTTCCTCTGGCTGCCCGATCTGTCGCGGGCGGATCCGCTCTACGTCATCCCGCTGGTGATGGGTCTCTCGATGTACGCGCTGTCGAAGATTGGCCAGCTCGGGATCCCGCCCAATCCGCAGATGAAGATGATGCTCTACATCATGCCGGTGATGTTCACGGTCCTGTTCCTGAACTTCTCGTCGGGGCTCAACCTCTACTACGCCGTCAGCAACATCGCGAGCCTTCCCCAGCAGTGGCTGATCGCGCGGGAGCGGTTGCGAAGGGTAGCACGAACGACGTAGCCGGACAGCGGGGCTTTGCCGTGCCATCTTCCGCCCCACCCATGCTCACCGATACCATCGTGGCCCTGGCCACACCCCCCGGGCGCTCCGCGGTTGCCCTCATCCGCCTGTCGGGCCGCGACGCATTGGCGGTCGCCGGGCGGGTGCTGCGGCCCTTCGCGCCCGGCCCGGCGCGCACCGCGCGTCGCGCACGAGCGGTGGCCCCGTTCAGCGGTGAGACGCTGGACGACGTGCTGTACACGGTGTACCCCGCGCCGGGCTCCTATACCGGCGACGACCTGGTGGAGATCGGCACCCACGGCGGCCTGCTGGTGCCGGCGGAGGTGCTGGGTGCGCTGCTTGCCGCGGGCGCGCGGCCGGCGTTGCCCGGGGAGTTCACCCGACGGGCGATGCTGAACGGCAAGGTGGATCTGCTCCAGGCAGAGGGCATTGCCGATCTGGTGGATGCCACGGCGCCGGCCCAGCGGCGCGCGGCGCTGGGGCAGTTGGATCGGGGCCTGTCGCAGCGGATTGGCGCGCTGCGCGAGCAGGTGCTCGCGCTGGAAGCGCTGATCAGTTACGACATCGATTTCCCCGAGGAAGACAGCGGCCCCGTGCCGGCCGAGCGCGTCGATCGGGCGATCGAGGGCCTGCGTGCGGCGCTGCTCGGGCTGCTTCGCACCGCCGCGGAGGGTGAGCGGCTGCGCGAAGGCGCGCTGGTGGTGATTGCCGGGCGCCCCAATGTCGGCAAGTCCTCGTTGTTCAACGCGCTGCTGGGAAGCGAGCGGGCCATCGTGACCGAGATTCCGGGAACCACGCGCGACGCGATCGAGGCGAGCGCCGTGTGCGACGGCTTTCCCTTCCGGCTGGTGGACACGGCGGGCCTGCGGGAGAGCGGCGACCGGGTGGAGCGGCTCGGGGTCGAGGTATCCCGCCGGTATCTCGCGGCGGCGGACATCGTGCTGCTGTGCGCCGAAGCGGGACGCGAGTTGGACGGCGAGGAACGCCGGTTTCGCGTCGAGCTTGGAGAGCGGTTGATCCTGGCATGGACCAAGGCGGATGCCGCAGGGGACGCTGGGGGGCGGGCGGCAGCGGAGCCGGACGGAGAGGTGGCGGTGTCGGCCGTGAGCGGCGCCGGGCTGGCGGAGCTTCGCGCGACCTTGGCGAGGGTGGCGTTCACCACGCTGGCGCAGCAAGGGGACGTCACACCGGTGGTGACGCGGGCGCGGCACCGGGCGGCGCTGGAGCGGGCACTGGCCGAGGTGGAAGAGTTCGCGTCGGCGCGCCGTGCCGGGCTCGAGGCCGCGGTGGCCGGCACGCATCTCAGGGCGGCGGTAGGCGCGCTGGAGGACGTCATCGGGCTGGTGACGACTGATGACATCCTGGATCGCGTGTTCAGCTCGTTCTGCGTGGGGAAGTGACGGCGCTTGCTTAGCGGGACTCCTCATCCTCGCCTCGGACCGCGAGGCGCCACACCTCATCCGCCAACCACTCCAACCGTTGCTGGGCGTAGTCCAGCTCATCCTGCGACATGGTCCGGGCGCGGCGCGCGATGTCCCGGACGTGAGTGACCAGCTCGTCCAGGACCTCGCGGAGCGTCGGGTTGCGGCGGCGCTCCGGACCCGGCGGGGCGGGCCCTGACGACCGCCGGGTCACGCCGTCTGCACGCCGCTGGCGCGTTCCTCCGCGTCCCGGCACTCGACCGCCGAGGCGCGAAGGGCCGCGGCCACACCCTGTTCGTTCACCATCGCTTCCACCATCTGGAGTCCCAGATAATACCCGGCCCGCTCCGGAATGACCTTGCCGGACACCAACCGGGTCGAGGGACTGGTCCCGCCCGCCAGGTAGCGCAGGCGATACCCCAGGCCGCGGTGCTCCAGCTCGGCATCCGTGACCCGCCGCAGGAACGCGTCCAGCTCCCGCAACCGGCGGTACTGCCGCCGTCCGTACCCCAGATACTGCCACACGTCGAACCCCGGAGCCACCGCCCGCGCGGCCGCCACGGCAAGCCCTTCGTTCACCAGCAACTCGCGGAGCGTGGCGCGGCTGCCGCTGTCCCAGTAGTCGTAGAACCCGCCAGCGTCCTCCACCACCCGCGCCAGCTCGCCGCGGCTGGCCGGTGACGTGTATCGCACGGTGTGCGCCAGCTCGTGGGCGATCCAGAGCGGGAGCAGGCCGGGCGCGAGCCCCAGCCCGTAGCTCTCGGGATTGGGCCGGCCGGTGAAGTGCTCCAGGCAGACGAAGGCGACCCCGCGGCCGGCGACCACCAGCTCGCCGGCGTTGGCGCCGCCCACTCCAACCATCAGGTAGAGATCCGTCGGCCGGTCCATATCGAGCTGGATCTCACAACGGCCCAGCGCTTCTTCGGCGATGGCGGCGACGTCCACGTCGTGCAGCAGCGTCAGGAGATCGCGGCGCTCGGCGGCGAGGGCACGCCGGATGACGTCGGCGGCGTGCGGGCTGTCCAGGTCCAGTACGTAATTGTGCCAGTACGCCCCGAGGACCACGCGGTGGTCGTCGAGGTAACGGTGATACGCCTCCAGGGGATCTTTCGCCGCGAGCGCGGCCATGAATGGTGGGACAAGGTTCACGAGCATGGAGGAGCGAAGCCAATTTGGACCGAGCGGAGTCCGCTGACAAGTAGCCGTTAGCCGTCGGCGCTCCGCGTGACCCCCTGTCCCGGTAGCTGAGGGCTGATCGCCGACGGCTGACTGCTACTCGATCAGCTCGCGCAGTAGCTCGGCATCCGCTGCCGAAAACCCGTAGAGCACGATCTCGTCGAGCGCTTCAGCCTCGGGCGTCGTTCGAATCGCTTCGAGCATCACAGCCGCCGCGCGGCGGAGGTCGAAGCCGCCGATGCCGGAACCCAGAATGGGGAAAGCGATGCGCCGAGCGCCATGTTGCGCCGCCAGCCGCACGCTGGCGGCGGTGCTGGCGTGAATGGACCGCTCGGAGGCCGGCTGATCGCCCATGGCGGCGGCGTGAATGACCCACCGGACGCCGAGACGCCCGGCCCCGGTGATCGCCGCCTCGCCCACGCGAATGGGACCAAGGCGGTCACACTCCGCCTGGATGGCGGGGCCGCCGGCGCGGCGGATGGCACCGGCCACGCCGGCCCCCAGGACGAGATGATTGTTGGCCGCGTTGACCAGGGCGTTGCCGTCGTAGGTGGTGATGTCGCCCTGCCGGACGGCGAAGCGGGGCGCCATGGGGACGTCAGTGCTGCCGGAGCTGTCGGCTGCGCTCGGCCAGGAGCTGGCGTTCTTCCGGCGTGAGGGAGTCGATGCCGGTGGCGGAGATCTTGTCGAGCAGGCGGTCGATCTTGGCCTGGATGGTCTCGTCGGGGCGCGAGGCGGCTCGTCGCGACCCCTCGCGCCGGCGCCCGCCCTCCGCCCCGCTCTGGCCGGTCCGGGCACGCGCCCGCGTCCGGCGCTGGGGAGACGAGCGCGGGACCCGAGCAGCCAGCGTGGCTCCGCGGAGGTAGAGGAATCCGAACAGCAAGCCGCCAAGGTGCGCCAGGTGGGCGACCCCGTCCTGCGCCGGCAGGACCGCGAGCGTGAGGTTCATGACGGCCAACCCCAGGACCAGCCACTTGGCTTTGATAGGCACCGGCAACGGGAACACCAGGATCGGCGCGTCCGGCCAGTAGAGCGCGAACGCCAGCGCGACGCCGAGGACCGCCCCGGAGGCGCCCACAAAGGGTGCCACGGGCGCGAGGAGCGCGATGGCAAACGACAGCGCCGCGCCGCCCAACCCGCAGAACAGGTAGTACCCGATGAACGCCCGGCCGCCCAGCCGCTCCTCCACCGCCGGCCCAAAGAAAAACAGCATGAGCATGTTGAAGGCGAGGTGGAGGAATCCGCCGTGGACAAACGCATACGTGACGAACGTCCAAGGCTGGGTCAGGGCGGCGGAAGGTGCGAAGGCGAAGGCCTGGTAAAACCAGGTACCGGTGAAGACCGTGATGGTGAGCAGGTACACCACGGCGTTCGCCGCGATCAGGCGGCGGACCCAGGGGGTCAACGCGAAGGTCGAGCGGCCATCCATCTGGCTCATCTACTCCCTGAAGCCCCGACTTTGTTCCCTTGCCCGCCTCGCTGCAAGGTCAACTGGCAGATCGCGTCACACAACTCGGGAAAGCCGATGCCCACCGCCGCTCCGGATTGGGGGAACAGGCTGGTGGCCGTGAGCCCGGGCAGGGTGTTCGCCTCTAGACAATAGGCGGTCCCCTCCGGATCCAGCCTGAAGTCCACACGGGAGAAGTCGCGGAGCTTGAGCCCGCGGTGCACGGCCAGCGCCAACGACTGCACCCTCGCCGCGACGGGCTCCGGCAGGTCCGCAGGAAAAATCTCCCGTGACATCCCGGGCGTGTACTTGCACTCGTAGTCGAAGATCTCGTGGCGTGGAATGATCTCGCCCACGGCGAGGGCCCGGCTGCCCAGGACCCCACAGGTGAGCTCGCGTCCTGGAATGAAGCGTTCCAGCAGGACTTCGTCGTCGAACCGGCGGGCCTCGGCCACGCCGGCCTCGACGTCCGCGTACCGGTGCACTACGGTGAGGCCCACGGTGGAGCCCACCTTGGACGGCTTCACCACCAGGGGAAAGCCCAGACGCTCAACCGCCTGGCGATCCGCCGGCCACATGACCCAGGGAGCGGTCGGCACCTGCGCCCATTGGAACAGGCGCTTGGCCACGTCCTTGTCCATCGCCAGGGCGCTGCCGAGCGGGTCGCTGCCGGTGTAGGGGATCCCCGCCGCCTCAAGGAGCGCCTGGAGGGTTCCGCCTTCGCCGGCCCGTCCATGCACCACCAAGAACACCAAGTCGGCGTCGGTGAGTTCGCGGAGCTCCACCAGCGCGGGCCCGAGCTCCCGGGCGGCCAGCGCGTCGAGCTCGGCGGCGGTGGGTGGTGTACGTCCCACGGAGGGCACCAGGATCGTTCGCTCCGCCTCCGCGGAAAGTGGCCCGTCCACCGTGTCCACGACGGTAACCGTGTGGTCGCGATGGCGCAGCGCCTGCACCACCTGGGCGGCGCCGGCGAACGCCACGTCCCGCTCCGGCGTCGAGCCGCCGGTCAACACCGCGACCCGGGTCACGAGGGCCGGTATACCACGCGGAACGTGGGCGTCTCCCAGACCTCGACCTCGTCCACCCGCGCGGCAGGCACCGACCGCGCCAGTTGGGCGTGGGCCCGCTCGCTCACGATGCGGGCCACCTGTTCGGCAGTGGGAGCCGTGCGGGCGAACGCTTCGAGCTGATTGAGATCGCGGTGCTCGAAGTCTTCCACGGCCGCGCGGACGGTGCGTTCGATTTCCCGGAAGTCCAGGGCCATCCCGTTCGGCCCCAGCTCGGAGGCGTTGACCCGGACCGTGAGGCGTACCCGCCAATCGTGGCCGTGGATCCGGTCACACATGTCCACTCCCGGCAGCCGGTGGGCGGCGGAGAAGCTGGTCTCGGCGGAAAGCAGGAACTGGGGGACCCGGCCGCTCATCGCACCCCCGCCACGTGCCGCAGCACATCGTACCGCGTCACGATGCCCGCCAGCTCCCCGTTGCGCCGAATCAGGGCCGCCGGAGTTTCACGGGCCAGCAGCGCGGTGAGGTTCTCCAGCGGCAGGCTGTCGTCCACCACGGGGTACGGCGACTCCATCACCTCCCGTACCGGATGCTCCAGGATCGACGCTTCGCTCAGCGCCTTGGTGGTGAGCGCCGCTTCGGACACCGAGCCCACGCAATCCGCTCCCTCCACCACGGGAAGCTGCGACACGTCGTAGGTGCTCATCAGGTTCAACGCCTGCCGTCCGGTAGCTGTGGGCGCGATCGTGACCAGCTCCGGCGCTTCCTGGGGCTTGCCGCTCAGGATGGTGGCCAGCGTGACCCGCTCGACGTCGAGCATCTGGTTCTCCCGCATCCACTCGTCGCTGAAGGCCTTGGACAGGTACCGCTCGCCGGTGTCGCAGAGCACGGTGACCACCAGGGCCTTGGGATCGTTCAACCGGCGCGCCACCTCGAGCGCCGTGACGAGGTTCAGGCCGGTAGACCCTCCCACCAGGAGCCCCTCCTCCTTGGCGAGGCGGCGTGCCATCAACATGGCGTCCCGGTCGGCGACGTACATCCATTCGTCCACGACGTCGAAGTCGAGCGACGTGGGGATCTTGTCACCGCCGATCCCCTCCACCTTGTAGGGATGGCCCTCGCCCTTCTGGTGGGTCTTGGCGTACTCGGTATAAATGGATCCCACCGGGTCTCCGGCCACGACCCTGACCTTGGGGTTCTGTTGCTTGAGATAGCGCCCCGCCCCGGTCACCGTGCCGCCGGTGCCGGGCGAGCAGATGAAGTGAGTGACGCGACCGTCGGTCTGCTGCCAGATCTCGGGGCCCGTGGTCCGGTAGTGCACGTCCGGGTTCACCGGGTTGTAGTGCTGATCGGCGAAGATGGCGTTGGGAAGGGATCCCGCGATCGCGCGGCCCTTCATGAGGTAGTTCTCGGGGTGGTCCGGCGGCACGGCCGTCGGGGTGATGACCACCTCGGCGCCGAGCGCGCGCAGCAGGCGGGATTTTTCCTGGGACATCTTGTCCGGCATGGTGAAGATGCAGCGGTACCCCTTCACGGCGGCCGCGATCGCCAGTCCCACACCCGTGTTCCCCGACGTGGCCTCCACGATCACGCCGCCCGGTTTGAGCCGTCCCTCGCGCTCGGCGGCTTCGATCATCGCCAGCCCGATCCGGTCCTTCACCGAGCCTCCCGGGTTGAAGAACTCGGCTTTGGCGTACACCGGGGTCCGAATGCCGGCGGTTACCCGATTGAGGCGAATCAGTGGCGTCCAGCCGATGGTCTGCAGGACGTCGTCGTAGGGCTTCAGATGTTGGGGCGTCATGGCCGGCTGGGCGCCCCGGCGCGCTGCTGATGGCGGAAGTGCACGGGCTGGAGGAATGTGGTCGCGACCGGCTGGCCGCCTCGCCGGGCGGGCGCGAAGCGCATGTCGGGCACGGCTCGGAGCGCCGCGGAATCGAGCGTCGGGTAGCCACTGGTTTCGGAGACCCGGGTCGAATCCGGCGCCACGTTGCCCCGCTCGTCCAGGTGCAGTCGCAGCACCACGGTGCCCTCGACTTGCTGCTCCCACAGGGCCGGCGGGTAATTCACCGGTGACTCCGGGTTGGTGACTACCGGCGGCTCGAAGGCCGGCGTGGTGCTGGTCGTGGGGGCGTCCGCCGCCGCCGGCCGCTCGGCACCGCAGGCCGCGAGGAGCGCCAGCCCCGCGGCCCCCAACGCGCCCGGCAGCGTCACACCCCGAGGTGCCGTCATGCTTCCTCGGCGCGCCGCTTGAGCTCCGCCAGACGAGTCAGCGCCTCGAGCGGCGTCATGGAATCAGGATCCAGCGTGCGCAGATCGGCGAGCACCGGATGCTCCTCGAAGAGCGCCAGCTGGCCGGCGTCCGGGGCCGGAGGCGGCTTCAGGCCGGCCACGTGGTGACCGGATTCCAGGAGCGCCAGGATCTCCCCTGCCCGCGCGATGATGCCCGGGGGCAGACCAGCGAGCTGTGCGACGTGAATGCCGTAGGAGCGGTCAGTGGCGCCGGGCCGAAGCTCATGCAGGAACAAGACCTGGTCCCCCACCTCTCGCACGGCGACGTGGAAGTTGCGCACGTGATGCAGGTGCTCCGTGAGCTGGGTCAACTCGTGGTAATGGGTGGCGAAGATGGTCTTGCAGCCGATCCGGTCGTGCAGGTGCTCGGTGACCGCCCACGCGATCGCCACGCCGTCGTAGGTGGACGTGCCGCGGCCGATCTCATCGAGCAGCACCAGGCTCCGCTCGGTCGCGCCGTGCACGATCGCGCTGGTCTCGGCCATCTCCACCATGAATGTGGATTGCCCCCGACCCAGGTTGTCGCTGGCCCCGACCCGCGTGAACACGCGGTCCACCACCCCGATCGTGGCGGCCTCGGCCGGCACGAACGAGCCCAGCTGCGCCATGATCACGGCCAACCCCACCTGGCGCAGCATGGTGGACTTGCCGGCCATATTCGGCCCGGTGAGCAGGGTGATGCGGGCCGCTGCGTCGAACCAGACGTCGTTGGGGATGAACTTCCCACGCGGCAGCACCCGCTCCACCACCGGGTGGCGGCAGCGCTTGAGCTCCAGACCGAAGGCGTCGGTCATGGCGGGCCGGACGTACCCTTCGCGGACCGCGACCTCGGCGAGCCCCGCCAGCACATCGAGCTCGGCCAACAGACGTGCTGTGCCCTGGAGGCGGCCGATGCGATCGCTCACCCGCTGGCAGAGCCCGTCGAGCAGCTCCCGCTCGCGGGCGACGATACGCTCCTCGGCGCCGAGGACGCGCGCCTCGTAGTCCTTGAGCTCCGGGGTCACGTAGCGCTCGGCGCCGGTCAGGGTCTGTCGGCGCTCGTAGTCCGCCGGCACGGCCTGCTTGTGGGCCTTGGTGATCTCGATGTAATAGCCGAAGACCTTGTTGTAGCCCACCCGCAGCGACGCGATCCCCGTGCGCTCACGTTCCCGCGCCTGCAGGCCCGCGATGAAGCGTTTGCCGCCGTCACGCAGCTCACGCGTTGCGTCCAGGTCCGGGTCGGCACCGGGGCGGATCGCGTCGCCGTCGCCCATCGTCGCGGGCGGATGGTCCGCCAGCATGGCCGCCAGCTCTCCCGCCAGGTCACTCAGCAGGTCCAGCTGGTGGGCCGCCCGCTCCAGCGCGGCGCTTCGCTCTCGGCGGGCTAATCCGTCCAGAGCGCCACGCACGTCCGGCAGGCGCGCCAGCGAGTCGCGCAGGGCGCCCAGCTCGCGCGGGCCGGCGCGGCGCGCCGCGGCCCGCGTAGCGAGGCGCGCCAGATCGCGCATGCCGTCGAGGGCTTCGCGCAACCGCTCGCGCCCCCGCGCATCGGCGACCAGCACCTCCACGGCGTCATGTCGCGCCTCGATCGCGTCCCGGGATCGCAGGGGGGCGAGCAGCCACCGCCGGAGCAGGCGGGCGCCCATGGGTGTGGTGGTGCGGTCCAGGACGTCCAGCAGGGTCCCGCCCGCGGCGCCCGGGCGCAGGGTTTCGACCAGCTCCAGGTTCCGCCGCGTCATCTCGTCCAGCGGCATCGCCAGATCGGCGCGCACCACCCGTGGCCGCGCCAGCTGGGGCAGGCCGGCGGGGCGGAGCTCGGCGGCGTACCGCAGTAGCGCTCCCGCCGCGCCCAGCGCCGGGCGGTCCGAGGACTCGAGCCCGAGGCCGTCGAGATTCGCCAGGGCGAAGCGCCGGGTGAGGTCGTCCTCGGCTGCGCCGGCATCGAACTCCCAGGGCTCACGCTCCGAGCGCAGCACGCCGTCCGGCGTCGGCACGGTGGCACCCTGCGGTACCACCACCTCCCGGGGATCCAGCCGCTGGAGCGCCGCCGGGAAATCGCCCGGCGCTACCGTCTCCAGGAGAAACTCCCCGGTCGAGATGTCGAGCGCGGCGAGGCCCAGGCGATCGCCCGGCAGGATAGCCACCAGGAAATTGTCGCGAGCGCGCTCGAGCAGCTGGTCGTCGAGCGCGGCACCCGGGGTCACCGTCTCCACCACCTCGCGCCGCACGATCCCCTGCGCCAGCCGCGGATCCTCGACCTGCTCGCAGATGGCCACCTTATGTCCCCGTTCCACCAACCGGTGCAGGTACTCGGCGGCCGCCTTCACCGGAACGCCGGCCAGCGGGACATCGGCGGCGCCGCCGTTGTTGCGGGAGGTGAGGGTGAGCCCCAGCTCACGGGCGGCCAGCTCCGCGTCGTCGTAAAACATCTCGTAGAAATCGCCCATGCGGAAAAACAGGATCGCGTCGCGGTGACGCGCCTTGATCTCGCGGTATTGCTGCATCAGCGGAGTGTCCGCCGCCGGGGGCGACGCGCGGCGGCTCACGGACGGCGCTCTTCCACGACGAACGGACTGCCTCCCAGCCGGGTCTTGAGCGTCGCGGCGGCCCGCTGAGCTTCGGTACGCGTCCCGTACGGGCCCACGCGCACCTTCAGCAAGCCGTCCGGCTCCCGCACCGCCCGTGCCTGGTAGCCGTATTGTCTGAGGCGGCGCATGAGGTCATCGGCCGCCGCGGCGGTGCGCACCGCCGCGACCTGCACCGTGAAGCTGGCTACCGTCGCGCGGGCACTCTCGGCGGGCGTGGCCACGGCACCCCGGCAGCGTTGCAGGTAGAAGCGCGCTCGGTTGGCGGCCTCGACGTCGGTGCCGGCCTCGTCCACAGCCTGCTGCATCAGGCTGCAGGCCGCCGCCAGCTGGTTGAGCTCGAGCCGCGCGCGCCCCGCCCAGTAGGCGGCCTGCGCGCGCACCGGCGTGACGGGGTAGTCCCCCAACACGCGTTCCGCGGAGACGGACGCGGTACTGAAGTCGCGGGCCGCGTAGGCGAATTGCGCCAACCGCACCAGGGCGGGTGCGGCCCAGGACGACTGGGTGTACTCGATGCTGACCCGGCGGTAGTAGGTCAACGCCGTGTCGGCGTTACCGGCGACCAGCCCGGCGGCGTACAGGGCTGCCGGATACAATGAGTCGCGCGGCTGCAGCGCGCTGAGCCGCCGGCGGACCAGGGCTTGCGCGGAGTCGGCCTGACCCTCGGTGGCGAGCCGGGCCGCCCGGCTCAGCATCGAGTCGTTGAAGAGCGAATCCTGTTGCGCCCGGAGCGCCTCCGGGACGGCGGCCAGCGCCAACGCCAGGAGCAGAACCGTGCGGCTCACGCGGCGGCCCTCCCGGCTCCCAGCGTCAGCAGGAGCGAACGCAAGGTGGCGCGGTCGTCGCTCACGGTCGTGGACTTCAATGCCCGATCGGCCTCGTACGTGGCGCGGATCGCCTGATCCAGCTCGTCCGCCGTCCAGTGTCGCGCGGCCGAGGCCCAGCTTCGGGCCTGCGTCTCCCAGTTGCGGACGCCCATGGGCCGGGCCCGACGCAACTGGTCCAGCAGCCCCCGTTCCAGCCGTGGCCCGGCAAGGCCGC
>DATECF010000057.1:0-14298 GCA_035287045.1 Gemmatimonadales bacterium | reverse complement strand
GATGGTGGTGGTACCTCCGGTCTGGCTGACCAGCCCCGCGCCGCTCACGCTGGAGCCGACGGCCAGCGTGCGGGTGCCGGCGCCGCCAAAGGCCAGCTGGGCGCCGGCGGCGACGGTAAACGATCCCGTGCTGGTGCCGCCGTGGGTGAACTCCAACGTGTCGCCCAGAGCCTCAACGGTTCCGTCGTTCGCGAGGTTGGCGCCCACCGTGCTCCGTCCGGGCCCCGCCGACTTCCGCAACGTACCGACGCTGACATTGGTGAATGTCCCGACCGTGCCGCTGTAGAAGGGGATGTCGGCGCCGGTCTGAATGTCGATGAGCCCTGCGTTGACGATCGTGGGGCCGTCCCAGAGGTACAGCGTGCCGGTGCCGGTGGTGGCCGGGAAGATCATGGTCCCGGCAATCACCAGGGTGCGGGCCTGCAGGTACTTGGTGCTGGCGCCGTCCACCAGCAACACCGCCGAGGGCCCAATGAAGGTCTCGCCGGCCTGGGTCAGGGAGCCGCCGGTCCAGATCATGGAGTCCGTCACCGAGACGATGCCGGTCCCCGTCTGGGACCCGTTGCTGATCTCGAGGACCCGGGTGAAGGCGGTGTCGGGTTCGGCCGCGGCGAAGAACAGCGAGCCATTGAGCACTACCGTGCGGCCGGTGACGTTGTACGCGCCCGCCACGTAGAGGGTCCCGCCTGAGGCGCTGACGGTCCCGGCGCCGCTGATGCTGGAGCCGGCGGGGAAATCACGCGTGCCGCTGCCGCCGAAGTCCAGCTGCGCGTCCGCCGCAACGGTGAAGCTGCCGGTGCCGCCGCCCCCCTGGGTGAACTGGAGCGTGTCGCTCTGGACTTCCACAACCCCGAGGTTGGACAGGTTGATGCCGATGGTGCTCAGGCCTGCGCCGGCCGATTTCCGGAGCGTGCCAAAGTTGGCGAGGGTCCCGACGGTGCCGCTGTAGAACGGCATGTCTCCCGTGGATTGGAAATCGATCACCCCTCCGGCCTGGTTGTCGATGATCGGCCCATCCCACAGGTACAGGGGCCCGGTTCCGGTGGTCGCCGGGAAGACCATCGTGCCGGAGTTGAACAGGACGCGGCGCTGCAGGTACTTGCTACCTCCGCCATCCACATTCAGAAGTCCACCGGCCTGGACCCAGGTGATCCCGCTGTCGCTCATGGTGCCGCCGGTCCAATTGAGCGTGCCGAAGATGTACACCATGCCCGGCCCGTTGATGGTTCCTGAGCCGAAGTTCACGACCGCGTTGGGGCCCACCGTGAGGCTGTTCCCCGTCACCGTGACGGTCTGGCCGTTGACCACCAGCGTCTGGGTGCCGGTGGATCCACCGAAGGTGAGGTCCGCGAACGCGGGTGCCACGTCCAGCGTCACCGTGTACGTTCCGCCCTGGGTGATCAGCACCGTGTCCAGCGCCGCGGGTGGGGCGCCGGTGCTCCATCGCGTGCCGTCGCTCCAGTTGCCGCTGACCGCCGCGAGCCAGGACACTCGCGCCGGCGGGGCCACGATGTCGAACGGAGCGCTGGTGATCGGCGGGAACGAGACCGCCGTTGCCTGAAGGGTGTAACCAGCCCCGATGTTGTCCAGGCTCAAGCTGTCAAAGGTCGCGACGCCGGCCACGGCCTGGACCCGGGTCCGTCCGAACAGTGTGGCGCCGGCCGGGTTGTCGGCCAGCGCGATGAACACGCTGTCGGTCGCCGTGGTCACGACCTTGCTCCGCGCGTCCTGAAAGACCACCACCACCGGCGGCGTGATAGTGTCGCCCGTGGCCGTGTTGGTGGGCTGGAACGTGAAGGCGAGCTGGGTGGCGATCTGGCTCACCAGCACGGTGGCCGTGTCCGCCACCCCGTCTGCTAGCGCGATGATCTGCGCCGTCCCGTTGGCCACCGCCACGGCCCGGCCGCCGGTGTCCACCACGGCGACGAGGGGGTCAGTGCTGATCCACACGACGACAGCGACCGCGATGGGGTTGCTTCCGGCGTCGAACGCCTGCGCGGTGAACTGGAGCGTGTCGCCCAGCGCCGTGGCGGTGTCGGCCGCCGGGCTGATCACCACGCTGGCCGCGGTCTGGCCCACCACCAGCGTGGCGGTATCCGCTAGGCCGCCCGTCTCGGCGATCACCAGCGCCGTTCCGGCCCCCACGGCGGTGGCCAGCCCGGCGGCGTCCACGATGGCGACGGCGTTGTCGGAGGTGCTCCAGGTGAAAATGGCACCGGGCACCACGTTGTTGCCGGCGTCGCGGGCCAGGGCGCTGAAACGAGTGGTGTCACCCAGGCGCGGCAGCGTGTCCAGGGACGGCGTGATGGTCACGCTGGCGATGGCGCCAACCGTGACGTCAAAGGTGCCGCTGGTGGCCTCGGTGAGCCCGGTCGCCGTGGCGACGAGCCGATAGTTCGTCCCCACGCTGTCAATGCGCAGATCGTCGAACGTGGCGACGCCGGCCACCGCGTTCCGCGTGGTGGTGCCCAGCAGGGCCGCGCCGGGAACGCCGGTGCCGGCCGCGATCGCCAAGGTGACCGCCGCGCTCGAGCCGGCCGCGGTATTGCCGAACGAATCGAGCACCGCCACCTGGACGGGCGGGACGATCGCCGTCCCCGCCGCGGTGGTAACGGGCGCTACCACAAAGACGAGGGAATCGGCAGGACCGGCCAGCGCCGTGGCCGATGCCGTCACCAGCGAATCCGCAAAGTCCGCGGCCACTCGCGCCTGGATGGTCTGCAGTCCGGTGCCTGGCCCAAGGGTCCACTGAACCTCGACCCGGCCCGAGTCGTTGGTGATCGCGCTGTCGAGATCCAGCGAACCTCCACCGGTGGCTACGCTGAAGGTCACCTTGAGGCCGCTGACGCCCAGGCTGTCCGCCGCCTTCACGCGGAACCGAACCGGTTGGGAGAGCAGCGTGGCCACCTGTGCCGACTGGTCATCGCCGGACTCCACTATGCCTCTGACCGGCAGGGGCTGCACCAGCACGACAGTGGTATCCGCCTGCCCCGTGAGCAACGTGGTCGTGATCCGCGCCCCGCCGCGCTGGACCGCGCCCACCACCTTGCCCTGCGTAATGTCCGGCACCCGGGCCCGGAGCGTATCCAGCGAGGCCCACGCGATGGGCGTCCCTGGGATCACCGCGCCGCCGCTGTCCAATGCTTCCGCCACCAGGGTCACCGTGTCCCCGAAGAACACGCTGGACGACGCCGTGACGATGCGCACGGACGCCGCCTCGGCGCCCACGCCCACGTACACCACGGTGAGCGGGATAACCGGTGGCGCGCCACCGGTGGAGGTGGGCGTGACCGTTGTCGGTCCGGCCTGGAACGCCGTGTCGCCGGCCGGGGTGATGAGGGACAGCGTCAGCAGGAAGGTCTCCGACGACGTCAGCATCGGGACCCTGAGCGACAGGTCCACCGAGTCCGTGCCCGGCACCACCGTGATGACCGTGTCGAGCGCGGTGGAGCTATCCGACGTGCGGCGGACCAAGACGCGGAACCGGTCAATGGTGATGATGTCGGCTACCGCGCTCTCGAACCGCGGAGCCAGTGAGAACTGGCCCTGGAAGATGCGTGGGCCGCTGGGGCTATCGAAGCAGCTGAGCGCGAGGAACCCCGCTAGCAACATGAACGGCGCAAGCAGCGTTGCGCGGCGTAGCTGGCGGGCCATACGCTGAGGGCTCACTCCTTCCGGGCGCTGCCCGGGCAGAGTTCACAAAACGGGGATCATGCGGATCTGGGGACGAGGAAATGTGCGCTACCGCTGGAGCAGCAGCAAGGACTGGGCGAACGGCCGAACTGTGATGTGGGTCACAAACGCCCCGGCGTGCTGTCAGCGGCCGCCCCCAACTCGGTGGCCCGCTGAACGCTGCGCCGGATTCCCCTGGGGTACACCGCCCACCGGGCGTGCCGCCTGAGCCGGTCCGCCAACAGCGGGGGGACTCGCGCGAAGCGCTGCCAGTTACTCGACAACGTGCTCAGGTACTGGTCCACGGCCTCGGCCCGCCGCCGCCTCAGCTCCTCAGTGCTGGAATCCCCGGGGGCGGGCGGATAGACGCCGAGGGCACCCTGAACCTGGTTGAGCCGTCCAGCAAGATCCTTTTTCATCTCCGCGACCTCCGCCGGGGAGGCCGTCACGCCATGATCCAATGCCTCACGATACAGCAGCTCGTACCCCATCATCATGTCGAGGAATGGGGTGAGATGCTCCTCGGGATGACGCTCGACCTGGATATGCATCCAGTCCGGCACGGCCTGGAGCCACCGCACCAGGTCCGCCAGCGTGAACTGGCCACCCTCGAAGCGCGCGAACTCGGTTCCCGACTCCTTGTACCGGAGGGGATCACGCACCGCCGTGTTCGCCCGCTCCAGCCCGCCGGGACGCAGCGTCAGGTGCCAACGCTCCCGCAGTTGGCGGATGTGGAGCGAATCGAGCCGCTCGGCCATCATGGGCTCCACCGCCGCGCCGAACTCTGCGCGAACCTCGTCCAGCGGCGGACGACGCGCGATGTGAAACCCGAAGGACGTCTCGATCACCGGAGAAATCCCGCCTGGCTCCAGCGCAAACGCGGCCTGCTCAAACCCGGGTTCCGTTTGTCCCCGGGTGACGATCCCCACGCTCCCACGCTGCCGTCGGGCGGCGACGTCGTCGTTCTGCCGCTGGGCCGCGTCCCAGGAGAGGCCTCGCGCGAGCTGCGCCCGCAACGCCTCCGCCCGCCGGCGGGCACGGGCTCGCACGTCCAGCGGCCCCCGATGGGGCGCCTGCAACAGGACGTGCTGCATCAGCCGGTAGTCGCCGGCTTGATATACGCTATCCAGGGACGCGGAGTCCAACGGGAGCTGGGACGCGAACAGTTGCTCCCGCCAGCGCGCCAGGACGTAGGCCCGGGCCTCGGGCCACATCACCTCGAGGACAGTGGTGGAGTCCAGCATCGAGTCCCCCGCCGCGACCTGCCGCGCGAATAGCTGATAGTCCACCCACCAGTCGGCGACCTGCCGGGCCAGATTGGTGTCGAGGGTGGGTCGCCGCCATTGGCTCAGGGTGGCCGCGAGACGCTCGGCCGTCAGAATGCGGTCCCTGGCCCGTGCGGCGACGTGGCCCGGGGCGCCGCATGCCCCCAGCAACGCCACCAGTGTAGGCGGCGCGAGCCAGTGCAAGATCTTGCGGGACGAGCGGTGCATAGCGGGAGGTAACAGTAATCCCGCGGCCCCAGTGAGGGAAACCGGCCTCGGCCTTTGCTTGCGGCCACGGGCATAGGTCATAGATTGGGAATAGTAAAGTCGGATTGCGATGACCAAGACGGGTCTGGCGCGCGCCGGGGTTCTCCTGGCGGGGCTGGTGTTGGGAGGCCGGCACCAGCTGGAAGCGCAGCGGTCTGGGAGCGTGCGCGGCGTTGTGCTGGATGCCGCCACCGCCCAGGTAGTGCCTTTGGTCATTGTTTCGGTGGTGGGATTGGTGCTCCGGGACACGACGGACGCCCGCGGCCGCTACGAGATTCGAGGTGTTCCCCTTGGACCCGTGCAGGTGGAGGCCCGGCGCCTGGGGTTCCAGCCCATCACGTCGCCGGTTTATGCCCTGCTGGCGGATTCGATTCTGCTGGTCCACTTCGAGATGACGCCACAAGCGGTCACCTTGGAGGGCGTCGAGGTTCGCGGCGAGCCCCCCGAGCCCCGGGCGGCGATCGGCGCCAAGGTCCTCAAGCAAGCGGACCTCCCGGGCCGCGGGAGCATCCTGGACGCACTGCAGGGGGTGGTCGCGGGAGTCCAAACGTCCGGGCGTCGAGAAGACACCCGGGTCACGATCCGCGGTTCTCATGCCGACGTCTTGTATGTCATTGACGGCACGGTCGTGACGCCACCGCTTACCTTCTATATCGACACGCAGGACGTCGAGTGCGTCGAGGTCCGCCGGGGGTATCGCGCCGCGCAGGAGTTCCGGCCCAGCATCAGCGGCCAGCTCTATAGTGGCGTGATTCTGATCTGGACCAGAGGGAGCCTGGCGCCCCAACCCAAAGAGTGCGGAGCGAAGGGGACCTAGTGTAGGGTGATCACCACGCCGAGCTGGTAAGACCTCACCGTCATGTCGCTGAGAAGCGGCAACGTGAAGCCGCTCGCCTTGTCACGCCGAGTGGGATTGCCGAACCCCGAACGGACCCAGGCCAGGAACGGCGACAGGGACACCCCCCGCGTGATCCGGAGGTCGTATCCCGCACCCAGTTCGACCGCGAGCCCCTGGGTGGTGAGTTCCGTCGCGACATCCTCCTCGACGTACCAGTATTGGCCGATCCCCCCCTTGAGATGCAGGCCGTATAGCGGCAGCGGGTAATAGGTGCCAAGTGCGGCGACCATCAGCATCGACCTCTCCACTTGCCCACCCCGTTTCACCCACCCGGTGCCCTCCAACCCGGCCAGAAACCGCGGCGAAAGGGTCCCACCCACCCTGAGCTGCCCTCCCAATCCGGTTGCCTGGTCACCAGCGCAGATGCTGCAGGCGGACCGCACCGACACGCCGCCGGCGCCCACGCCCAGCCACAGACCGTGCCGATCGTCGCCCTGCTGTGCGCCGGCCGAGGAAGCCGCGGTTGCCGACAGAACCAGCGTCGTGAGAAATGATCGCCGCATGCAGCTATCGTCCCGGTCGGAGCGTCAGTACACCCGGATGCCCGTGAGGAGCTCGGTCTTGAGCTCCGTCACGAGCTGATCGGCATACTCCCTGAACATTGGCGTCATGAAGCCCTCGCGCCACTGAGCCGAGTCTCCGATGAAGACCCGGTTTTCGGCCACCAGCTCGACCACCCGCACGTCCACGGTGCCCCCCGATCTGGCCCGCGCTCGAGCGGTAATGATGAGCCGGGTCAGGGCCTCGGTGACGCCTTGAGCAATCTCGTCCTCGAGCGGGTAGCGCCCGTTCCAGCGGGTCTGAATGGTTAATAGGCCGGGAGACCCGTCCTGGCGCTCGATCTCGTACTGGTGCCGGTTCAGGACCTTGGGAACCTTGGTTTCGACGTCGGTGAGGGCGGCGGTGCCAAGGGCTTGCTTGTAGCTCGCCGGCGCGGGACCGCCCTCGCTCCCGCCGGATGACGCGGCGCAGCCCGCCAGCGTGAGCGCGGCCGCGACCCGGACCATGCGTTGTTGAGGGACCAGAGGCATCGTACACCACCTTCGGAAACGGACGGACTCAAGGAAAAAGGCCACCACGGTGCGACGTGGTGGCCCGTTTTCGCGCTATCGAATGACCGGGCTAATAGTACCGCTCCCGGGCCAGCGCCACCGCACCCGGTGAGAACTCCGAGCCTACGTACCGCTCGGACGCCGGGCGATACACCAGCGAGGCCGGCACTCGCGTGCCCACGACGCTCCCAGTGAGCCCGGGTGCGCCGCTCGGCTGAAGCGAGCCACCCTCGTTGCCCACGCCGCCGTAGGTGTACAGCGGCTTTTGCAGGACGTTCAATTCCAGACCCGGAACGGCGAAATGCGTGGGTGTTCCTTCGACCGGGCCTTGATGGTACGCCGGACCGGTGGGCGCCGGTGCCCCAAACCCGCGGCGGTCGAAGTAGGCGCATCCGCTGCACAGCAAGTAGGTCTCCATGCGCTTCTCGTAGATCAGCTTGTCCATCAAGTCCGCGTCCGCCACCGTGGCGGCCGGCAGCTGGCCCCGGGTCACGCGGGTGGCGTTGATGATGCTCACCACCTGCGGCAGAGCGGCCGCCCCTCCGGTCCGGAGCAGGCCCTCCGCCTTGATCAGCTGCATCTCGACCGTGGTCATGAACCGAGCCGGCGAGGTACCGTTGCTGGCCGGGTAATTCGCGAACCGCTTCCCGCCGTAGAACGAATAATGGTACGTGCCGCGGGCGGAGGGGAAGGTCGACGCGCGCATGTAGGCGAAGTCCGTGCCCCCGGAATCGGGGTCGCCGGCCGCCGTGATGCGGCGATCGGCCGTCGTGATCAAGAATTCGTTGCGCTGGGCCACCGGGGTCGCCAGCCACGCCGCGAAGTTCCCGGACTGGTCGGTCCAGCCGATGGTCTTGTAGTCGGCGCGGGCCCAGGTCCGGTTGGTGACCTGGTTGCCGTACCACTCGAGGGACTTCCAGAAGCGGTCGGTGTTGCTGACGACCTGGATGTCCTGCGTGATGCCCGCGTCCACGTGGTTGATGACCGCGGCCCAGTCCACCGCGGCGCGCTCGGCCGGTGTGCGGGCCACCTGCGTCATCAGGCGCGCCATCAGCGAATGGGCAAACCGCGCCAACTGGGTGTTGGTCATCGGGTTGCCGTCGAACCACTCATTGGGAATGGTGAAACTGTTCGCGTTCGCGAGGTTGATCGCCTCCTGGAACTCAGCCATCGCCGCGGCGTACACGTCCGGGTACGGCTTCAGGGTGAGGACGTCGGTTTCGAGGTCGACGGCTTCATCGAAGACGAACGCCGAGTCGAAGAACGTGGCCAGGTAGCCATGAGCCATGCCCTGTACCAGCTTGGCGAACGCGTTGGCCCGGTTCACGTCAATCTCATCCCCGGCATCGGGGTTGCCCGCGATGGACGTCAGCCCGTCGTACACCGATGACAGGGCCCCGTAGTTCTCGTACCACGGGGTCTGCGTCGTGGCTCGGTAGGTCCACGCCGGATCGTTGGGCCAGGCCACGCGGGGCTCCGAGGACAATTGTTGCATCCCGAAGTTCCCCCAGGACATGGTCCCCTCATCCGCCGCGGTGGAGAGCGCCCAGGACGGGCTGCTGTAATGCGTGCCCCCCCACCAGATCAAGAGCGCACCGCCGATCACGCCCTCGATGTCCTGCGCCTGGGCCAGGACCCGATCGCGATCCGGGGCGTTCTCGTTCGGTACTTGCAGGTCGGTCAGATCGTCGAGGCCGCTGCACGCCGCGAGCCCGACCGTGAGCAGCGCGATGGCCGCAATTCGGAACCGCTTCATGAGCATAGCCTCCTAGAACTCGAGTTCAATGCTTCCGGTGATGCTCCGGAAGACGGGATAGTCAAACGCGTCATACCGCTTCCACGTGGGAGACGTCGAGGTGAGCGTCACTTCCGGATCGTAGCCGCTGTAGTCGGTCCAGGTATAGAGGTTGCGGCCGATCAGCGACACCCCGATGTGTTTCACGACGTTGCCGAGGATGCCCGTACCTCGCACGTCAAACCCATAACGCAGCTGTAGCTCGCGGAACTTCACGAACCAGCCCGGTTCCACGAAGTGGCTGTTGTCCGCGTTGACGTCGTACAGCCTGGTGTAGTAGTCAATCGTCTTCCGTTCATTGGCGGGTTTCGCCGACTGGTCCGTCTCCCACGCGTTGTGCTCCCGGTGCGGCCACTGCCGGGTGTTGTTGTAGATCTGTCCCCCGAACTGGCCGTCGAAGAGCGTGTAGATCGTGAGGCCCTTGATGTTGAAACTGTTGGTGAGGCCGAGGTTCACGTCTGGGAAGGTATTCCCCATGGCCAGGAAGTCGGTGGTGTCCAACTGTCCCGTCTGGGGGTCCGTGACGACTTCCTGAGCCCTGAACGGCAGGCCCCACGCGTACGGGACGCCGTCGATGGTGACGGTGGTGCCGTAGAGCTGCTTGTCGATCCCGTCGGTCCAGGTGTTGCCCGTGCCGACCGGCACCAGGTAGCCATCGTCGTTCACCGCGAACTGGTCGCAGGACGAACCGAAGCCCGCCGTCGAACTGAACACCTCGGCACAGCCCTTGGCCCAGCGGTGCCCGTACATGGTCCCCAGCCGCTCGCCGGTCCGGATATAGTAGATGCCGTCCTGAAGCTGGGCCGGGAGATTGAACTCGGTGATCACCTGCCGGGTCCGATCGGCCACCAGACTCATGTTCCAGTTGAAACTGCGGCCCTGCACCACCGCGGCCTCCAGGCTTCCCTCCCAGGTCTTGCTCTCCAGGGTCCCCGCGTTCCGCCACTGGTCCCCGAACCCCGTGTACCCTGGCAGCGGGACTCGCAGGAGCTGGTCCTGCACCACGGACTTGGCATAGGTGAGCGCGAGCGAGAGGCGGCCCCAGGCGATCATGTCCGCGCCCAGCTCGGTTTCCTTGGAAAACTCGGGCTTCAGGTCTCGGTTGCCCAGGGTGGCTTTGCTGACCGCTCCGCCGCTGACGCTATAGGTTTCGTATTGCGCGGAGAACCGCGGACGGCCGCCGGCCGTCCCTTGGGACGCGCGGAGCTTGAACTCGGAGAAGATCCCCCCCAGCGGCCACCAGGATTCTTCCGAGAGCCGGTACGCGCCGCTGATCCGGTAATACCACTGCCAGCGCTGGTCGGAGCCGAACAGCGAGCTGCCGTCACGCCGAATAAGCGCGTCCACGATGTAGCGGTCCCGGAAATCGATCTGCGTGCTCAGGAAGTACCCCAGGGAGCGAATGTGCTCGGTGGACGACGAGATGTCGTTCAGCGCCGGGTTGCCGGCATCGAGGTCCTCCAGGTCGCCGACCACCAGCTCGTTCGCCTCGGCGTCGAAGAACTCCTCATCGGCGCGCTCCATCAACGCCCGGGCCTTGGTCACGGTGTTGAGCCCGCCGAAGGCCTTGGTGAATGCGCCGGTGATGCTGGCGTTGACCGCCTGTTCGACGGTGTTGTTCTTCCGCAGCAGGCCGGGGTGCTCGAACGGCGCGTCGGTGAGCCGGAAGCCCTTGAAGAAGTAGGTCACCGCGTTGCGGTCCGAACGGTCGAAGCTGAAGTCCGTCTCAATGTCGAATACCTGAGTCGGGCGCCACCGGGCGCGCAGATTCCCCAAGAAGCGACTCCGCCGGTTCTGGACGTCGTTGTTGCGCGCCGAGTAGATGGGGTTGGATTCCACCACCTGCGCGTCGGGGTTGATCAGGACGTCGTTGCTGTCCTTGGGGTCCGGATTCAGCTCGAGGAGGTCCACGTCAATGGGGTAGAAGTTCAGCCCATAGAACGCGTTCTCGCCGCCCTGCGGGTCGTCGGCGGTTGACTGCGAGTAGAACGTGCTGGCGGAAAAGTCCAACTGCCCACCGATGCGGTGATCCACGTTGACCCGGCCGCCCCGGCGGTTGAACCCGTCCAAGCCCTCCACGACGCCCTGTTCCTTGTACTCGTGGAAGCTGGCGAGAAAGTTGGTGTTTCCGGTGCGGTGCGCGATCGTGGCGGTATTGGTGTAATTGGTGCCCGGATCGAAGAAGCGATCCAGGTTGTCGTACGTGGTACCGGTGAAGGGCTTGTCGGCCACGAAGTAGAAGTTGCCGGCCGTTCCCCTGACCGTGTCCTCTTTGGCCCTCCAACCGAGTCGCGTAGCGAACGCCCGATCGTTGGGTGACACGATCGTATCGGGTCGGCCCGCCCGCTGCATGATCCAGTTGCCGCTGGCGTCGAGCCGGTACCAGTGGCTCTGGGCCTGCGCGATGGTTTGCGGGAGGTTGTTGATTCCAAACTCACTCCGGATGCTCACGCGCGTCTGTCCCTCGACTTCGTTCCGGCCACGGTTGGTTTGAATCACGATGACGCCGTTGCCGGCCCGGGCTCCGTACAGCGCCGCGCCCGCGGCTCCCTTCACGACTTCGATGCTCGCGATGTCCAGCGCGTCCACGTCCACCATGGACGAGCCCAGGATGACGCCGTCCACCACGTACAGGGGCTCGTTCGAGCGCCCTTCCGTGTTGATGCTGGTGGCGCCGCGCAGCTGGACGCTCAGCCCCGAGCCGGGCGTGCCGTTGCCGCGAACGATGTGGACCCCCGCCATCTTGCCCTGCAGGGACTCCACCGCGTTGCGCGACGGCACCGGGATGTCTTCCATGGAGACCTTCTCCACCACGAACGGCAGCTTCACCGCGCGGGTCTGCTCCGCCACGCCGGTGACCACGATGTCGTCCATGCGGAAAATGCTCCGCTGGAGGTCGAAGTTGACCGTGGTCGCCACGCCCGGGGCCACCGACTGGTTGGTCATCACCAACTGCTGGTAGCCCACGGCCTGGACTCTGAGGCTGTAGCTGCCGACGGGCACCGTGCCGATGGCGTACGCGCCGTTGGCATCCGACGTGGCATTCAGCGCCGTGCCGACCACCGAGACGCGCGCGCCCCCCACGGGCGTGCCGACGTCCCTGGCCGTGACCCGGCCTTCGATGCGGCCGGTCTGAGCCATAGCCGTGCCGGCCAAGACCAGCGCGCCGAAGGCGGATAGGACAACTCCCTTTTTGATGCCGGACAAGAAGGAAGAAACCATGACGAGCCTCCCCCTTTTGAGGATGGAGTGTGGCTGTGTCTAGGACGCGCCTGCTTTATCCGTCATGAGCCCGGGCATCGTTGGAGGGTGGCCGGGCACAGCGTCACGGGCCAGGAACTCCCGTGTGTATCCAATGGTGGAATACGGACCCTACGCTACGGGTCGGGGCGGATTGTGTCAAGAAGAAACCTGACGCCGCATTGACCCGGCCGGTCTTCAGCCCGTAGGTTGGGCCTCGACCTCCTGAGGACAGCGAAGAAACGCCGAAGATGGGCGCATGGCAACAGCGACCCCTACGGACGCTCCGGCGCCTCGCCATGCTGGCGGTGGCGTCGTGGGCCTGCCGGCCAGGGTCCTCGTTGCCGGGTGAATGGCATCAGGCCGCGGCGTACCGATGGCGCGACCTGCCGGCACTCGCCGGGCGGCACGCGGGGTTCACCCAGCTGCCCCCGTCCGCCACAGCGATCCAGTTCGCGAATTCGGTGAGTCAGGCCCTGATGCGCCAGAACCGCCACCTGGTGCAAGGCTCCGGCGTGGCCATCGGTGACATGGACGCCGACGGATGGCCGGACATCTACCTGGCCCGGATCGACGGACCCAACGCCCTGTACCGCAACCTGGGCAACTGGCGCTTCGAGGAGGTCGCGGTCGAGCGCGGCGTCGCGGCCGCCGACCGCTTCTCCACCGGCGCGGCCTTCGCGGATGTTGACGGCGACCGCGACCTGGACCTGCTGGTGACCGCGCTGGGAGGCCCCAACGCGCTGTTCCTCAACGACGGCTCCGGCCACTTCACCGAGCTCACCGCCGAGGCCGGGCTCAGCTCCGACCGCGGCAGCACCACCATGGCCCTGGCCGACGTGGACGGCGACGGGGATCTCGACCTCTATGTCGCGAACTACAAAGTGGTGACGGCGCTGGACCTCTTCCCGCCGCAGGAGCGGGCGTTCGATCAGGTGGTGCAGCGCGTCGGCGCCGGATTCCGAGTGGCTCCCAGATTCGAGTCGCACTACCAGGTGCAGGTCCGCCACGACCTCGGCATGGTGGTACGAACCCAGCGCGCCGATCCGGATTGGTTCTATCTCAACGACGGCAGCGGACGGTTCCAGCGAGTCCCGCTCACGGCCGGACGCTTCCTCACCGAGGATGGAACGGCCTTGAAGGAGGAGCCCGAGCGGTTCAGCCTGGTGGCCAGCTTCCGGGACCTCGACGGCGACGGCGACCCCGACCTCTACGTCTGCAACGACTTCGAGGACCCGGACGAGCTGTGGATCAACGACGGCACGGGCACCTTCCGAGCCGCGCCAGGCGTGACGCTCCGGAATACCAGCAATTCCTCCATGGCCGTGGATTTCTCCGACGTGGACCGGGACGGCGATGTGGATTTCTTCGTGGCGGACATGCTGAGCCGGGACCCGGTCCGGCGGAAGACCCAGAGCCCTACCCACACGCCGTTACCCAAGCTCACCGGCCGCATCTTCGACCGGCCCCAGATGCAGCGCAACACCCTGGCCTTGAACCGTGGGGACGGAACCTTCGAGGACATCTCGAGCTTCGCCGGCGTGGAGGCGTCCGACTGGTCCTGGGCCACCCTGTTCCTGGATGTGGACCTGGACGGGTACGAGGACATCCTGGTGGCCACGGGACACACCTGGGACGTGATGGACGCGGACACCGAGGAGCGGCTGCAAACGTCACGCACCCGGGTGAGCTGGCGGGATGAGCGTTTCCTGTTTCCCGGTCTGCCGCTTGGCAACGTCGCGTTCCGGAACCAAGGGGACCTCACGTTCCGGGAAGTGGGCCGGGCGTGGGGCTTCGCCAATGAAGAGGACATATCTCATGGGATCGCCGCGGGGGATCTGGACAACGACGGCGACCTGGACGTCGTCATCAACCGGTTGGGCTCGCCCGCCGGCGTGTTCCGAAACGACGCAACGGCTCCGCGGGTAGCCGTGCGGCTGATCGGACGCAGTCCCAACACGCGGGGTGTGGGCGCGAAGATCCGCTTGCGCGGGGGCGCCGTACCGGTACAGGAGAAAGAAGTGACTGTGGGAGGACTCTACCTCTCCGGCTCCGATCCGACCTACGCGTTCGCCGTCGGCGACCGGGACGAGATGAGTCTGGAGGTGT
>DATECF010000056.1:0-2213 GCA_035287045.1 Gemmatimonadales bacterium | reverse complement strand
CCGAGGCGAAGGCCGACGCGAGGAAGCGCGGCGCCAGGAGGGCGGTCAGCCAGAGGTGCCGCCCCGGCAGGCCGCTGTACAGGAACGCCGTGACGGTGTGGATGCTGACCGCCCACGGGATGGACAGGATGATGACGGGCATGATCCACCGGGGCGGGGGCACGTCCTTGCGCTCGGCCCCCAGCGTGATCCCGGCGATGACGGCGTTGAGCAGCAGGTAGACGGCGAGCACCACCATGTCCCAGAACATGATGGAGTCGGGCGTGGGGTACAGGAGGACGTTCAACACCCGCCCGGGCTGGCCCATGTCCACGAAGATGAAGAGCAGGCACATGGTCACGGCGGAGATGGCGAGAAGCTCCCCCAGGATCGTGATCTTCCCGAAGGCGCGGAAGTTGTGGAGGTAGTAGGGCAGGACGACCACGACGGCGGACGCCGCCACCCCCACCAGGAAGGTGAACTGGGCGATGTAGAGCCCCCAGGTCACGTCGCGGCTCAGCCCCGTGACGCCCAACCCGAACTGCAATTGCCGGAGGTACGAGAGAACGCCCAGGACGATCACGACCAGGAGCGCCCCGATCCAGCTCCAGTACCTCCGGTTCCCCACGAGCGCCTTCTCCAGCGCGACCATGCGCGAGATCCCTCACGCGAGGTAGTAGACGTTCGGGCCGGTCCCGAGCTCCGGCTTCCGCCGGATGGCGTGGCGAGCCCGGAGGAGTCGGCGGACCTCCGACCCGGGGTCGCGGAGGTTGCCGAACACCAGGGCCCGCTCCCCGCACGCCTCCACGCACGCCGGCGCGCGCCCCTTGGCGAGCCGCTCCTCGCAGAAGTTGCACATCTCCACGACGCCCTTGGTCCGCGTCGGAAAGTCCGGGTTCAATTCCTTGACGCGCGGCCTGGGATCGAGCCAGTTGAAGCTCCGGGCCCCGTACGGGCAGGCCGCCATGCAGTACCGGCAGCCGATGCACCGGTGGTAGTCCATCATGACGATGCCGTCGTCCCGCTTCCAGGTGGCCTTCACGGGGCAGACGCGCACGCAGGGGGGATTGTCGCAGTGGTTGCACAGCACCGGGAGGGACTTGCCCTTGAAGGCGTCCTCCGTGTAGGGGCTGCCGTGGTCGGCGAACGCTTTCTCGAAGGGTTCCCGCCAGATCCACTTGACGTCGTGCGCGCGCGCGTCGAAGTGGGGGACGTTGTGCGCCCGGTCGCAGGCGGCGACGCAGTCGGTGCACCCCCGATCGTTCACGCACTTCCGGAGGTCGATGACCATCGCCCAGCGCGCCGCCGGGCGCCGCTCGGTGGCGCCCTCCGCCCGGCCGCCGTCCGTCAGCGCGTCGAACCCGCGCTTGCCGGCGACCGCCAGCGCCGAGAGCCCGGCGACGCCCAGGAACCTCCTCCTGTTCATCGTCATCGGGCGGCCCTCTGGACCGGTCGGGGCTCGAGGTGGCACTCCCAGCAGGTCGGCTTGACCGCGGCGTAGTCGTGGCAGCGGTCGCAGAACTTGGCCCGGTTGACGTGGCAGGCCATGCAGGTCCCGGTCAGGCTCTTGGCGTAGGTCTTCCCGTCGAGCCCCACCACCGTCCTCTCCTGGTTCCGAACCACCTCGTCCCGCCAGGTCATCAGGAGATCCATGTGGGAGGCCCGCATGTACTCCGCTGTGCCGAAGGGGTCCTTTCCCTCCGGCAGCGTGAGCTCGGGGCGTCCGGAAGTCGTCCCGGCGGCGACGTTGAACCACAGCGGCAGGGTGACGAGACCGAGGAACAGGACGAGACCGCCAACGATCAGCACCCGGTCACTCATGGGCGGGGGCCTCCGCGGCCCGGGCACCCGCGCCGGTGGGCTCGCCCCGCAGGTCCGTGGTCCGCTCCTTTTCGCCCTCGACCACCAGCGCGTTGCCGACGAGCTCGTGCACGCCGGCCACGCTCACCCCGGGCACCCAGTACTCAAGCAGCGGCGGGAGCGTGGCCTTGTCGATGGCGCAGACGCAGGCCACCAGGTTCACCCCGAACTTGTCGCGGACGTGCCTGACGGCGTTGGCCCGCGGGAACCCGCCCCGCATCCGCATCTCGAAATTCTCGTCCGTGCCCAGGCCCGACCCGCTGCCGCAGCAGAAGGTCCGCTCCTTGATGGTGTTCTCCGGCATCTCGTGAAACCGGTTCATGACGCTCCGGAGGATGAAGCGCGGCTCCTCGATGAGGCCCATGGACCGGGCG
>DATECF010000055.1:0-2314 GCA_035287045.1 Gemmatimonadales bacterium | reverse complement strand
ACCCAGGAACTCGAGCGGCCACTGCGCCAGTGACAGGAAGATCATCGGGCGCGACTCCAAAGCCGGCCCGCGGTCCTGGATGTCCGCCACCACCCCCACGACCTCACCGCCGGCCCGCCCGCGCCCCAGCCCAAACCCGGTGCCGACGGTGAGCCGGTGACCAACGGGATCCGCGTCCGGCCACAGCATCTGGGCCGCGCGTTCATTCACTACCATGGCCAACGAGGCGCCGTCGCGATCCTCCGGTGTGATGGCTCGGCCCCGCCGGATTGCAACGCCGAGGGTACTGAAGTAATCGGGCGTTACCACACGGACGTGAACGCTCAATCGGTCCTGCTCCTCGGACTCCAATCGGCGTCCGTCCAGCTCCGCCGCCGACATCACATATCCAAACCCCGCGAGCGGCAGCCCGGGGAACACCGCGCCCGCACTCTGCACCCCCGGCAACGCGTTGAGGCGCTCCATCAACTGATCCACCAACGCGACGCGGCGCGCGGGGTCGTCGTAGGTCGCTTCCGGGAGACTCACCTGAAAGGTCAGGACGCCCTCCGGCGAGATCCCGAGATCGGTTCGCGCCAGGTGCACGAAGCTCCTGATGAGCAGTCCCGCCCCCGCCAACAGCACCAGCGCCAGCGCCAACTCGGCCGTCACCAATGCGCGCCGGGTCCGACCGCGCTCGCGCTCGGCGCTGACGGTCCCGCTTTCTTCCTTCAGGGTGCGCGAGACCTCGGGCGTGCGCCCCGCCTGCCAGGCGGGCAGCAGCCCGAACAGAGCGCCAGTCACCAGCGACACCAGCAGCGTGAATCCCAGCACCGGAACGTCGATCCCGGTCTGGTCGAGGCGCGGCAGACCGGTTGACGGCAGGTTGGCGATCGCAGTGGTTCCCCAGACCGCGAGCCCCACGCCTACCACACCTCCCAACAGGGCCAGCACCATGCTTTCCACCATCAGGCCGCGCACCAACCGGCCGGGGCTCGCGCCCATCGCGGTCCGGATGGCCAGCTCCCGCCGCCGCCCGGTGGCCCGCACCAGCAGCAGGTTCGCCACGTTGACGCACGCGATCAGCAGCACCAGTCCCACCGCTCCCAGAAGGATGCGGAGGGCCGGCCGAACGTCGCCCACGATGGCGTCACGCAGGCTCGACACCACCGCGGTGTTGCCGGCGTTGGTGCCGGGGTACGCCTCGGCCAGGCGCGCCGCGATCTGGCGCAGGTCCGCCCCGGCTCGTCCTACGCTGACACCGGGCCGGAGCCGCCCAATCACGTCCAGGTAGTGGGCGCCACGTTGGGTGGTGAGCTCGCGCTCGGTGAACACCAGGGGCGTCCACAGCTCGGCCTGCTGCGGGTAGTCGAAGCCGGCCGGCATCACGCCCACCACCGTGTACGGCTCCGCGTCCACCGTGATCCGCCGACCGACCACGGCAGGGTCGGCGCCGAAGCGCCGCTGCCAGAGGCCGTGGCCCAGCACCGCCACCCGCTCCGCGCCCACCGCATCATCATCTACCTGAAGCGGCCGGCCCAACGCGGGCGGGACGCCCAGCACCGTGAAAAAGCCACCCGTCACGGCGGCCGCCGGGACCTGCTCGGCGGGACCATCTCCGGTCAGCGCGTCGGAGCCGGCGTTCATGGCCGCCAGCTCGCTGAAGACCTGGTTGTCGTTTCGCCAATCGGTGAAGTCCGGCGGGGACACCGTGGAGGGATTCCCCCGCCAGGTGCTGAAGACCTGGACCAGCTCGCCGGAGCCTGGGAACGGGAGCGGGCGGAGCAGCACCGCGTTGACCACACTGAACATCGCGGTGTTGGCGCCGATGCCGAGCGCCAGCGTGAGCACGGCCACCAGCGTGAAGCCGGGGTGTTTGCCCAGCGAGCGGAGCGCGTAGCGGAGATCATTCATGCCGGAGCGCCTCCATGGGATCGATGCACGCCGCGCGGCGCGCCGGGATCAGGCACCCTGCCAGGACGGCGCCGAGAAGCAGCGTGAGAACGGTGGCAAAGGTCAGGGGGTCCGTGGGTGAAACGTCGTACAGCATTCCGCGCAGCACGCGTGTGGCGGCCAGCGCGGCGGCTGCGCCCGCGAGCGCGCCCCACGCGGCCTGACGCAACCCGCCGCCCAACACCCCGGTGAGAACGCGGCGAGCATCGGCGCCCAGCGCCATTCGCACACCGAACTCCCGAGAGCGGTTAGCCACGCCGAACGCCGTGACGCCGTAGACGCCTATGACCGCCAGCGTAGCCGCCAACAGTGCCAGCGCACCCAGAAGCACCGTGCGAGCGCGTGGTCCGGCCACCGATTCCGCCACCAGCCGGCTCGCCGT
>DATECF010000054.1:0-7095 GCA_035287045.1 Gemmatimonadales bacterium | reverse complement strand
GGGACCTGCGCGGCGAGGGCGTGAGTGCCGCAGACGGCGAGGATCAGGATCAGTCGAACGAGGTGCATGGATGCTCTCCGTGGAGACGAATCGGGGGGGTTGAGCCCAAAGGATAGAGCGTTCGAGAGGAGCCGGCCAGGGCTTGGGGCGCCTCCTGGGGGCCGCCGGAACTTCCCGGAGGCCGGTTGCGTACGGTGGAGGGTACCTTCCGCGATGAGCCAATGACCGACCTGCACGCCAGCCTGCGCATCCTCCGGCGGAGCCCGGGGCTCGCCCTGAGCGCGGTCGCCGCCCTCGCCATGGGCATCGGGTTCACCACCATCATGTTCAGCATCGTGCACGGGGGCACGCGGAGGCTGCCGTTCGCGGAGCCGGAGGAGCTGGTGGCCCTGGCCGCGACCTCCGCGCGTGGATACGACTTGGACCCGAGTCCGTTCGACTACAACGAGTGGTCACGCCAGCAGCAGACTTTCGACGGCTTGGCCGCGTACCAAACCAACAGCGTGAACCTGGCCGGGGACGCCCGGCACCCTGACCGTCGGTCAGGGGCTCTGGTGACCCCCAACACCTTCGCGCTGTTGGGCCAGCAACCCATGCTCGGCCGCTGGTTGCTGCCGGACGACGCCGCGCCCGGCGCCCCGGGCGTCATGCTCCTGGGTTACGACCTCTGGCGGTCCCGCTTCGAGGCCGACCCGGGCATCGTGGGCCGCGTGGTTCGACTCGACGGCGTGCCCCGCACGGTGGTCGGGGTCATGCCGCCTAAGTTCGGGTTCCCGGTTCGCAGCGACCTCTGGCTCCCCCTCGCGGTGGACCCCAACGCCACGCCCGCGGTCCGGGCCGATCGCGTGAAGGTGTTCGGACGCCTCAAAGATGGCGTCTCGCGCGACCAGGCCCGGATGGAGCTGGCCGCCATTGCGACGCGCCTGGCGCAGGCCCACCCCGCAACCCACCAAGGGCAGTCGGTCCGGGTATTCCCGTTCGTCGAAACCGAGATGGCGCCAAACACCCCGGTCATTCTGTACCTGATGCTTGGCGTCGTGTCGTTCACGCTGCTCATTGCCTGCGCCAACGTCGCCAATCTCTTGCTCGCCCGCGCCGCCGGGCGGACGCGCGAAGTGGCCGTACGCACCGCGCTGGGCGCCGGTCGCGCCCGCATCGTGGCACAGCACGTCTGGGAGTCCCTGGTGCTCGCGGCCATCGGCGGTCTGCTCGGGCTGGCGATTGCCCACGCCGGCGTGCGCTTCTTCGCCGTCTCGACGGCACACATCATTGAGGCGTTTTGGATCGACTTCCGGGTGGACGGCACCGTCCTGGCCTTCGCCACCGCCATGGTTGCGGTCGCCGGGGTGTTGGCCGGCATCCTCCCCGGACTCCGCGCCACCTCCGCCAACGTCGCCGAGATTCTCAAGGACGCGTCCGGCGGCACCACCGGGATGCGCATCGGACGCCTGGCACGCGGCCTGGTGGTGGTCGAAGTCGCCCTCGCCACCGGGCTCCTCATCATGACCATGACGTTTACCAAGAGCGCGGTGGCGCTCCGTGCCGTCCCGTTGCCGTTCGCCGCTCGCGAGGTGTTTACCGGCCAGCTTGGGCTGCTCCAGGAAACGCTCGGCTCGGCCGCGGCGCGGGCGCGCCTCGCCGCCGACCTCTCGGCCCGCCTGGAGGCCATCCCCGGCGTGACCGCTGCCGCACTGGTCAGCGTCCTGCCCGGTCGCGGCGCCGGCACCTGGCCGTTCTCGCTCGATGCCCCGCCCACGGGGCCCGTGCCCGGTCAGCCTACCACCGGCCTCGCCGGGGTTACTCCCGAGTTCTTCGATCTGCTCGGCGCCCGGGTGCTGCGCGGGCGCGCTATCGAGTGGCGGGACGGACCGGGCGGGCCCCCGGTGGCGGTGGTCAACCAGAGCTGGGTCCGGCGACATTCGCCGGACCAGGATCCCATCGGCCGCCGGCTGTGGATCGGCCAGCAAACCCTCGAAATCGTGGGCGTGGTGCCGGACCTCCAGATGCAGGATCCGGAAGACCGCGCCGGGGACGGCGTCTACGCCTCGCTGCTTCAAGTACGTCCCTACGCCGTTCGGCTCATGCTCCGCACCGCGGGCGCCCCGCTGGCCCTGACCACCCAGGTTCGCCAGGTGGTGGAGGCGGTCGACCCTGACCTGCCGCTCTTCGAGGTCGCCACGCTGCACGACGCGATCTACTCGGACAAGAAAGTGCTCGACGCCTTTGGCGCGCTGTTCCTGTTGTTCGGCGTTGGGGCGTTGTTCCTCACCATGGTGGGGCTGTACGGCGTGGTCTCGTTCGCCGTCCGCCAGCGTTCGCGGGAGATCGGCGTTCGCGTGGCCCTCGGCGCCGCTCCCCGTGACGTCGTGGGGTTGGTGTTGCGGCAGGGGGCGTCCCTGGTGGGGATCGGTACGGCGGCCGGTCTGTTCATCGCCTTCGGACTCTCGCAGGCTCTCGCGGCGGTCCTGGAGTTCGTGCAGCCGGCCGGGCCGTTGACCTACGTGGCGATCGCCGCGGCGCTGGGTGCGACGGCACTGGCCGGCCTGCTCCGGCCCACGGTGCGGGCCCTGTCTCTGGACCCGATGACGGCCCTGCGCACGGACTAGCCGGTCAACGAGGTCATGCGCCCGGCGGGACTTGGGCGGGGACCGGCGGCACCGAGCGTCGCGGGAGATTGACACCCGACGCCGCAGAATGGTACTACTCGGCGGAGCCTCGGGAGCTATCATGGCAAGCGAGATGGGGACCTTCCGCATCGACATCGAGATCGAAAACCCCCGGCGCCCGGGGGAGCTGCGCACGCTGAGGTCCGTGCTGGTCGACACCGGCGCGGAGCTCTCTTGGATGCCGGCCCATGTCCTGGAGTCGCTGGGGATCGAGCGGCGCAGCCAATGGCGATTCCGCCAGGCCGACGGGACGGTGCTGGAGCGCTGGACCGGGCCCGCGTTCATCTACGCCGAGGGCAGGACGGCGACCGATGACGTGGTGTTCGGAGAGTCCGGTGACCTGACGTTGCTGGGCGCCCGCTCCCTGGAAGGCCTCAACCTGCGGGTTGACCCGGTGAACAAGCGGCTGGTGGATGCGGGGCCGGCCCCGGCCGCCGCCGCTGCGTAGCGCCACTCCCGCTATGCGAGCCATCTTGTACAGCATGACCTACCGCCATCTCCGCGCCTGGCTCCTCGTCCCCTTTGCGGCGGCGACGCTCCAGGCGCAATCGGTGTCCGACACGGTGGCCACCGTGACCGAACGCACCGTCAAGAGTCCCGCGACGGCCGGGATCTTGAGCGGCGCGAGCGCCTATGTTGGTGTTGCGGGCCTGGGGTCGTTCTACGCGGGGAACGCCGGGCACGGATACCGGCACCTCGCGATCGGGCTGGTCACCGGTGGAGCCGCCATCGGCGGCGTGGCGGCTTGCTGGGACATGGACTGCAGTGACGCCACCGGGCTGCTGATGATCGGCGGACTGGTCGCCTACGCGGCCAACGCCGTATGGAGCGTTTTCGTGGGTGTTGCCGACGCGCACGCCTACAACCGGGGCGCCGAGTCGCCTGGAGGACCGTTCTCACCTGGCCTCCGGCCGGGCGGCGTGACGCTGCCCCTGGTACGTCTGGAATTCTAAGGAGCCTCAGTCACGTCCCGGTCGTCTTACGGCCGGCGGCCGTTCGGGCTAACCTACTCCTCCCTTCGCGCACGAGTCTCACGATGCTCCGAGTCCTCGCGTTCTGGCCGCTGCTGTTCGCCACGGCAGTGTCGGCGCAACAACGCCCGCTCGATGTCCTGCTCCTGAACGGCCAGGTACTGGACGGCGCCGGCAACCCCTGGGTGCGCCAGGACGTGGGCATCATCGGCGATCGGATCGAGTTCGTGGGGAGCGCGCGCGACGCGCGGGTTGCCGCGCGGGACACGATTGACGTCTCCGGACTCCTCGTCACCCCCGGGTTCGTGGACATGCACAGCCACGCCGAGCTGGAGACGCCGCACGGGAAGGCCGCGCTGACGTTCCTCTACCAGGGGATCACCACCGTGGTGATCGGGGTGGACGGCGGCGGGGGCGCCAACGTGCGCGAGACCTTCGAGGGGTATCTCCGGAGCGGCATGGGGGTCAACGCCCTGACCTATGTGGGGCAGGGCGCCGCCCGCGGCGCGGCCATGGGCGCGGCGGACCGCCCGCCCACGCCGCAGGAAATGGCCGCCATGAAGGCGTTCATCCGCCGCGGCATGGAAGAAGGCGCCCTCGGGATGTCCACCGGCCTGTTCTACGTCCCGGGCTACTACGCCAGGACGGACGAAGTCGTGGAGCTGAACCGGGTGGCAGCCGAGTACGGCGGGATCTACGACACCCACGACCGCGATCTAGGCGCGGCGTACCGGAGCATTGGGTTTCCTGCGTCCATGCGGGAGGCGATCGAGATCGGCGAACGGGCGGGGACGCCCGTGATCTTCTCCCACTTGAACCCGCAGGGGCGTCACAACTACGGGAAGGCGGATGAGGCCGCGCGCATCATCAACCAGGCCCGGGCCCGCGGGGTGAACGTGATGGCGGCCCATCATCCGTACACCGCCACCCAGAGCAGCTTGAGCGCGTACACCATCCCGCGCTGGGCCAGCGTGGGCGGCCAGCCCGCGATGCTCCGCCGGTTCGAGCACCCGGACACCGCGCGCATGCTCGACGTACAGACCATGGAGATGCTCGACATCCGGGCCGGGCCGGAGAAGATCCGGTTTGTGGATCGGCGGCCGGAGTTGAACGGGAGGACGCTGGCCCAGGTGGCCCAGGAACTGGGGCTGCCTGTGCCGGCGGCGGTGCGGCGCGTGCTGGCCGGCGGGAACGCGAGCGTGATGAACCTGGACCTGTACGACCTCGAGAACACCAAGGAGCTGGCCAAGCAGGACTGGATGATGACTTGCACCGACGGGCGAACGCCTCCGCCGGGTGCCGACATCGTCCACCCGCGCCCCTACGGCGCGTTCACGCGAAAGCTCCGGCTCTTCGCCCTCGAAGACTCGGTGATCACGCTACCCTTCGCGGTTCGCGGCATGACGTCGCTGGCGTGGACCTTCTTGGGGATTGCCGACCGCGGGCTGATCCGGCCCGGGTTCTATGCCGATATCGCCGTGCTCGACGTCCCCAGAATCCGGGACCGGGCCACCTACGAGCAGCCCCACCAGTACTCCGAGGGCACGGTGCACGTGCTGGTGAACGGGCGGTTCGCCTTCCGGGACGGCAAGCCCACGACGGCTTTGGCCGGGCGGCCGATCCTGCGGGGCGGGCGGGCCCTGGAGACGCGCTGACAGTCATCGTTCGTCTCCCGTAAAGTCGCCGACCAACCGCAGGAACTCCTCCATCGCCGCTAATTGCGGTGCGTGTCCACCGGGCAGCTCGACCACGCGCGCATCCGGGAAATGCGCGCTCAGCACGTCAATGACCCGGTGCAGGAAATGCGACGATCCCGTGCCCTTGAACAGCAATACGGGTCGCTGGAAGGCGCGGAGCCTTGCGACATCGTCCCGATGGGCGAAGACCGCCGGTCCCTGGAGCAGGGAGCGAATCCGGCCTGCCGCAGGAATTCCGCGAGTTGCTGCTCGGTCACGTCGCCGCCAGGGTACCTGCGTTTATCTCACCCCGGCGGCAATGAATTGGATGACGTCCCGCCCGACGCGCCGGGCTATACGGGCGCCTCGTTATCCCCGTTACGGGTTGCCGAGGTCGCCGACCCGAGCATATGTTTGGTCACCCCCAACCCTCCCTGACCGGAGCTATGCGCCTGACACCCTCCCTGTACCCACGTATCCTGCCACTGCTGGCGGCGGTTGCCTCCGCCGCGTGCTCGGATGCCGGCGACCAGTACGTGGTTGGCCACGTGGAGTTCAACGCGCCGGCCGGCAGCCGGGCGCACAACCTCCACGCGACCGCCGACGGTCGCGTGGTCCTCACGTGGCACGAGCCGACCTCCAAGGGCCGCTCCGCGCTCAAGCTCGCGGTCCGCGACCCTGCCGGCACCTGGGGCGAGCCGCGCACGGTGGTGGAGGAGGCGTCGTTCTTCGTGAACTGGGCGGACTTCCCGTCCTTCCTGGAGCTGCCCAACGGGCAATGGATGGTGCACTGGCTCCAGAAGACCGCACCCACCAGCTACGCCTACCACGTGAAGCTGGCGATCACCGGCGATCAGGGGGCGACCTGGGGCGAGCCTTTCTCTCCCCATCGCGACGTGTCGCCCACCGAGCATGGGTTCGTGAGCATGGTGCCGTGGGGAGATGGCGCCGCGCTGCTGTGGTTGGATGGAAGGGCGATGCAGGGCGATCACGAGGCGACCGAGGGCGATCGAAATGCCGGTCACGAGATGCCCCGAGGGGCGATGACGATTCGGTTTACCACCGTCGACGCCGCAGGAACGCTGGGCGAGGAGACGCTGCTGGATGCGCGCACCTGTGAGTGCTGCCAGACGGCGCTGGTGCGCACCGCCAATGGACTGGTGGCCGCCTACCGGGACCGGGGGGAGAACGAGCTGCGGAACATCGCCATCACCCGGTTCGCGAACGGCGCCTGGAGCGAGCCCGCGCCGGTCTACGACGATGGCTGGATCTTCCCGGCCTGTCCGGTCAACGGTCCATCCTTGAGCGCCAACGGTGACACGGTGGTCATCGCCTGGTTCACTGCGCCCAACGAGCAACGCCGGGTGTCGGTGGCCTTCTCCACCGACGGTGGTGCGACCTGGGATGCCCCGGTGCAGGTGGACGACGGCCGGCCGGTGGGTCGCGTGGACATCGAGATGCTGGCGGATGGGTCAGCCCTGGTATCGTGGCTTGAGGCTCGCCAGCAAGGAGGCGAAGTCCTGGCGCGCCGGGTGCAGCGCTCGGGCCGAATGAGCCGGCCGTGGGTGGTGGCGCGGACCAGCGAGGAGCGCGCCGCGGGCTTCCCCCGCATGGCGCGCATCGGTGACAACCTGATCTTCGCCTGGGTTGACGCGACCGAGGGCCGCGTCAAGGTGGCCGAGGCGAAGCCGGCGAACTAGCGGTTACGCGCCCCAGACCTCCGCGAACAGCCGCGCGAAGTTCCCGCCGACGATCTTCTCCACCCGCGCCGACGAATGGCCG
>DATECF010000053.1:0-2816 GCA_035287045.1 Gemmatimonadales bacterium | reverse complement strand
CCGGCGCGTCGCCGACTCCGCGAGGGTGGAAGGTCGAGCTCGAGTCCGGGGCTCCGCTGGAAGCGGACGCTCTGATCCTCGCGACGGGCGGGCTGTCGGTGCCCAAGACGGGAAGCGACGGGCGTGGTTTGCAGATCGCCGGGCACCTGGGCCACACCCTGCACCCCACGTACGCCGCGCTCACACCGCTCACGGCGGCGCCGCCACCGTTTGGCCACCTCGCTGGGGTTTCGCTGCCGGTGACCATTACCGCGCGGGATGGCCGGCGCAGCGCGACGGCGACGGGAGGGTTCCTCTTCACCCATCACGGCTACAGTGGGCCGGCGGTGCTCGACGTTTCCCACGTCGCGGTGCGTGCTGGACCGGCCTCACCGGCTCAGATCCGGGTGCGTTGGACCGGGCTCGACGAGCACGAGTGGGAGAAGGCGTTGCACCCCGATGGTAGCCGCACCGCCCTCGGCACACTCCGCCGCCAGCTGCCCGAGCGGCTGGCCAGGGCGCTGCTTGGCGTGGCGGGCGTAGAGCCGGCGCGCCCGCTGGCGCAATTGCGACGGGAGGAACGACTCCGGCTGGTGGACGCGCTGGTGCGCTGCCCTTTGCCCTGCACGGGGCATGAGGGCTACCAGAAGGCCGAAGTGACGGGCGGGGGCGTGAGCCTCGCGGAGATCGACCCGCGAACCATGGAGAGCCGACGACACCGCGCTCTGTTTCTGTGCGGCGAGATACTCGACGCCTTCGGCCCGATCGGGGGGTACAACTTCGTGTGGGCCTGGGTCACGGCTCGGGCGGCGGGACTTGGCGTGGCTCGGCTGGCCGCCGGTTAAAGCGCGGGCGTGATGCTGACCGGCGGGGCCGTGCTACGCTATGCCAGCCTTCCTGTCACGTGAGGGGCTCATTTCCCCCTGAGAACCCAGCCACGACTGCTACCCCAGGTGCACGCTCGGCTTAACTGCCAACTCCCTGGCGACAGGGCGGGATACCCTCCAGTCCGGCCGCCGGTCGCGCTCATTGGTACTGACGCAGGGCGGCTTCCAGCCGGGCTCGTTCCTCCGGGGTGATGCCGCGTGGGGGAACGCTGCCGCCATCACCGGCCCGGCCCGGGTCTGCTCCCACGCCGCGGTTTCGCAGCCACCACGCCAGGCCGATGGCTCCCGCTCCGAGCCCCACAACGGGCAACGCCCACAGGGCGAGACCGAGCCCCCGGGCCCTGGGGGCGCCTCGAACACGCTCGCCAAACGCTGCCACCAGGGATTCCATGATCGAGTCGGGCGACTCGCCGGTCGCGAGGCGCCCGCGAATGGAGACGCGGAGCGTTTCGGCGGAAGCGCTCGGGCAGTTGGCCAGCGTCAGGCCGGGACAGAAGGGGCTCATGATGGTGCCGAGTAGCCGGTTGGCCCGGGTTACGTCATGGGCGGCTGGTACGGTATCCCGCAGCGAATCGGCCGCGGGCGCGCGCGGCTCTTGTGCCGCGAGGGCGGAGTCAGCCAGCAGCGCGACGGTCAGCGCCAGTACGCGGGGAGGCACCTTCCATTCCAGTTGATTCCCACTTCCATGCCTAGCGCACGGCCGATGACGACCGTGTGACGCGTGCCTTAAGGTCGCTTACGGGCCTGAAGGCAACGTGGCAGTCGTGCTGGGTTCTCAGAGGGAAACCCGGCCCCTCACGTGACAGGAAGGCTGGCATGGCCTGGCACGGCCTTTCAGGGTGCGGCGGTTGGCCCGCCTCCCCGGCTAACTGCCGGTCGGCGAAACGCCCTGTCAAGCTATGTTAGCCTTACAGCCACAGAACGGCCGCCTTCCCGCCTTGAGGGCCTAGCTACAATGCCACCCCAGACGCGCGCCGCGGGGGGACGAGCTCATCATTGACCCAGCCCCGCCCGCCCAAGAAAGGCGCGCCAGGGGTCTCAGGTGGGCCCGTAAGCCCCGCCCCGTCCATGCGGTCCATGGATCGTCCCGCCGGACGTCTCGAGCCCGCCTCGCGCCGCCCGCAGCTTCGGCCTGGGCGTGCCCGCCTTTCCGGCCCGCCTTGCGTGCCCACCGCCGGTCCCTGAAAGGCCGTGCCAGGCCATGGCAGCCTTCCTGTCACGTGAGGGGCCAGATTTCCCTCTGAGAACCCAGCCACGACTGCCATGGCAGACGCACGCGCCAGCGCCTTAGGGAGCGTGCATGTCCCGCTTTACCGCGCGTTTCGGTGCGACCCCGATAGTATCCCGGTCTGCGGCGCGGTAAATTGTCTGATGCCCGACATCTCAGCCGACGTGCGGCCCGGCTCCGCCACGCCGGTAAAGCCTCACGGACATGAGCCGCTGGTCATCCAGGGCGGTATGGGCGCCGGCGTGTCGGCCTGGCTGCTCGCGCGCACGGTGTCCGCGGCCGGCCAGCTCGGCGTGGTGTCGGGCACCGGCATCGACACGATCCTGGTCCGCCGCCTCCAGGACGGCGATCCCGGCGGCCACATGCGGCGTGCCATGGCGCGGTTTCCGATCCCCGGCGTGGCCAAGCGCGTGCTGGAGCGATTCTACCTGCCCACCGGGCGCCCGGCCGGCCAGCGCTACGCGGCGCTGCCAATGCCGGATCACCGCGGCAGCCTGCGGCGCGACGCGATCACCGTGCTCGGCAACTTCGTAGAGGTGTTCCTCGCGCGGGAGGGCCACGACCAGCCAGTCGGCATCAATTACCTCACGAAGATCCAGGCGCCCACGCTGCCGTCGCTGTACGGCGCCCTGCTCGCCGGCGTCGGATACGTGCTCATGGGTGCCGGCATCCCGCGCGACATTCCAGGTGCGCTCGACCAGCTCGCGCGGCACGAGGCGGCG
>DATECF010000052.1:0-8367 GCA_035287045.1 Gemmatimonadales bacterium | reverse complement strand
GTCATTCTCCAGCTGCGCCGTGACGTACTCTTTCGCCACCAGGTTCATGCCGTCCCGAAGCGGGGTGACCAGCGCTACATCCGCGCGCCGATAGAGCGGCACCAGCTCCTCCGGCGGCAGCGAGCGCACGAAATACCGGATCGGCGTCCACCCGGGCTCCGAGAACCGGCCGTTGATGCGGCCCACGGTTTCGTCAATTTCCCGTTTGAGCTGGCTGTACTCGGCGACGCGCTCGCGACTGGGAACCAGCAGCTGGGTAAACTGCACCCGCTCGTGGTACACCGGGTAGCGCTCGAAGAACCGCTCCACCGCCAGCAGCCGTTCCTGCAACCCCTTGGTGTAGTCCAACCGATCGACGCCCAGGACTTCCAGCATGGGCTCGGTCGGCGCCGCCCCGGTGGACGCCCGCCCGGCGAGCGCCTCGATGGCCCCGGTGTCCACGCTGATGGGATGCACCTGGACCGAGACCTCGCGACCCTCGCCCCGGACCAGGCCCGCCGCCCGATCCACCTCGCAGCCGAGCAGGCGCTCGGCGCACGACAGGAAATGCTGTGCGTACGCCGGGATCTGAAAGCCCACCAGGTCGGACGCGAGCATCCCCCGCAGCAGGCTGCGCGACCAGGGAAGCACCCGGAACACATCGGCCGCGGGAAAGGGAATGTGCAGGTAGAAGGCGATGCGGGCGTCCGGCGCCAGGCGCCGCAGGAAGTGCGGCACCAGCAGGAGCTGATAGTCGTGCACCCACACGAGGGCGCCACGGCGGGCGTCCTCGGCGACGGCCGCGGCGAACCGCTCGTTCACGCGCTCATAGGCGCGCCAGGTCGTGGAGTCGATTTTGGTGCGCCCCACGAAGTAATGAAACAGCGGCCACAGCGTCCGGTTGGAAAAGCCGGAGTAGTACTGCGACACCTCGCGCGCGCTGAGCGCTACCGGCCGATAGCACACGCCGTCCTCCGGCGGAATCGTGACCCCACCCGCGGCCTCCACGTCCTCCTGGGGCACGCCCGGCCAGCCCACCCACACGCCACCCAGCCGCTTGAGCACCGGGTCGAGCGCGGCGACCAGACCGCCCGGGGATCGCGTGAGCGATAGCCCGCCGTGGCGGCGCTCGGCGCTGAACGGGAGGCGATTGCTCACCACGGCCAGCGTCGAGGATTCGAAACGCGGACCGGTTTCGGCGCCAGTCGTCACCGGCAGCACCCCATCAGGAGAGATCTCTGCACTGCATCGCCATCGCAACTTAGCCGCGGACCCGAGCGTGTAAACCTCGGTGCCCTCCCACCAACGGCGCCACCAGAACATACTCCGTTCATGATCATCGACTGCCACGTCCACCTGAACAATTATCACGAGCAAACCGCGGTCTCGCTGGCCGGGAGCCTCGAGAAACTCCAGGCCGCCATGGCGGAGGCGAAGGTGAGCTACGCGCTGGTGCTCACCAGCTACCTGGTGAACGCCAATCGTCCCAGCACGGCGGAAGTGGTGCGCGGCGTGGAGGCGTTCGAGAACCTCGGCGTCGTGGCCGGCATCAGCTACGTCAATTATCGGGAGCGCGATTTGCGCGAGCTGGCCGACTTCCTGGCCGCCGGGCGGATCAAGGGGCTCAAGCTGTACCCCGGATACGAGCCCTTCTATCCGCACGACGCCCGCCTGCGGGTGGTCTACGAGCTGGCCGAGGAGTTCGCGGTGCCGGTGATGATCCATTGCGGCGACACCTACAGTCCCAAGGGGAAGCTCAAGTACGCGCACCCGCTGGAAGTGGACGAAGTCGCGGTGGACTTTCCCAACGTCAACTTCGTGATCTGTCACCTGGGCAACCCGTGGCTGGTGGACTGCATGGAAGTGGTGTACAAGAACAAGAACGTGTACGCGGATATCTCCGGCCTGGTCCTGGGCACGTTCACCGAGGCGTTCGAAGACTACATGGAAGAGCAGATCCAGGAGGTCATCCTGTACGCGGGCGATGCGGCGCGGCTCCTGTACGGCACCGACTGGCCGATCTGCTCCATGAAATCGTACGTCGAGTTCATGGGCCAGCTCAAGCTCTCGGACGCCGATCGCCGGGCGATTCTCTACGAGAACTCCCGCCGGCTCTTCAAGCTGCCGCTGCCACCGCTCCCCGCATGAGCGAACCGCGATCCCGCGCCCGCCTCTCCATCCGCGAGGTCGAGTCCGACCGCGATCCGGCGTTCCGGGCCGCGCATGCGCTGCTGCGCCGCACGTTCCCCCGTGCCGAGCTGCTGTCGCGCCGGGAATGGGCCGACGTCATGCGCGAGCGGAACCAGGGGCTCTGGACCGACCTCAACTGGCATCTGCTGGTGGCGACCCGGCAGAGCCAGGTGGTCGGGACGGCCAGCGGCAGCTACGTCGGGAACCGCAACGTGGGGATGGTGGGGTACATCGCGGTGCGGCCCACCGAGCGCGGCCGGGGCGTGGGCCAACGGCTCCGGCGGGCGCTGCACGACGCCTTCGACGAGGACGCAAGCCGTGTCCACGGGAAGCGCCTGACGGCGATCATCGGCGAGGTGCGGCCGGACAATCCCTGGCTCCGCCACATCGTCCGGCACGACGGGGCCATCGCCCTGGATTTCCCCTACTACCAGCCGTCGGTGGCGTGGCTCCGCCGCCCGGTGCCACTGGTGCTGTACTACCAGCCGCTGGGCGAGGCTCGGCGCTCCCTGGCCACCACCGAGGTCCGCCGGCTGGTGTACACCATCTGGCGGCGGGTGTACCGCGTGGGGAAGCCGCTCTCCTCCAGGGTCTTCCGCGACATGATGCGCGCACTCACCGGCCGCCAGCGGGTGGGACAGCTGGAGCTTCCGGCGCCCTGAGGTAGCCTCGCGGAAATTTTGCCCCCATTATGTGCCGCGAGCTTGGGCCCGGGAGTAGCCGTAACGGGGCTTGCAACCGGTTTCAGGCTCTCTTCACACCCGCGGGCGGGAACTGGGGGCTGCCGTGGAACAGGGATCTCCGTCGCGATTGCCGCGCCCGCGTGCCGCGCTCTCGAGCGTCGTCGCGGCTACGCTGCAGGTCCGCCCCGGCGAAGGGCGGCGCGTGGCGCTGCTGTTTCTGCAGCTCCTGCTGGCGTCCGCCGTGTTCGTCCTGGGGCGGACGGTGCGGGACACGCTGTTCCTCAGCCGGTATCCCATCAAGTACCTGCCCTGGATGTTCGTCCTGTACGGCATCACGTCGGCGGCCACCGTGGTGGTGTACGCGCGATTCGCCGACCGCATCCCACGGCACCGGCTGATCGCGGGGACCGCGGCCGTGGGGATGACGACCTACGCGGCCACCTGGGGGCTGGTCCGGGCCGGTCAGACGTGGATCTACCCGGCGTTCTACGTCTGGGCTGAGGTGGTGGCCAACCTGTTCATCGTCCAGTTCTGGACGCTGGCCAACGATCTCTTCGACGCGCGCGCCGCCAAGCGCTTGTTCGGGACCATCGGCGCCGCACGGGTCCTGGGGGTGGTCGTGGTGGGGTTGGCTACCGGAGCGGTGGTCGAGGTGATCGGCACGGCTCAACTCCTCTTCGTGCTCGCCGGCCTGATGGCGGGCATCGCCGTGTGCGCCCACGTCATCAGCCGGGAACGGCACGCCCCGGCGGGCGAGCGGTCGCTTGCCCGACCGCGGAGGCACGGACCCCCGCCGAGCGTCGCGGGCGATCCCTACGTCCGCGCCCTCGCGATGATGATTCTGGTGGTCTTCGTCGCGCTGACCATCGGCGACTACCAGTTCAAGCGGATCGCCCGCGACAGCTTCCAGGAAGACGACCTCGCGCGGTTCTTCAGCCTGTTCTACGCCGGCGCGGGCACCGTCTCGTTCCTGTTCCAGGTGCTGCTCACGCCGCGCATCCTGGCGCGCCTGGGCGTGGGGGCCGGCATGAGCGTGATGCCGGCGGTGTTCGGCGCGGCCAGCGCCGCGCTGCTCGCCGTTCCCACGCTCCCGGTCGCCACAGTGATGAAGTTCTCGGACAACGGCTTTCAGTACACCATCCACGAGACCACGCTCCAGGCGCTTTACGTGCCGTTCGCCGCGGAGGTGAAGGCGCGGACCCGGGCGCTGCTGGAGGCCGTGGTGAAGCCGCTGTCCTATGGCCTGGGCGGGGTGGCGCTCATTCTGCTCACGCCCCACCTGTCGGTCGCGGGCTTGAGCGCCGTGACGGTGCCGCTGGTGCTGGTCTGGGGTCTCTCGATCGTCGCCGTCCGGCGGCGCTACGTCCGGAGCCTCGAGGCCACGCTGTCGGCGCGCGGCGCGCTGGCGTTCGATCACGAATACCTGCTCGACGCCGCGGGACGCCGCGCCCTGATCAGCACCCTGGAGCGGGGCGAACCGCGCCAGGTGCTGCTGGCGCTGGAGCAGCTGGCCGGCGAGCGCGACGACCAGGTGCGCGGTGCGGTGGCGCGCCTGGCGCGGCATCCCGACCCGGCCGTCCGGACCGCCGCCCTCTACCAGGTGGCCTCGATGGCGCACGGCGATCCGGAACTCACGCGGGAGGCGCTGGCGGACGGCGTACCCGAGGTCCGCGCCGCCGCCGCGGCGGCGTACGCCGCCCTGGCGCACGACGATGCGGTGGATGCGCTGGCGCCGCTGCTCACCGACGCCGCGCCGGACGTCCGGGTGGCCGCGCTGGCGGGATTGTTGCGGCACGGGGGCGTCGAGGGGGGGATCGTGGGCGGCGCCGAGCTGGGCCGGCTCCTCGCCAGCGACGCCCGCGACCATCGCGTCGCGGCCGCCCGCGCCCTGCGCCATTTGGGGACCGGCGCCTACCGGCCGCTACGCCGCCTGCTGGCCGATCCTGATCCCGCGGTTCGTCGCGCCGCGTTGAAAGCCGCGTCCGGCGTCGCGGATCCCCGCCTGGTGCCCATACTCCTGGAGCTGCTGGCCGACCCGGCCGCGCGAACCCGGGCCGGCACGGCGCTCGTGGCCGTCGGAGCCGACGCCGCGACCCCGCTGGCGGCGGCGCTGGGCGATGGACGCACGGCACGCGCCGTGCGGCTGTTCATCCCCCGGCTCCTCCGGCGGATTCCGCAGCCCGTCGCGTACCAGTGCCTGCGCCAGCATGCGCAGCACCCGGACAGCCACGTCCGCCTGCGGGTCCTGGCCGGGCTGGCGCGGCTGCGCCGGGTCCTCAACCTGCGGGAGCCCCTGGCCTTCGTGCAGGCGAACGTCGCCCGCGAGCTCAAGGAGGCGTACCGCAACCTCTCGGCGTGGGCGGCGGCCCGCACGGTGTACCCCAGCCCGCTCCTGGATGAGGAATTCCTGCTGCGGTGGCGGCGCGCGATCCGCCGGGTGCTGCGGCTGCTCGAGCTGCGCTACGATCCCGAAGCGATGCAGCTGGTGCGGGAGCGGCTCCCGGACGCGGTGCGTCGCGCCAACGCCCTGGAAATGCTGGACACCCTGCTCGAAGCTCCGCTCCGGCCGCTGGTCATGCCGCTGGTGGACGACGTGCCGGAGGCCCAGCGCCTGAAGCGGGCGCACGAGATCGCCGGACCGCCGCCGGAGCCCGAAGCCTTCCTGCGCGAGGAGTGCCGGCACCCCAATCCGTTTGTGGTCCTGCTGGCGCTCGAAGCCCTGCACCGGCACGGCAATGCCGCCGCCGTGGAAGAAGGCACCCGCTTGCTGAATCACCCCGAGCCCCTGGTGCGCGAAGGCGCCGCCCTGGCCACCGGGAAAACGCTGCCGGAGGGACAGATGTACTCGACGCTCGAGAAGGTCCTGCTGCTCAAGCGCGCATCCATCTTCGACAAGGTGAACAGCGAGGACCTGGCGGCGCTGGCGCGGGTCGCCACCGTCGCGGTCTACGCCCCGCAGGAGGTGATCGTGCGGGAGGGCGATGCGGGCGACGCGCTCTTCATCATCGTGCGGGGCCGTGTGGCCGTGGTGCACGACAAACAGCAGGTCGCGGCTCTGGGGCCCGGAGAGCCGTTTGGCGAGATGGCGGTGTTGGATCGCGAGCCTCGGAGCGCCTCGGCGGTGGCATTGGAGGAGACTGAAGTGCTGTGGATCGGCAGCGACGAGTTCTACGAGGTGTTACACGAGCAGGTGGAGATCGCCGAAGGGGTGATCCGGATGCTCAGCGGCCGGCTCCGCGGCGCCACCGCCGAGTTGGGGCGGATGAAGCGAGGTATCAGCGGATAGGCGCCGGCCTCTCCACCACCGCCACCCGGCCATCCGCCAGCGCCACCAGCAACGTCGTCCCGCGAGCCGCGAGTCCCGTGGGCCGCTCCAGACCCGGGACGGCGTACGCCGCGAACACCGCCCGGCCCTCGACGTCCATCACCAGCAGCGTGGAGTAGGCCGCGCTGATGGCGTAGAGCAGGCCGTCCGCCACCACTGCGCCGGTTACCATGTAGTCGGCGAGGGTGCGGGTCGAATCACGGGCCGTGAGACCTGGTGCCAACATCGGCACCCGCTCCGAGACCGGCAGGAAGTCCGCCCTCGAGAACCGCGCCACTACCAGCCGCTGATGCCTCGGGCTCGGCACCGTCACCGCGATCAGCTCGTCCGCCGCCGGGTCATAGGCCAGGGACATCACGAACATCTGCCGGGCGCGCACGGTGGCGACGCGCCCCAGCCGCAGCTCGGACACCGTGCCGTCGGTGGTCACGAAGTGCCGCCACTCGCGATCCGCATCCGCCCCCGGGTCGGGCCGCAGTAACACGATGCTCTTGTTGGTGGCCAGGACGGCCAGCGTGTCGCCCAGGAACGCGGCCCCGGCGAGCGGCGTCAGGTCAATGCTGAATCCGGGGTCGAGCACCACGTAGTGGAACACGCGTGACATGGTGCTGTCCAGGACGTAGACGCCGTGCCGGTCGGTGACGGCCAGAAACCGGCGGGACGCCGCGTCCCAGGCGAGATCCGTCAGGGTCCCGTTCAGCGTGACGCCGACGCGCTCCCACGTGGAGATCGGGAGAGTGGGCAGCCCGGCGAGCGGCCCATGGGTGGGGTCGGGGTCCACAGGGGCCACGTCCGGTCCAGGGACGGTCCACGCGCCGCGCAACGAGATCCGATCCAGCCCCCACTCGTCCAGCGACCACACCCAGCGCCGGGGATTGAAGGAGAACCGGACCGGGTCGGCCTGGCCCACGAACGGCGGCGGCCCGGTGGTGGCGAACGCCTGGAGCGCGTTGCCGGCGACCACCGCCGCGAAGAGCCCCATGGCGACGCGGCCCGTGCGAGCCAGGTCTCGTCCCCAGTTGAGGGCGGCATCTTCGCGGAGCAGGAACATCAGCGCCCCGATGGCAACCAGGATCGCCAGGTGAATGATCCCGGACCAGACGTAGGTGTGGATGCCGAAGTAGGTCCCGGCGAACCCCTGTCCGATGTCGCGCGCCAGGTGCAGTGCCGAGTGGCGCAGCGCCATGAAGACCCCCCAGGTGGCGAGCAGCACGGCCATGCCGAGGTATCGGGGGCGGGGTCCATACCGCAGGATGAAGAGCCCCACGAGCCCGATCAGGATCATCGAGGTGCGCTGGGCCCAGCAGAGGACGCACGGGGATTCGCCGTACATCACACCCAGCACCACCGACACGCCCGGGGGCCCGGCCATCAGGGCGATCACCACCCACGCCAGGATGGTGCGGAGGCGGTCCTGGGATACCGCCATCAGAGGTTCACGCCCGGCACCAGCGACGTGCGGGTGCCCACGAGGAACAGCAGCGCCATCAGGACGCAGCCCACCACGAGGATGCCGAATGCCAGCCGCTCGCGCTCGGGGTGCCGCCAGAGGAGCCACGCGGCCCACAGGATGAGCAGGAAATTGAGGAACTCCATGGTAGGGACAATTGTCCGCGATTCAGCCCGCCCCCGCAAGAGTCAGGCGGGAGCCGGCGTCACTCGCTTCCGGCGCGCGGACCAAAGCACCGCGCGCTGGTACGGAACCAGGACGCCCGCGGCGTGCCACGGCAGCGTCCTCCCGAAGGAGCGGATGGGATGCGACAGGAGCTGGCTCAGCCGCGTTTCATGGACCAGGATCCCGCCTGGCACGAGGACCCGCGCGATCTCGCTCAGCGCCTCGGCAGCGCGGGCAATGTGGTAGCAGGTGCCGAAATCGATGACGATGTCGAAGCTGCCGTCCGGAAACGGGAGCCGGCGTACATCGCCCCGATGCAGCTCCGCCGGCACGCCCCGCTCGGCCAGGCGTCGCGCCGCTTCCTTCAGAAACGCCGCGTCGATGTCCAACCCCACCAGGCGTCGCGGCGCGCACAGCCGGGCAAGCGGCGGAAGCGCCACACCGCGCCCACACCCCACTTCCAGGATGCGCGCCCCCAACGGCAGGCCGAGAGCGCGCACCATGAGCGGGACCTCGAGCGTCTCCTGGAGAACGTTGCGGCGCCCGACGTTGGCAAAGGGCTGGTAACCGTCCCA
>DATECF010000051.1:0-5587 GCA_035287045.1 Gemmatimonadales bacterium | reverse complement strand
GGCGTGCGACTCACCGGCGGAGCGGCGGACTCGGTCCGCCACCGGGTAGTGATGCTCGATCCGGAAGCCAAGAGCATCGATCCGGCGAAGCCGTTATACCTGGACCTGTACGGCGAGTGGACCAAGCGTTTCGGCTTTGGGCGCTTGGCCCTCAAGGGAGCGGCGCCGCAAGGCGCGGTGCGGCGACTGATGTTCCAGGATCGGCGCGTCTCGCGGCTGGCCAGGGCAAAGCGCGCCGAGGTGTTCACCTACGTGGTCGATGACTTCGACGATTCGCCGGACGTGTTCGCCGGCGGGCCGGAGCTCTCGGGCGCGCGGCAGGTGACCCGGACCAACCCCTTCCAGGCGGAGTACGCCTGGGGCCGCTCCGAGCTGGTGGATTACGCGTGCGCCACCGGGAAACGGGTCCAGGGGGCGTTGTTCTATCCGGCGGGCTACCAGGCGGGCCGGCGGTATCCCATGATCGTGTACGTGTACGAGCGGTTGTCGCAGGGCGTGCACAGCTACGTGGTCCCTGACGAACGCTCGGCGTACAACCTGACGGCGTTCACCCAGAACGGGTACTTCGTGCTCGAGCCGGACATCGTGTACCAGGACCGCCGGCCCGGTACGTCGGCCGTGGGCTGCGTGGAGCCCGCGGTGCAAGCCGTGCTCGCGAAGGGCCTGGTGGATGCCGAGCACGTGGGATTGGTGGGCCACTCGTGGGGCGGCTACCAGGCCTCCTTCATTCCCACCCAGACCAACATCTTCGCCGCCGCGGTGGCCGGCGCCGCCATCACCAACTTCTATTCGTTCTTTGGCGCGGTGCACTGGAACGGCGGGTTCGCCGAGTCCTCGCACTTCGAGACCGGGCAGGCGCGGATGGACGTGCCCTACTGGGAAGACATGGAGGCCTACGCGCGGGAGTCGCCGGCCATGCACATCACCAGGCTCCAGACGCCCATGCTGCTCTATTTTGGCGACAAGGACGGGACGGTGGACTGGCACCAGGGCGTGGAGCTGTACAACTACGCTCGCCGCGCGGGGAAGAACCTGGTGATGCTGGTATATCCGGGAGAGGACCATAGCCCCCGGCAGAAGAAGAACCAGATCGACTACCACCGGCGGGTGCTGCAGTGGTTCGGGCACTACCTCAAGGGTGAAGCGCCGCCCGGCTGGATCACCGACGGGCAGGCGCTGCTCGAACGAGAGCGCGAGCTGAAGTCGTTGAGGGCGACCAGTGGACGCTAGCCGACGAGGCATCCTGCTGGCGGCCGGCGCGGGCCTGCTGCTTCTGGCTCGACCGGGCGGCGCCCAGGACCCCGCGCGCCGCGCCGACAAATTCGAGCCAGTCCGCGCAGCCATCCGGCGCGTGATGGATTCCACCGGCGTTCCCGGCGTGGCCGTCGCCCTGGCGCAGAACGGGCGGATCACGTGGGAGGAGGGTTTTGGTTGGGCGGATCGCGAGCGCCGCATCCCCGCAACCGAGCACACCATGTTCTCCCTGGCCTCCATCTCGAAGCCGATCACGGCCACCGGGCTGATGCGCCTGGTGGAGGAACGCAAAGTGGACCTGGACGCACCGGCCAATCAATACCTGGGGCTGGGGAAACTCACCGGGCTCGCCGGCGACGCGAACCAGGCAACGGTGCGCCGCGTGATGAGCCACACGGCCGGGTTGCCGCTGCACTACACGTTCTACTATGCGGGGGTCAATGGCGGCGACGAGCCCACGATGGACGAAGCCATCTCGCGCTACGGGATTCTGGTCTACCCGCCGGGGCAGGCGTACCAGTACTCCAACCTGGGCTACGGGATCGTGGATCACATCATCGAGCGGGTCTCCGGAGTGCCGTACGCCGACTACATGCGAACCCGGGTGTTCGCGCCGCTCGGGCTCACCCGGATGTCGGTCCACATCGGGCCCGGGCTGGAGTCGTATGTGGCACGGCGGTACGACTCGCGGCTCCGGCCCATCCCGTTCTACGATTTCGACCACGACGGCGGCTCGGCGGTGTGGGCCAGCGCCCACGACCTGGTCCGGTTCGGCATGTTCCACCTCAAGGAGCGTCTGACGGACCAGCAACGCATCCTGGCGGACTCCACGATTGACCTCATGCACCGAAGCGCCACGCCACCCTCCGCCCTTGGCGGCTACGGCTTGGGCTGGGGATCGGTGGACGAATTCGGCTTCCAGCGGGTGAACCACACCGGCGGGATGCCGGGCGTGGCGACCATCCTGGCCATTTACCCGGCCCAGCGGACCGCCGTGGTGGTGTTGACCAACAAGGCGGGGACGCCGTACGAGCGCATCCTCCAGGAGATTCTGAGCGTCGCGTTCCCACCGCGGTATGCCGACTCGCTCCGCGCGCGGCGGGCCCAAGGTCGACGCCCCCCGGACGGAGTCCGCTTCTCACCGCCGGCGGAGCTGGTGGGGGAGTGGACCGGGACCCTCCGCACCTGGCAGCAGACGGTGCCGTTCAAGCTGGCCGTCCAGCAGGACGGCGACGCGCTGGTCACGCTGGGAGACCGGGTCCCGGCGTTGCTCGCCGGTGCCCGATGGGCCGATGGCGTCCTGACCGGTCGGTTCGCCGGCAGCGTCCCCACGCCTGACGCCGGCCGGTACCCGCACAGCGTGTGGGTGCAGCTCAGGCTCATTGACGGCAAGCTCAAGGGCCAGGCGTCCGCCCAGACCACCGACGAGCCGGTATACTTTGCCCTGACGTCCTATCTGGAGATGGGAAAGTGAACACTATGTCCGCGTGCCGTTGCCGAATCGCCGGCCGGCTCGTTCGGCTGGCCCTGGTCGCGAGCCTTACGCTCCCCGTCACGTCCAAGGCGCAACAGCGTCCGGCGCAGCGCGGGGGACTGGCGGGGGCGTCATCCGATTCCGCCCGCAACCCACTGGCGGCGGCGGTGCGCGGGCTCCGTCTCCGCTCCATTGGCCCGGCCCTGCTGTCCGGGCGGGTGAGCGACGTGGCGGTGCACCCCAACGACAAGAAAATCTGGTATGTCGCCACGGCGTCCGGCGGCCTGTGGAAGACCGCCAACGCCGGGACCACGTTCACCCCCGTCTTCGACGACCAGGGTTCCTATTCGATTGGCGTGGTGGTGATCGATCCCAGGAACCCCAACGTGGTCTGGGCGGGCACCGGGGAGAACAACGTCCAGCGTTCGGTCTCGTACGGGGACGGCGTGTACCGGTCCATTGACGGAGGCCGCTCGTGGCAGAACCTGGGCCTCAAGCAATCCGAGCACGTCGGCAAGATCCTGATCGATCCCCGGAATTCGGATGTGGTGTACGTGGCGGCCCAGGGCCCGCTGTACCAGAACGGGGGCGACCGCGGGCTATATAAAAGCACGGACGGCGGGAAGACCTGGAACAAGGTACTGGACGGCGGCGAGTGGGGCGGCGTCGCGGACGTGGTCATGGATCCACGCAATCCGGATGTCCTGCTGGCCAGCACCTGGCAGCGCGCCCGCCGGCAGTGGGGCTACATCGCGGGCGGACCGACGTCCGGGCTACACCGCTCCACCGACGGTGGCGCCACCTGGACCAAGGTGCAGCGTGGGCTTCCCACTGAGGAGCTGGGGCGCATCGGGCTCGCCGTCTCACCGGCCAATCCGGACGTGGTGTACGCCATCGTCGAGGCGGCCGGCCGCCGCGGCGGGTTCTACCGATCTACGGATAACGGCGTGAACTGGGAGCGCCGCAGCGACCACAACACCATTGGCCTCTATTACGCCGAGATCTTCGCCGATCCCAAGAACGTGGACCGGGTGTACTCGATGGACGTGCGCACCATGATCACGGAGGATGGCGGGCGCACCTTCCGGGCGCTGGGCGAGCGCAACAAGCACGTGGACAACCACGCCGTGTGGATCGATCCGGACGACACCGAGCATTTGATCATTGGCTGCGACGGCGGGCTGTACCAGACGTTCGATCGGGGCCAGACCTACGACTACTTCCAGAACCTGCCGCTGGGCCAGTTCTATCGCGTGGAGGTGGACAACTCCATGCCGTTCTACCGCGTCTACGGAGGCACCCAGGATAACAGCTCCGTTGGCGGTCCTTCGCGCACCAGGACCGTGCACGGGATCACCAACCAGGAGTGGTTCTTCACGCAGGGTGGTGACGGATTCCAGACGCGGGTGGACCCCAAAGATCCCAACATCGTGTACTCGCAGTCGCAGCACGGCGGGCTGTCCCGCTTCAACCTGGCGACGGGCGAGGACATTGACATCGTCCCGCAGGAGGAGCCGGGCGAGCCGGGGCTCCGCTGGCACTGGGATGCGCCGCTGGTGATCAGCCCCTTCTCCAACACGCGGCTCTATTTCGCGGCCAACCGCCTGTTCCGAAGCGATAATCAGGGAACCACCTGGCGCGCCGTGAGCCCTGACCTCACCCGGCAGATCGACCGCAATCGCTTGAGGCTGATGGGCCGGGTGTGGAGCGTGGACGCCGTGGCCAAGAACACCTCCACCTCGCTGTACGGCTCGATCGTCACCATGGCGGAGTCGCCGCTCAAGGAGGGGCTGCTCTGGGTAGGGACCGACGACGGCCTGATACAGGTGAGCGAGGACGGCGGGCAGACCTGGCGGCGGATCGAACGCGTCGCGGGCGTCCCGGACACCACCTTCGTCTCGCGGGTGGAGCCCTCGCACCACAGCGTGAACACGGTATTTGCGTCCTTCGACAACCACAAAGCCGGGGACTTCAAGCCCTATATCGCCAGGAGCACCGACCTGGGCCGCACCTGGACCCTGGTCACCGGCGACCTGCCCGAGCGCGGCACGGTGTACGTGGTCATTGAAGATCCCAAAGATCCCAACCTGCTGTTCGCGGGCACCGAGTTCGGGCTGTTCTTCACCAACGACGGCGGCAGGGCGTGGACCCGGCTTCGTGGCGGGCTCCCCACCATTCAAGTGCGCGATCTCGCCATTCAACAGCGGGAAGACGATCTGGTCGTTGCGACCTTCGGGCGGAGCTTTTACGTGCTGGACGACCTGTCCCCGCTTCGGAGCTTGACGCCCGCGGTGCTGGCCGCCGAGGCGACGCTCTTCCCGGTGAAGCGCACCCCGCTGTACGTGCAGTCCAACCCGATCGGCGGTTCGGGCGTGGGGTGGCAAGGGGCCAGGTTCTACGCGGCGCCGAACCCGCCGTTCGGTGCGGTGATCACGTACCACCTGAAGGAGGAAATCCAGACCCGCCGCGCCCGGCGACAGGCCGCCGAGCGTGACGCAGCCAAGGCGGGACGGGACGTGTTCTACCCGCCATGGGACTCGCTCAAGGCCGAGGACCGCGAAGAGGCGCCCACGATGGTTCTCACGCTCACCGATCCCGAGGGGCGAGTGGTACGGCGGCTTACCGGGCCGGTGACGGCGGGCACCCACCGGGTGGCGTGGGACCTGCGGTATCCCCCACCCAGCCCGCCCCGTGCAACCGCGGACACGGCCGGAGGGGGCGGCGGGTTCGGGGGAGAGCCACGAGGCCCGTACGTGGTGCCGGGCACGTATCGGGTGACTCTGGCGAAGCGGGTGGACGGCGTGGAGACGCCGGTGGGTGGAGCCCAGCCGATCGAGGTCTATCCCCTCGACGGCGGGG
>DATECF010000050.1:0-2539 GCA_035287045.1 Gemmatimonadales bacterium | reverse complement strand
CAGACCGCGGCCGAGCTGGTGGCCGAGCTCAGGGCCGTGCTCGACGCCGCGGGGGATCTGTCGGTCCCGGTCCGGGCCTTCGTGCGGCGGCTGCGCGTCATGTCCCGATCGGGCACCGGCCTCACGGTGCTCCGGGTATGGACGCTGTACGCCATGGTGAGCGCCCTGGTGTTCGGCAACTGGACCCAGGCGGCGGTGGCGGGCGGGATGCTGGCGGTGTGGCTGGGGCTCCCCACCCTGTTGTTGCTGCCCGTGATCCGGCGCGCGGTCAACGCCGGCTCCAGCTACGAGGAGCTGCTGCGCGCGCTGGCGACCGATGTGCGGCGGATGCGGGAGGAGCTGGCCTTCGAGTTTGGGCCTCAGGCCGGCTGGCCGGAGAAGCTCGCCGCAGGCGCCACGCACGCCGCCTATGGACTGGTCCTGCTCGGCGCCGGCGCCGGGCTGACCGGACTCATCGGCCCGGACCCGGCCACGGCGGCGATGTCTTTGGGGGCATTCTCCTACTTGTTCGCCGGCGGCATCGCCGTGTACCGCTACCACCGGCGGAAGGACCTGAGCGGCGAGTGGTGGCTCCGGTTGTGGAAGACCAGGTTCGGCCGGTGGCTGGTCAGGATCGCGGGGCTAGGGCTTGAGCCTCTGCCCGGCAGCGACGCTCCCGCGCCGGGCCGGGGGGGCACGGCGACCGGCGCGGAGCTCCAGCGACTCTACCACCGCCTGCCCGAGCCCGCCCGCGCCGCGCTCCGGGAGTTTTCCGACGTGTTGCGGCGGCTGGAGGTCCAGGCGCTGGAAGGCGCGCCGGAGAGCGTGACGGCGCTGGAGACGCTCCGGCGGGAGCTCGAGGACCTCCAAGCCGGCACGGCCACGGTGGAGAGCCTGGCGGCGCAGCTCTCGGCGGCGCGGGAGCTGGCGGAGGAAGTGGAACGCATGTTTGAGGATGACGTGCCCGACGAGCGCGGCGAGTCCCCGGGGCACCAAGGAGGTTCACCATGTTGACGCTGATCAGGAAGAACGGGAAGAGACGGTCGGAGGTAGGGGCACCCAGCCGCGTGGATGACGTATCCCGGGGCATGAACCTCGGCGCGACGCTCGCCGCGGGCTTCGGCATTTGGCTGCTAGCCATCGAGGTCGTCAGCGGGCCCGGCGTGTTCGAGCGCGTGGGCCTTACGTTGTGGGAGCTGGCGGGGCTCTATTACGTCGCCGGTCTGGTGTTGGGCGGTGCGATCGGCGCGCTGGAGCGGGTACGACACCGCCCCCTTGGCGCCGTGCTCCAGTTCTTGCTGATCCCGCCTCTGCCGATGGTCGCCATACCGGTGAACATGGGGCTGAGCTATGGGCGACCCCCGCTGCCCCTCCCGGTTCTGGTGTCTGGCCTGATCGTCTTCTGGGTGCTGGCGGGGTGGTGGGGGTTCTGGATCTGGCGCGAGGAGAGGCGGGCGGAGCCGCCGAGCGCCTCAGGGCGGGTCTTGAGACTAGAGCAGCGCTCCTTCGAGCGGCGGCCTTCGCGGGGATGAGACTTTGAGAACCGAGAAGCGAGCGGGCACCCTTACTGATTCCCGCGAGCGAGGCTCTGCCCGCCGTGCAGGACCACTTCGCGCGGTGGCCGGCGGAGCAGGATCCCGTGAGCGCGGACGAGCTGGTGGAACTCACGGGACTGGCCGCTCGGTTCGCCGTGATTGCGGAGGCCCTCGTGGCGTACGTCAAGGCGCTGACCGGACGGCCGAGTACCAACTAGGCCCATGACCTGCAAGTCCAGCGCGTCAAGATTGGACACGCCCGGACGGGCGTGTCCAGGCATGACCAGGACGTCCCAAGATTGGTCCCATATCGCGCCTCCCGTACGCGACCCGCTCTCCGGTCCACAGGCGCTCTACGCTGCGCCGAAACAGGCGATCTAGTCCAGTCCATCATACAGGCCGCATGTGGGCCGCCATGTCCCCCGGCGCGCCGAACGTCCGAGGCGTCTGGACGACTCAGGGACCTACCCCGATCAGTTCTCCACACCCCGGCGAAAGGCCAACAATTGACACCGCAACGGGCCGACGTCATAGACGCCCGCATCCTAGCCCTCACCCCGCCCGGCCCCCAAACACGCACATCGCCAGACACCTGCTCCCTTTGCCCTGGGATGCTATAGTTTAGTCGCCAATTGGTTCGGGCCGTGGTTCAACCTGCCCGTCGTCATGGGGTTCCTGAATGGGGTTCAAGGACCTATTTGCAGCATTCTCAAGGCGGGACAAGCTCGCTGGTACACCCAAGCCTCTAACTACCTCCTTTCGCAGCCGCGTGCTAATGCGCTGCCGTGACTGGTACGGGCAAGCGGGTTACCTAAAGGAGTTCTGGGGGGACATTCACTCGCAGCTGACATACCTGCACGGTTCGCCACAGCTCACGAGGAGCGCGCTGGACGTGCAGACGGATGTGATACAGTTCCTCTCCGAGTGCTCCGACAAGCACTTCCTCGATTTTGTCGAGCTGGTCTTCCGGGTGACGGCCGGTGCTCGATTGCCTTACGAGTTGGTTGAAGACTTCAACGATTTTC
>DATECF010000049.1:0-6164 GCA_035287045.1 Gemmatimonadales bacterium | reverse complement strand
ACGCGGCGTCGCTGCGTCAGCCTTGCGGCCATTGCGCAATATTCCCCACTGCTGCCTCCCGTAGGAGTCTGGGCCGTATCTCAGTCCCAATGTGGCTGGCCATCCTCTCAGACCAGCTACCCGTCGTCGCCTTGGTGAGCCATTACCTCGCCAACTAGCTGATAGGCCGCGAGCCCCTCCTGCGACGCGACCTTGCGGCCGCTTTCCCGCCAGAGCCATGCGACTCCGGCGACGTACGCGGTATTACCCGGCCGTTGGGCCGGCTATCCCCCACCGCAGGGTAGGTTGCTCACGTGTTACGCACCCGTCCGCCACTGAACCTGGAGTTGCCCCCAGGCCCCGTACGACTTGCATGTGTTAGGCACGCCGCCAGCGTTCGTCCTGAGCCAGGATCAAACTCTCCGAAGAGAATTCGTCATAAGCTCCGACCGAACGACTTGATCGTCCGGACAAAACTTCGGAAGTATCAATCCCTCGCGATGGATGTCCGAACACCCACCGCTTGAACGGGACCGCACTCCTCACATCTCCAACCGTCAGTTATCAAAGAGCGAACTCCGGAAATCACAGAGATTCCCGGCGAGCACAGAATTGTAGACCACTGCGTGAGAGGCGTCAAGGGCTTGCAGCACTCGGATTTGCAGGACTTCGTCGGAACCTGCCAAAACCGCGGCCTGCCGGTCTTACCGAGGGTAGCTATCGAGTTGGCAGCCCACCGATTCCTTGCCCCCACACCCCACCGCCCCCGCCGTGCCTGAGCGACGGGGATCCGCACCCGCCACCGCCCTCCCCGCCCCCACCACCACCAGCGCGGCGTATCCCATGCGCAGCTCGCCGCCCAGCGAAATGGGCTGGACCTGGTTCCCCAGGGCCTCCAGCCGCCGGAGGACAGCCGGTGCCATCCCCGTTTCCACCTGGACCGTGAACCCACTGGACCGGTCCGCTGCCGCCCGGCGCTGGGACAGGAGAAACCGCGGCAGCTCGACGGCGTGCTGCGGGTCCAGCCGCTGGTCCACTACGCCGGTCACGATCGAGTACACCGCCGACGTGATCCACGCGTTACCCGCCGCGCCCGTCCCCAGCACCGCTCGCCGCCCGGTCCCCGTGCCGTGGAAAACGATCGTCGGTGCCAGGCTCGACCCATGACGGGCGTTGGGGAGACGCGCGCCGTATTGCGCCGGGTCATCCCCGTACGATCCCAGCTTGTCGTTGTACAAGAACCCAAGGCCCGGCGTCACGTAGAAATTGCCGCCCCAGGTGCCAAGGGTCTGGGTCACCGCCACCACGTTGCCGTCCGCGTCGGCCACCACGAACGCCGTGGTGCCGGCCTGGTGGCAATGGTCCTCCGCGCCCGCGTCGCAGGTGGCCTCGGCCGGCTCGGGGACCACCGTGGCCGACGTCCCGCACCGCAACGTGTCGCCACGAAGGTGGGCCGGGCGGAGGGCCCGCTCGGGCTCGAAACACCGCCAGCGGGCGCGCGCGGTGTCCTTGCTGACGAACGCGTCCGTCCGGACCGGCCAGAGCCCGGGGTCCGCGATGCGCCCGCGCCCCGACGGCACCAGCTTCCACGCCTCGATCATGGCATGGAGCGTGGGTGCGTCATCAGGATACGGGCGCACGGCAGTGAATTGCTCGAGCAGGTTGAGCTGAGCCACGAGCGTGGCGCCGCCGGCGCTGGGAGGCGTGCTCGAAAAGACGGTGTACCCCCGATAGCTGCCGGATACGGGCTCGCGCTCGGCGGCGTAGTAGCGCGCCAGATCCGTGAGGCGCATGGCATTGCCCTGCCCTCGCAGGTCCCGGACCAAACGCCGAGCGACCCCTCCCCGATAGAACGCCCCGGCGCCGCTGTCGGCGATGGCCCGGAGCGTGCCCGCCAGATCCGGATTGCGCAGGGTCTCGCCAGCCTTCAGGGGTTGCCCGTTCGGGAAGAACAAGGCCCGGCTGCTCTGGTACTTCAGAAAGTGCTCCCGCTCCACCCGCAGGGTGGTCGCCAGGCCATCGCTGACCGGGAAGCCTTCCTCGGCCGCGCGAATGGCGGGGGCCACCAGGTCGGCCCAGGTCACCTTGCCGCTTCCGAATCGCTCCCACGCCAAGTGCATCCCGGCCACGGCCCCCGGCACGTTGGCCAGGATCGGCCCGTCATCGGGCAGATTGCCCCCCTCCCGCAGGTGCGCGTTGGACAGGCCGGCGTCCTCCGGTGTTCGGGTCATGAATTCGATCAACGCCGGAGCGGCGAGAGAGCCGACCTGGATCAGCATCTGGCCATAGCCGCCGATCCCACTGGCGTCCGGCTCCACCACGCCCAGCGCGAACGACACGGCGACCGCGGCGTCCACCACGTTGCCGCCTTGTCGCAGCATCTCGAGGCCGGCCGCGGTGGCGATGGGATGGGCGCTGGATACGGCGGCCCGCCCGGCAGCCGGCCGGGCCAGGGGCGGTCGGTTCCGCCACATCTCGTAGAGCACCGTCGCCAGCTCGTCGTCGGATCGTGCGGCCAGCGCCCGCGGCCGATACGTCGCCCGGAGCAGCTCCCAACCGGTGAAGCGGGGCGCGTCGTCCGACCGGGAGAAATAGGTGTTGGCGGTCCGCTCCCACATGCGGTCGAACGCATCCCCGTTGACCGCGGCGCGGTCGAGGGGGACAGGTGGGCCGCCCCGCGCCGCGGCGTTGGGCGGCTCCGGGGCAGCGACGAACCATAGTCGGCCATCGCCGGCGAGATTCACGAGATCTCGCCTCCCGACGCGATCCGGATCCCCGTTGTAGCCGCCGTCCGCCGGGGCAAGCTCCGCCAGCGCGAGGACGTTGCCGTCCGGTGCCCAGGCGGCGGAGGCTGCCTGGTTCGCCACGAGGTTGACGTATTCGCCGTCCAACGGCGTAATCCACGTCCCCGGCGAGCCGCCGCGGGCCGCGAACACGAGACGGTCGCCCTGCGGCGACCACCTGGGCCGCTCCGCGGGCCGGTTCCGGAGGACGACGGTGGTCGAGTCGCCATCCAGCCAGCGCAGCCGCAGCGCCGCGCCACGTTCACCGCTGGTGACGTACGCCAGGCGCCGACCATCGGGGGCGTGCGCCGGCCACCGCTCCGCGCCATCCCGGCCGCGCGTCACCGGGCGCTCGACGCCGTCCGCGCCCCGGCGCACCAGGCGCGCCATGGGGCCCGCGCCGCGGACGAACACGATGTCGCCAACCGGGCCCACCGTGGGTTCGCCTTCCCACTCCGGCGCCGAGGTGAGGCGCTCGGGTTCCCCGGTGGCTCCCGCCGGACCCACGCCCACTCGCCAGAGGTCAAACGTGCCGGAGCGATCGGAGGTGAACACCAGGGCCGAGCCATCCGGGGTCCATGCCGGCTGGCGGTCTGAGGCGGGACCGGACGTGATGCGGATCCAATGCCCCGCTTCGCCTCCGGCCAGGACCCACAGGTCGCCGCGCGCGCTCACGGCGAGCCGCCCGTCCCCGGCAAAGGCGGGATCCGCGGCGGTCGCGGCGGCCTCGGTGGGCGCCACGGGCGCGAGGGGCGGTGGGGCCTGGGGGGCTGACAGGGCGGCGGCGATGGCGGCGAGCATGGGCCGCTAGAGGGCCAACATGTGGGTCAGCTTCACGGTGATGCTGCGGCCGGGGAGCGGCGCCCCATTGGGGAAGTCCAGGGATGCATCGGTCGTGAAGCGTTGCTCGTTCCACACCACGTACAGGTTGCTGAGCGGGTGGTGGATCAGGTTGAACCGGACGTTGAGGTTGAGCCGGTTGCGTTCGGCATCGTATTGCGTGAGCGCGTCGGCGAACATGTTGGTGGTGAACGAATAATTCGCCCGGCCTGTCCAGATGGCGCGCACGAAGTTGCCACCGGGCAGCCTGCCCGAGGTCCGTTGCATGCCCAGGCTGGCCCGGAACTGGTACGAGGGCTTCACGGTCAACGTGCCGTTCACGGTCCGCTGGGTCCCGTTCCACAACCCGCCGGTGATGCCGGTGAGGCCCACCGAAAAGGCCCGGCTTTCGTCCGAGGTGAACCGCAGCTGGTATTCGGTCCAGCTGTAGTAGTCGGGCGGGAGCGGCGCGACGTAGGGGTCCAGCGTGAACGCGCCGCTCAGCAACTGCGCTTTCATGTTGACGGACAGCTCACCGTAGCCGCCGTTGTTGAGGAAGAAGGTGTACCCGTTGTGGAACTGCTTGGCCACTCGGTGCAGATCGTGATCGGTGAAATAGTCCCACACCACGTGCGGGTGCATCTCCCGGACGCCGAGGCGCCTGAGGCTCGCGAGCCGGGGCCGGATGCCGGTGTCCAACAGCCATTTCGTGACCCCGGTCCGTCGCAGAAAGCCGAGCTCGTCGCTGAAGTCGTCGCCAATCCAGAGCACGCCGGCCTTGGTGTGCAGGAAGTTGCCCTCGCGGTTGAGTGAGGAGAACCAGGCGTGTCGCTCGCCCGAGACGCCGGGGGCCTCGGAGTTGACGACGTACGAGCTCCAGTCTAAACGGCCTGACAGGCGGATGTTGGCATCCACGCCATACACCCGGTTGTAGTCGCCCCGGTCATCCACGCCGGAGCGCATCATGAAGATGGCCCCGACGTCCGAGCTGGAGAAGAGGTTGCGCCGCAGGCGCATCACCGCGTAGTCGCTGCCGGGAATGGTGCTATCCAGGCCCCGGGTACGGAGCGCCAGCGCGCCGACTTGGAAGCCGCCTTCCTGCCCGGTGAGGCGCACGCCACCGTCAATGCCGATGCGCCGGCCGTCGGGCGCGAGGCCCATGCGGCGGCTGAAGAACAGCAGCAAGTCCTCGTCCACGTTGGGCGTCAGCGAGACGCGGCGGTTCCGCGGCGTGTCGCCGATGTAGAACGTCCCCGAGTTCTCGAGAAAGAAGTCCCGCTTCTCTGGAAAGAACTGACTGAACTGGGTGAGGTTGACCTGCTGGACGTCCGCCTCGGATTGCGCGAAATCGGGATGGACCGTGACGTCGAGCGTGAGCCCCTTGGTGAGTCCGTACTTGAGGTCCAGGCCGGCGTCTCCCCGCTGGTCGAACGCGGGGCCGCCGGTTTCACGGACGGTCTCGCCGGCCACGTACGGGGTGACGCGCAGGTCCCTGCCCCGGCCGGCCGCGTTGAGTCCCGCGAGATTCCCGGCCAGGGACAGGCGTGCGAGGGTGTAGGCGCGGGGGATGGGGGCCCAGTACGTCACCTCATTGTTCCGCCGGATCCGGCGGCTGAAATTGATCCCCCAGCTGCCGCCGTCCTCCCGGGCGCGGAGCGAGCGAAGCGGGATCGCCATCTCCAGGGTCCAGCCGTCGGGCACCCGCCTGGTGCGGACCGTCCAGGGAGCGTCCCAGCTGGTGTTGACGTCGCGCCCCTCGTTGGTGACCTGCTCGTCGGCACGGGCGCCCGCCGGGTTGGTGGCGAAGACATAGCCGTTGCGCCGGTCACCGAAGGTGTCGAGGATGACTTCGAAGCCGTCTTGCGCTTCGCGCCCGAAATCCTTGCGAATCTCGGTGACGACCAGGTGGGTGGGATCGTCGGAGCAATACGCGGCGACGTAGAGGTGGCCGTGGTCGAACGCGATTCGCACGGTGGTGGGCCGGCTGGCCGGGCGTCCCTCATCGGGTTCGGCCTGCACGAAGTTCCCTACCGGCTCCGCTTGCTCCCAGACCGGGTCGTCGAGGGCGCCGTCCACGACGATCGGCGACGTGGCCAAGACGGCCGCGATTTCGAGCCGGCCGTCGGGGCTGAACCGCGCGGGCGCGCCGTTGGGAGCCGGGGAACCCTGGGCGTGGGTGCTGCACGGGAGGTTGGCCGAGAGGCAGCCAGCGGCGGCCAGGGTCGCGAACAAGCGCACGGCATTCCTCATGGTTGGCGGGGGCAGTCGCGGCGCAGGTGCGCCCGGGAGGATTCGAACCTCCGACCCACGGCTTAGAAGGCCGTTGCTCTGTCCACCTGAGCTACGGGCGCCAGGGCTGCAAGGTGACGGAGGCCGACCCCTCACGCAAGGATCAGTGACCGTAGATCCCGCGGATGAGCGCGCACCAGTCTTCGTCGGTTCGGGCGGTAAGCGGCTGGTCGGGCCAGACCGCCGTGAGGGGCCATCCCGCGAGGAGCTTGCCGGCTTCGTCGTACACCGCAAAAATGCCGTCTGCGAACCGGCGGAGGACGTACGTCCGGTTCCCGCAGGCGACCTTGCGGA
>DATECF010000048.1:0-3010 GCA_035287045.1 Gemmatimonadales bacterium | reverse complement strand
GGGGACCGTGGTGGCCGTCGCGCGCGACACCGCCACGGTGCGCCTGGTGGTGGACACGCGCTCCCGGGTGGTCGCGCTGGATCAGCAGACCCGCGCCCTCGGTCTCGTCGAGGGCCAACTGGGCGGTCAGCTGGTCATGGTCCAGGTGCGCGTCACCGACGCGCTCGCTGTCGGCGACACGATCATCACCGCCGGCCTCGTACTGAGCGAGGACGGTCGCGCTACGGCGCGGAGCCCGTATCCACAGGGTCTGCTGATCGGCACGGTCGTTGCGCTGCAACAGGATGCGAACGCGCTCACCGAGACCGCCTTCCTGCGCCCCGCTCTCGACTTTGAGCAGACCGACCGGCTGCTGGTGATCCTGGCCTTCACGCAGGACTAGGTCGTGCCCGCGGCCGAGCGTGCGCCGGTGCGCGCAAGGGGGGTTGCCTGCGCGCACATGGCCCCATCGTCGCGACCGATTCTGACCATCGAGGCATGGGCATTCGACCGTGCCACCCGTACGGTTCGGGCTGGAGCACTGCCGCCTGGTACCGCGCATCGGCAGCGCCCTGCACGAGGACGAACCGTTGCCATACCGCTTCCGTGTCGCCGCCATCGCCGCCCTGATGCTGACTGCGTCGGTGTTCTCTGCAGTTCCTGCCGCGGCCGTGGTGGCACCGCAGAAGGTGGTCATCATCGTTGGTCCGGTCGGAGCGGGGACCGACAACTACCGCCAGGACGCGGACCGGACCGCGGCGGCCGCCGAAGCCGCAGGTGCCACGGTCGTCAAGGTCTACTCGCCGAACGCCACCTGGGCCAACGTCAAGGCCGCGGTGAACGGGGCCAACATCGTCATCTACATGGGCCACGGCAACGGCTACCCGAGTCCGTATAGCAGTACCGAGAACCGCGACCGGGTCAACGGCTGGGGCCTCAACCGGACCGCCGGTGTCGGCGACGGCGACAACTGGTCCAGCACCATGGTCTATTGCGGCGAGAAGGCCATCCTCGGCACGCTCACCAGCTCCGACGGCGCCGCGCAGTGGAGTTACTGTGGCGGAAGCACAAACACCGATGGGATCAGCCCCGCCCCGAACTGGGTGATGATCTACGGCAACGCCTGCTACGCCCCTGGCGCCGGCGAGTCGTGGGACACGCCCGCAACCGAGTCGGTAGCCTATGAGCGCGTGCGCAACTACTCGTACCCGGCGCTGGCCGCCGGCGCATCGGCCTACTACGCCAGCGACCTCGGGACCGATTGGCTCGTGACTTCGATCCTGCGCAACCCCTCGCTGACGTACGCGGACATCACGCGCGCGGGCCAGGGCTACGACGAGGCTGCACAGCGCCAGTTCGCGCACCCCGATGTCAGCAACGCCCAGATCTGGATCCAGCGCACTTCGCGCTGGGGAGGCGGTAGCTCGGATTATCTGTTCGCCTTTGCCGGCAATCCGCTTGCGAAGCCCGAAGGCGGCACCGGGACTCCTCTGGCGACCCCGGCCACCCCGCCCGGCGCAACCACCTACAGCCCACCTGCCGCGCTGGTCTTTAAGGCCGGCACGCACACCGGCTACAAGTTCAGCAGCAGCGGCGCGGCGACCGCCCAGAAGAGCTATACCCTGCTGACCGACTCCGGCGCCGACACCAGCACCCGCACCACGATTGCCAACCAGTCGGGGTCCTGGTTCTACGTTACCAACGGCATCTGGGCCGGCTACTGGCTGCAAGAGTCGAGCGCGCTGTTCCTGTATTCCAACTAGGTCGACGTCCGGCGCACTGCCGCCGACAGTGGACCCCATTCGTACCATGGTACGAGCCAGTGTGGATCGGTACGGTGGTGACCGGAGCGGTTGGGCGGATAGTCCACGCCGCGCAATCTGAACTTGCTGCTGGTCCAAGAGATGAAGCGTCGAATCTTTGTAATCGCGGTCCTGACGGCGGTCATCACTGGCGCGGTCTCAGTGCCGGTCGGCGTGCTTGCCGCCGGACCGACCTCCCCCACGCCTTCCACGTCGGTGGTGCCCCCGCTTCGTGGGGACGGTCCCGTCACCCTCCCGAACGGCAAGGTGCTGCCGATCAAGCCGGCATGGGTCCAGGAGTCGTCGGTGCAGGCCCAGATGTTGGCCGAGCACGGCAACGACCGTCCCGCCTTTGCCCCCGGAGGCCGCCCGCAGCCAATCGGTCGAAACGTCGCATCCCTGTCCACCGCGCCCGGCCCTGACACCACGGTCTACTCGCTCGGTCTTGCCACTCCCGGCGCCGCGTTCGCCACGCTGGCGGCGACAACGCTGCCGAACGGCATGCGGAAGGAAGTATTCGGATTCCTACCCTACTGGATGCTGAGCGACGCCGAGCTGCAGTGGATGCAATACCAGCTTGTCACCACCATCGCCTACTTCGGAGTCGCAGCGCGCTCTGACGGAAGCCTTGCGACTTCGAGCGGCGGGGCGCCAACGGCCGGCTGGAGCGGCTGGAACTCGAGCGCCATGACGAATGTCACCAACGCGGCCCACGCCCGGGGCGTGCGAGTTGTCCTGACCATCACCATGATGGCCTGGGATGGCGGCGCGGAGCAGGCCGCTCTCCTCGGCAATGCCGGCGCACGCGCGGTCCTCATCAACAACATCGTGGCGGCCGTGCGTGACCGCAATGCGGACGGCGTCAACCTGGACTTCGAGCCGGTCTTCACGCCACAGCGTGACCAGTACACCAGCTTCGTGCGACAGCTCAAGGCGGGGCTGGTGGCCGCCGGTGCGGGGTCGTACCTGACCGTCGATACCACGGCCGGAGCGGCCACGTGGTCGACCGGCTATGACGTGGCCGCACTGACCGCTGACGGGGCGGCTGACGCGCTCTTCGTAATGGGCTACGACTACAGTTGGTCGGGATCGTCCCGGGCGGGCGGCGTGGCGCCCCTGGAATCGCCGTACATCCTCGACGTGACCGATTCGGTCGATGACTTTCTGTCGCTCATGCCGGGCAGCAAGATCATCTGGGGCGTCCCGTACTACGGTCGCACATGGCAGAC